>DAIPJJ010000083.1:0-18470 GCA_036770325.1 Terriglobales bacterium
CTTCGCAACATCGACAACATGAAGGCGCAAATGAAGCGCCTGGGCTTCGCCTATGACTGGTCGCGCGAAGTAACTACTTGCTTTCCTGAGTATTACAAGTGGAACCAATGGTTTTTCTTGAAGCTTTACGAGCGTGGGCTGGCCTACCGCAAAAAGAGCAAGGTCAACTGGTGCCCGAAGTGCGCGACCGTGCTCGCCAACGAGCAAGTTGTCGGCGGATGCTGCTGGCGTCACGAAGACACTCCCGTCGAGCAACGCGAGCTCGAGCAGTGGTTCTTGCGCATCACGCAATATGCGGACGAATTGCTCCGCGATCTCGACCGGCTTCCCGGCTGGCCAGAAAAAGTCCGCACCATGCAGCGCAACTGGATCGGCCGCAGCGAAGGCACGTTGGTCGATTTCCGTTTGGATTCGGCGGCAGGCGAGAAGATTACTGTCTTTACCACTCGTGTCGATACCATCTTCGGCGCGACTTCAGTTCAACTCGCGCCCGAGCATCCGACTACGAAGAAGTTGGCCGAAGCAGATCCCGAGTTGCGCCGCAAAGTCGATCAGCTCATCGCCGAGCAGGTGAAAGCGAAAGAGACCGGCGACATCGGCAACATCGAGAAGCACGGAGTAAACACCGGCCACTTCGCGATCAATCCATATAACAACGAAAAAGTTCCGGTCTGGGTGGCGAACTACATCCTCATGGACTATGGCACTGGCGCCATCATGAGTGTGCCGGCGCATGATGAACGCGACTACGAATTCGCAAAAAAATACGGCATCGAAATTCGGCAGGTGATTGAGCCTGGTGTGGCGCGAGCGCCCTCGCCCGCGAATAGCTCGGACAAGAATGTCCGAGCCACACAAGCCGATGAGTTCCCCTTCACCACACTCGACGGCAAGCTCATCAACTCCGGCCCCTTCAACGGCCTCACCTGCGACGAAGCCATAAAGAAGATGGCCGCATACGCACAGGAGCACGGCTTCGGCGAACGCAAGACGATCTTCCGAATTAAAGACTGGGGCATCTCGCGCCAGCGCTACTGGGGAACACCAATCCCGATGGTCTTCTGCGAGAAAGACGGCGTCGTTCCCGTCGCAGAACAAGATTTGCCTGTCATCCTCCCAGACGATGTCGAGATCACGCTCTCTGGCGGCTCGCCGCTGTTGCGCGTTGCGGAATTTCTCAACACCAAATGTCCCAAGTGCGGTGGCCCCGCTCGTCGCGAGACCGATACCATGGACACATTCGTCGATTCGTCCTGGTACTTCTATCGCTATACGGACGCCCGCAACGACCGCGCTCCGTTCGATTCGAAGGTCGCGCAGTACTGGTTCGGCGAGAAGGGAATTGACCAGTACATCGGCGGTGTCGAGCACGCGATTTTGCACCTGATCTATTCGCGCTTCTGGACCAAGTTCATGCGCGACATCGGCCTCATCACAAACGACGAACCGGTCGAGCGCCTTTTCACGCAAGGCATGGTAATTAAAGACGGCGCGAAGATGTCGAAGAGTCTCGGCAATGTAGTCGCGCCCGACGAAATGGTCGCCCGCTTCGGTGCCGACGCCGCGCGAATGTACAGCCTCTTCGCCGCCCCTCCCGATCGCGACCTCGACTGGCAGGAAACAGGCATCGAAGGCATTCAGCGCTTTTTGGGACGCGTGTACCGATTCGTCGCGCGCAATTCCGCGAACCTGCCCGAAAGGGATAAAAAGATCAACCAAGTGCTTGATGAGTTAGACCGGAACGATCTGCCTCCTGAGGCCCGCGCCATTCAGCGCAAGCTTCACCAGACCATCAAGCGGGTGACCGACGACTTCCAGGGGCGCTGGCACTTCAATACATGCATCGCCGCCATAATGGAATTGGTGAATGCACTTTACGTAACAGACGACCGTGTGGGTCGGACATTCTTGTCCGACAATGAAAATGAGACTGCTAAGGGTCGCTCGGACAGGAATGTCCGAGCCACACAATCCGCGGTGCCCCCGGCTTTGCTTGCCGGCGTGCAACGCAATCTCGTGCTCCTGCTCGCCCCCTTCGCTCCCTACCTCGCTCACGAGCTCTGGGAGATGCTCGGCGAAACCAGCAACTTGCTCAAGGCGCCGTGGCCGAAATACGACCCCGAGCTTGCAAAGGAAGAAGAGATCGAAATTCCCGTGCAGGTGAATGGCAAACTGCGCGGCAAAATCGTCGTAGCGCCGGGAACTTCGGAAGAAGAGATAAAGCGGAAGGCGGTCGCGGACGAAAAAGTGCAATCCCACATCGCCGGCAAGCAGATCGTCAAGGTGATCTTTACCGGCAAGCTGGTCAGCGTGGTTGTGCGCTGAAGTCGGGAAGCCCCTGTAGTACCACTCCGATCATCCACTTGTCGCTATGCCAACGCGACTTCGGTAACTATCTGTCCGTCATCGAACAGACCCTTTCAGGTGAGAACCACAATGATAGGACACACTTCTCACCAGCAGTTTCCGGAGGCATCTCGCTTGAAGGGTCAACAGAAAGAGTACTGGATGCAGCTCTGTGAGCAGGCGGCGAACGAACAGGATCCGCACAAATTGATGGAATTGGTTAGAGAGATCAATCGCCTTCTCGAAGCGAAAGAGCAGCGCCTGAAAAAGGAACTGCCAAAAGAAATCCCAAAAGCCGCTGATTAAGTCCATGCCGCGCCAGATCAGAACCAGGGTTTCTTAATTCACGTCAGTAGACGACCTTGTTCACTGCAGGTGGTGAGGTTTTTCGAACCTCCAGTTCAATGGTGCTCACAATGCAAGAAGCGTTTCCTGCTTTTGCATCAGCCGTAAGCTACTGCGGTTAGATCGAACTCTCAAATTCAGGTAACAATCCGGTCATCACACGCCATAAATGCGGTTCGTACGGTATGGAGTGTTCTCAGCTTGATTACTAACCTCAAGGTAACTGCTGGACGTGTAAGGATCGTCTTCGTTCCGGTAAGCGGGCCCGCAGAGACTTAGGAGGACTATGCGGTCTCACGTTTTGTTACTGGCTTCCTGCCTTCTACTCACCCCAGCTTTCATCGCCGTGCCATCGCAGGCGCAGCAGAATAACTCTGCACAATCGTCAGGTGACAACAGCCCTGTCGAGGGCACAGTGGCTTCGACCAGCCGCGATACTCTGGTGGTTCGTTCTGATGATGGCGATTTCCATCTTTTTACCTATGGCCCCGGTGCTCGCTCACGCGGGCTTGCCAAAGGAGCGCGTGTTCGCGTTACCGCGGGCGCTGCAGATGAAAACGGTACCCGTACCGCAAGCAATGTAGCTGTCCTGAGTGCCGCGTCCGGATCACAGGGCGGAACAGGAACTACGGCGGACAAAGGTGCTCAGACTGCCCCGGTTCCAGATAAGGTGCGCGACATTGAAAGCCAGATCCGCCGCGAGAGTCGCCGCTGGCGTATGGGAGTCCGCGCAGGCGCGGCGTTTGACCCTGAGCTCTTCATGTTTGGAATTCAATCGCAAATAGGCCCCATCTTCCACCCGCGCGTGCAATTCAGGCCCAATGCCGAATTCGATTTCGGAGAAGTTACGGACCTGATCGCGCTCAATCTCGAAGGCGTGTACCGGTTCGGCGCCAATCGCCGCCAAGGCAATTGGACTCCTTATATCGGCGCAGGTCCCGCGCTGATTTTTATTCACCAGAGTTTTCAATCAGGCCGCGACATCGATTTCGGGAATTTCGATTACGAGACAGGTTTCAACGTGCTGCTCGGGATGCAGTCGCGCCGAGGAGCCTTCGTCGAAATGAAAAGCAGTCTGTGGTCAGGGCCAGCGCCGAAATTGCGCGTTATTGTCGGATACACGTTCTGAGATGAAGCTTCGTACGGCCGCGATGATTGGTTGGAATCAAGTTTTTTCTCCGATCCGCCGAATCGACACTCAGGGGAAGAGTGGTCTCGGTCGGTAGCCGAAAGAGCAGATTTCTCGCTTAACGCTCCGCTGGCGCTTCGGAATGACAGTGGTTTAGGCAAAACGGAAGTTGGTCTACTCCAAAATATAGACAGCATTCCCACCCTTTCACAAAAGCGTGACAAGGGTGGGGGCATCCTCAATTGCAGATTCCTCGCTTGCCGCTCCGCTGGCGCTTCGGAATGACAATGGCTTCTGGTGCCATCGTTCATGTAACAGCACATTTCTCGTGACGCTCCGGAATGATGCTGTTAGCTGAGTCGGCTGACCATTCACCGCCTCCTCCTCAATTCCTTCTTCAATCCGAACATGTGCAGAATGTCGATCGAGAATTCGCTCACGAAGTTGTATCCGCTTCCAATTCCCGCCTGCTCCAACATGTTGTAAGCGCCTCCTCGCCAGACGTGCTGTTGCCCGGGCAACCATGTGTTATAGAGCACACCAGCGGCAAACGCTGCCACATACATCGGAGTCTGTGGCCGCAGTTCGCGCTCGGTGTGGTTGTAGGCCACGAAGTTTCTTGAGACCGCATGCGCCGTGCGTCGCCAGAACCCGTCACAACGGCAAAAGTCATATCGTGGCTCATACCCGAGCAATGCGTTTCCGCCCGAAACAATGCTGTTCTGAACTATGAATTCGCCATAGCGCGCCGCATAGCGCCTGCCATATCCAGCGAACCCACCGCCCCATTCATGAGGCGCGCCACGCGCCTGATCGAGTCCGGCGGAAAACGCCCTCGCGATGTACGATCCGGCGGTGAAGAAAGTCTGTTGCAGATAAATCTCGCCACGATCCTGGTTCGTCAGCGGCCTGAGCTTTCCCTGGACGGGAATGTATGGCCCGATAATCCATTCGATCGGCAGCCGCTCCAGCTTTTGTTTTTTCGATTCGGTACCCTGTTGCGGCGAAGGGTTCTCTGGCATCTCGGCGTCAGTTTTCTGCCCGCCTTTTTGTGCCGCTGCGGACAAAACTAGGGCTAATCCGACGCACAACACAGCAAACGCGCGCGACCACATTTTTCTATGATCGCATTGTCGAGCCAAAACCAGCGTTGCTCAATCCGCCACGTTATCAAGAATCCAAATTCGACCTGAAGATTGCGATACGGTAACAGCAAGACGGGTCGCGGCGACGGAAAGACCGACATCTGGAATGAAATTGGGGACCATGAGACCAGGGCTGTTGAAATCAGTTACGCGGAATGGGCTTCCAACTTTTCCGGTCTTCAAGTCAAAATGTTTTCCCCAAACGTTGTAGAAACCGCCTCGTGACGAGACGAAATAAATTGTCTTACCATCCAGTGACCATCGAGGTTTGTCGTCCCACTGCTGCGAGTCGGTTACTCGAATCCACGGGCCCCCATTTGCGAGAACGACGTAAACGGTTGATTCTCTGCCTTTCGGCACGTCTCGAATGGCTTCGAAAGCCACCCAGCGCCCGTCGGGAGACACTTGTCCCTGAAACAGAAAGTAGTCCGGACTAGCAGTTATTTTCTGGGGAGCGAGTTTGGAGTCGATTGGCAACAGCCATACTTCTGCCTTTTTGTTTTTTTCGTTCCACTTCGAAACCACGAGTTGTTGATTATCTGGCGACCACCCGTAAAGGTCGTAGTCTCTCCCATCACCAATGACCGTCTCTTCCCCGGAGTCGGCTGACCAAGTCATGAGCGAGTTGCCGGTGCCAGAAGGGTTAATTCGTGCGTAAGCGAGGAACTTGCCATTCGGTGACCAGACCGGGTAGGCACGGATATACGAATCATCGGCAATTAAGGTTTCTACGCCCGATATCAGTGATTTTTGCCATACCTGCCATCCCCGGCCGCGACTTCCGCTGAATGCGAGCTTTTGGCCGTCCGGAGTCAAAGTCGGTATCCAAGCCTCAATCCCTGGGGAAGTTAAAACCTCGCCGTTTCCGGTCAGCCTGCCGGACTCGGGATCGAACGGAGCCACCCAGATTTGGACCCTTCGCGATTCGCCACTAAATGCCAATTTCTTTCCATCGGGACTGATCGACAGTCCCGAGTCGTACCCCGGCCCCGTCGTTAAGCGTTCGATGCTCATGACTTGTAAGGTTTTGGGATCGACTCGCATCTTCCACAAATTAGTAGCTCCGGCAAAAGTCCTCTCAAAATAGATGGCGCTGCCAGACGGATTCCAGGAGAATCTTGTGTCGGCTGCAAATCGGCCGGTCGATGTATCACCGAAATGCTTGAGCTGTTCAGGGTTAACCTCAGACTTGACGGCTTCACCGCCCTTGAGCGGAACAGTCCAAAATACAGGCGCTGACTTTTTGTAATCCCAGATGTAAACGGAAACGCGCTTGCCGTCAGGGTGCCAGGCTGCAGATCGTCCGGTTATTTCGGGATGTTCCGCGAAGAATTGATCGAGGACGGTTTTCGGTTCGCCGCCATCGGGTGAGACGGTGTACAAAGACCTTAAGCCTCCAAAGGAAGTAGGTTGAAATAGGATTTGTGTGCTGTCCGGCGACCACCGCGGGTAGTATCCAAAACCGGCGATCTTGTGGGGAACTCCCCCAAGGGCCGGGATTGTGTATAGCCCTCCTTCGCCGTTCTCTGACCGATAAGCGATGTACTTGCCGTCGGGCGACCACTCTGGTTGCCAATTCTGGCCCGGATCATGAGTAATCTGAAGTGGGCCGCCGCTTCCGATCTGTTGGACCCAAATGTCAAACTTGCCAATTTGGTTTGAACTATAGGCAATCATCCGGCCATCGGGCGACCAACTCGGCCCGGTTTGCAGACCCGGCTCGAACGTGAGACGCGTAAGCGCCCGCTGCGGAGTTTGAACAGACAGTCGAACTCTGCCCCACCAGAACCACGCCAGCAGAAGAGAAACCAGGACGGCTGCGCCACATACCATCACCAGCGAACGGCGGCTGAAAAGACGAGAGTTCCGCCAGTCATTATCGGCAACATGGGGCCTTATGTCTGGAGATATTGAAGAGGACTCCAATGCCGGTTCTTCCACCGAAGGGATAAGCCGATAACCACGGCGCGGAACCGTCTGGATAAACCTCGGGTGCTTTACATCGTCTTCCAGTACTTTCCGGAGCTCATAGACACAGCGCGTCAGCGTATCGTCGGTCACAAAAGCGTCTGACCAGACCGCCTTGATCAACTCTTCCTTTGGGACAACTTCTCCCCGGCGTTCAGCCAGATACACAAGGACGTCCAGAACCTTGGGCTCGAGACGAAGGACTGTCCCATTGCGAGATATTGTGTTGAGATTTGGCTGGACTAACCACGGGCCGAGACGAAACTCACGGGCCATAAATCTGCTCGCATAAATTAGCGCAATTATAGCTAGGTTCCTTCCAGCTTTACAGGTACTTCAGCAAACCATCACGAATACCTCAGACCTGCATCAGGATTCCGATGTCGAAATTCACTAACTTCTGCCCAAGCAGGCGGAGGGCAGATGAACAGAAATTGGAATTTCCGCTCAAGGCAACTTCGCAGCGGGGTTCGACTGGTTCTTTGTGTCCCAATGCGGCTTGTATTAGTTGGGCTGCTAACTTTAGGACAATTGGCAGCTCAGACGTCCCCGCCCTCGCTGAAGATTCTAGTCTTTAACTACAGTGCCGCCTCGCGGACGACGATCGCCAGCGCAGAGCGCCAGGCCAGCCAAATCTTCTCCCGAGTGGGATTGGATGTCTTCTGGCTGGAATGCGCCATTCCGCTCAGACCTGATTCGGACAAAGCCTGCGGAACGGAGCCCACGAATGGAGAAGTATTCCTTCGTCTGCTCAACCGTTCCACGCAGCACTATTTTGCCGACAGCGTATTCGGCTTCGCGACCCCACCCTTCATCGCCAGCGTCTATTATGGGTCCATCTCACGCCTGGAAGCGGGCGAATCAGAAGGGGAGATCCCAATCGTCTTAGGTTGTTTGATGGCACACGAAATTGGGCATTTACTTCTCGGACCAAATGCTCATTCACTAACCGGAATTATGCAGGGCGACTGGCGCAGAAGCCAGTTGAATCTCGCTCTACGCGGTGAATTGTTGTTTACTGTGTGGCAGGCGAAGAGCATTCGTACGCTGATGAAAAACTGGCAAAGCCTAGACAACGTCGGACCGCCGACGACGGAAAGCTCCAGTCTAGGAAATGCCTACTGGCCCATTCCTCGAAAAGCGAGCCGATTTCGAGAAGAATTTGGAGACCCATAACCGAACGGTGTTTCTCGGCGTTCTGCAGGAGCTGTTAAGCACGAAAGGCTCGTATGAAATTCCAAGCCAACAATAGATCAGGATCCTTCTTGGGCCAAGGCGCGAGTGTCTTTTGCACGATCGCTCTACTCGGGCTCGTATGCGCGTCCATCATTTTAGTGGGTTGCGGCAACGACGCGCCCATACCGGCCGGTCCGCCGGCGCGAAACCTGATGAGCATCTCTGTCGATCCCGCGAACGCCGAAGCAACCGCACCCACGGGAACGTCGCCTTTCAGCGCAACTGGAACCTTCGATCAGCCACCTACGAGCCAGGAGAATCTCAGCGTTCAATGGGCCTCTTCAGATCCCACCATCGCAAGTATCGATCGCGCGAGCGGCGTGGCCACTTGCATTGCCCAAGGCGGTCCGCTGACGATCACAGCTTCTTCCGGTATGAAAAGCGGGACCGCGCAATTGACTTGTCTCTCCGTTCCTCAAGCAAGTTCTGGGAATTGCGAGTATCGCTGCGCCAGCGTGAGATGTGGCGCTCTAACAGGCTATTGCTCGATTTCCACGAGCGACCAATGCAAACAGGTCTACCGCCCTGCAGCATGCCCTACAGGCCGCCCCGCAGGAGCTGCTTCAACCGATAGCTGCGGAGTGGGCGTGGACACTTCTCGTTCGTGCCAGTAGCTTTGGGTTTAAGGCGGATCCGAGTCCTCATCTCTCCTTACGGCGCCCACCGTAGAGATCGATTTCAAAATATCCCTAAGGACCTTAGGAAATCCGATGATAGGAACCTGCAGCGCACAACTGCTGTTGGATTCGCAGCCATCCATTCCCTGACTTGATGCAGCACCGAAGCTGCTGCTCAGGATTCTTTAAAGAGGTTTGTCATGGCAGGTAAATCAGATCAGAGGAATATTATTCGGAGCCTGGGCCTTGCACTGGTAGCGGTGTTCGCCCTCGCCATCTGCGCAGATATTGCCAATGCGCAGAGCCAGGCTTCTTGTCAGTTCACCACGTTCAATCGACAACTTTCTATTAACGGCCATACTCACGTGCTTGTTCCGCGCGGCGTCAACGACTACAACACCGTCGTCGGCAGTGACGAAGACGAGGCCAGCTTCATCGTCCGCGGTTTCACTCGCTGGTCAGATGGGAGCCTTACGTATTTCCGTCATGATAACTTCACCGACACAGTATTCACCGACCGCGACAATAGTGGCACGGACGTTGGCGCAGCGGGACCACCGACTTCTCTTGCGAGTGCCGACGGTGTTCCCTTTGAGCTCAAAGGTTCAACCTTCACCGCACGGGCCATGACGATCGGGAATACTACATACACTAAGTTCACTATTTGGGGAACAAACCGCTGGGGCACAACGGTTGGTGCATTCAAAGACTCTTCAGGAAAGATGCACGGCTTCAAAAGCTTCAGCGACGGCAATGCCATCGCTCTTGATTTTCCCGGCTCCGCTGAGACTGCTGCAGGAGCCATCAACGACAGCGGCACCATCGTTGGGACCTATAGCAATCACCTTGCGCCCAACGAGTGGCGTCATGGCTTCATTTACAGCAATGGGAAGTGGGCTACGCTTGACTATCCCGCTACCTTGCAAACCACACTAAGCGGAATCAGCAATGGCAACCTGATCGTAGGCACTACGATCAAGGGCACCACTGAAACCGGCTCATTCATATATAAGAATGGGACATTCAAGAAGATTGTGCTGCCGAACAGCAACGTCCCAACCTACGGGCGCGGAGTAAGCCCCAACAAAGGCCTGATCGCGGGATTCTCGGGCCAGACCGGCTTTATCGCCGCTTGCAAGTAGAGCCATTCTTCGGGTCAAAAAATGGTAGACAAAAAGGCCCCGGCTTGCGCCGGGGCTTTCGACGCTGTCGCGAATGATCAGGCAGCTTTCTTCGCGGCCCGTTCCTCGGCCACCAATTCCGTACCTGCAGGCAGTCCCTTTCGCACTTCGTCTATGAATCTGTTGGCAGCGTGCGAGAGCTCTTTGGAGAAGTCGGATTCGGGCACAACTGCAACCAGTTCGAGCACAGAGATCGCGAGATCAAGCTGTGGAAAGTTCGGTGGCGGCGGTTTGTGGATGTATTGGCGGTCAACGAGAGTAGGCAGTGGAAAACAATGCTTCTTCCCGCCGATGGTGATGCAAAGCTGATACATGGTACCTCCTTGGGCCGTTGGTGGCCTCAATTCAGATCGTGATCGGAAGGAGCACATCGTTACAAAGGTCAATTTCGAATAATGGCGAAGGCTGGGACTGCCTCATGCGTAGTCTGCGGCGAGATCAGCGCCACTTCCACAACTGCTTCCAGACCTGGACGAACTCCTGGATGGAACGGGCGCTGGGCACGCGGTCATTCACCATGTGACATCGAGCGTGAGCTGTGTGATATGCCTTGCGGACGGCCTCGATATTGAGACGAGAAAGATTATTGCGGTATTCGGCCAACTCTTCGGCGGACATAATTTCGTCTTTGGCAAGATGCTTTCGGAGTTCCGGCCGGCGAGCCATACCATCGATTATGTCGTATCGTGCCCTGCAATGCGGACGAAGTAAAGAAAAAACATGAATATGGATTCCTCTGCAGAATTGGGGCAATTCGCCTGCTGTGCCTAGCGGGTCCAGAACCGATACGCGATTTTGCTTGTGCCAGCTATTTTGGTGTTCCAACTGGTTCTTCAAACGGAGCCGGAAAATTCAGAATGCCCCGTGACTCCAGCTCAGCGCGCAATTGCTGGACATCACGGAAAACAATAGCTTGGTATCCAACCCTTCTGGCGGCAGCCACATTTTCTTCGCGGTCGTCGAGGAACAGAATTTCAGCCGGGGTCAGTCCGAAGTGTCTGGGATGAATTTTGTAAATTGCTGGGTCGGGCTTGGTAAGCCTGACGCGGCAAGACCAAACGTTGTGATCGAGTTCATGCAGCCAATCGAACTGCTCCTCCATCGCGACAACCAACTCCTCGCCAATGTTCGACAGAACTCCGACTCGTATTCCGCTCCGATGCAGCCTGAGCGCCCAATCGACCATGGTTGGGTTCAGGCCGGTCCACATTCGGATGTCGTGATGGATAAGCTGCGAAATTGTTTCAGCCGTGAAGCTGGTTGCGGCGTCGCGAGCCACGACATTCCAGAAGGCGCTTCCATCCAGATCGCCGGCGTCGTAAGCGCGTCGATGGTTCCAATAGTGCAGATCGAGCACATCGGGTTTGAGGCCTGAGATGCGCGCGATCATTTCATGCTCACCACCGATGGCCGGCAAGCTCAAGACGTTTCCATAGTCGAAGACCAGTCCACGAATATTCATTCAGAATTAGATTACGGGAAGTGAAAGGGAATTGAATAGTACCGGGTGACACTCCAGCAGGTCGAGACTGTAATGAGAGATGTTTTCGGGCAACCAACGGCGTCAAGTTGAGAACTCACGCACGTATTCCTTCCAATATCCTTCGACTTCGCGCATGAGCTTCTCATAGTCGGGATCGCCGTGAAGCTTGTCCCAATTTTTGTCCCGCTGAAACCACGGATAATTATGATCACCGAGTTTGACGGCTCGCGTCAGGAACGAAAGCGCTGTCTGTTTTTCACCCAGCAAGGCGTACACCCCGCCCACCCACTCGGCGAGATCGCCGTCCACGATCTGCTCCGGACGGTAGGCCAGTACGAGCGGATCAATCTTGTCGCGCTCTCCCCGCATGGCATGCAAGTACCCGGAAAAAATCATGGGAGCGTCATCGCCGGCTCCTCCGCGCAGTTCGAGGGATTTGTTGATCCAGCGCTCGGCCTCATCGTACTTCCCTTCGTAGTACAAAAAATATCCGAGAAAGCCAACCAGCTTGAACTGCTGCGGCGTGCGCTGTAAGGCGGCGCGAGTCTCCTCGACGGCTTCATGTGCCCTGCCCTGGTAAAGAAGCATACGGCCGTGCATCCAGTAGATTCGCGGCGGCGACGGATTCAAATCGCGAGATCGGCGCAATGCGGCTTCGGCCAGATCGTCGAGTCCTGCGTAGTGATACCCGTAGCCCAGGTAGTCCCAGGATTGGACATCGTTCGGCGCAAGCGCCACTGTCTGTCGCAACCTGCGGATCGCTTCGGCGTTCTTGCCCTGCTCAACCAGCACTCCGCCCAACACAGAATTCGCGCTCTGTGAACTCGGATCTAGTGCCACGGCTTTGCGGGCCGCTGCCTCCGCCTGCGACAGCGTTTGAGGTGCATTGTCAGCAAAATTTGCAGCCTCCCAGGCGTAAAGCTGAGCCAAAATCGCGTAAGCGTCCGCGTATGAGGGATCGAGAGCGGTCGCTCGCTGGGCCAGGCGTTCGCCTTCACGAAGGGACTCGACGCGCGAAGTGCTCGAATATTCGTTGAAATAGGCGCGCGCCTGCACGAGCAGGTTGTACGCCTCCGGCGAGCGCGTGGTGGGAGTGTTCATGCGCTGCTGCTCTGTTCCAGAGATCTGGACGCTCAGTCCTTGCACCACCTGCTGCGCTACATCGTCCTGAAACTTCAGCATGTCCGCGCCGCGCAGGTCGTAGCGGTTTCCCCAGCGCGTCGCTCCGTGGTCAATCAGTTGGACCGAAACCCGCAAAACACCGCCGATGTTCTGATAATTGCCAGCCAGCACCGAATCGACGTTCAAATCGCGCTCGGCCTCTAAAGGATCAAAACTGCCGCTGGCGTACTTGAGCACAGAGTTGGTAGGACGAACGGCGAGGTTCTGCAAGGACGCCAGGCGGCTTATGATTGCATCTGCCATTCCCAAACCCCAGGTTTCGTCTCCCTTTTGTGCCAAGTTTTGGAATGGAAGGACTGCAATGCTGCGCACTGAGACCGGCTGAGCTACTTCTTGCTTTTGAGTTTCAGGCGAGCGCGGCCGAAACCAATACATTCCGCCGGCTAGCGCTAAGAGCAGAAGTACGGCAGCCGCGCCAAACAGAGCTCTCTTCGGCGTCTTGCGGGGAGTGACCGCGATTTGCGAACCTGAGCTACTGTCTCGCCGCAAGCGTTTCAGGTCGGTCTTGATGTCGGTTGCGTGCTGATACCGGAGGCTCAGATCTTTCTCAAGCGCCTTGCTGATGATCCTTTCCAATTCCGGCGGCAGGTTGGGATTGAGCCGAACCGGAGAGGTTGGCGTTGCGTGCAGGATGCGATCGAAAATCGCTGCCGAAGTGTCACCGGTAAACGGAGCCCGGCCTGCGCACATTTCATAGAGAACAGCGCCGAAGGAAAACAGGTCGCTGCGCTCGTCGAGTGGCTTGCCGAGGGCTTGCTCGGGAGACATGTACGCGATGGTGCCGACTGCCGTGCCCGGGCTGGTCAAGTGCTCGTCTGGAACGCTGAGGGTTGCGCCGTCCGCATTTGCGGCTGAGGTGCGGCTCGCCTTGGTTTTCGCCAGGCCGAAATCAAGCACCTTCGCGTGTCCTCGTGTGGTCACAAAAATGTTGGCTGGTTTGATGTCGCGATGGATGATCCCTTGGGCGTGTGCGGCTTCGAGCGCATCTGCGATTTCGATCCCGAGTTCAAGAATCTCAGCACTCGGCAATGGCCGTCCAGTGATGTGGTGCTTCAGAGTCTCACCTTCAAGGCGCTCCATGGCGATGAACATGCGGCCCTCAGCCTCGTCGATGTCGTAAACGGTGCAGATGTTCGGGTGATTTAAGGCTGAGGCTGAGCGGGCTTCGCGCCGAAAGCGCTCCAAAGCCTGGGGATCGCGGGAGAGTTCATTGGGAAGGAATTTGAGAGCGACGCGTCGTCCGAGCTTGAGGTCTTCGGCCTCATAGACCACGCCCATACCGCCGCCGCCCAACTCCTTCAGGACGCGATAGTGAGAGATTGTTTCCCCAACCATAATTCGCTGAAACTGAATCAGTGAATGGTATGACGGCGGTTGGGAAGAATCAAACTATTCAGACCGAGCGAACATGAGGCACAGTTCGACAGCATCTCTTGCCTGCGGTCGTGCTCTGCTACTTTGATCCGCGCTGTTTGTGAATTTCTTCGAGCCGCTTCTTTAAATATTCCTGGTACTCCTGTTTCAACTTCGGATCGCTCGGAGAGCCGTAAATCTCGCTCGATTTGTATTTGCCTTCGGCAAATTTCTTCTTCGTCCATTCATCGTGAATGTGCGTCACATCAGCCTTGTCGAGGATCTGCTGCACAAACTGCGGGGGAACAAAGTACACGCCTTCGCGATCGCCCACGACCAGATCTCCGGGCATTACGGTCGTCTCGCCAATTTTTACGGGCACATTGATTCCGGTCAGCATAACGTTATCGATCGGAGTTGGATCAGTAGATCGAAAATAAGCCGGCATCGGAATTTCGAAAATTCCGTCGAGATCGCGAACCGCTCCATCAACTACGAGTCCGCCACCATGTGTAGCCTGGTTGACATAAAAGAAGAGGTTGTCGCCAACCATTGTGCCGTCCACTTTCTTGCCGAATAGATCTACGACCAGCACATCTCCCGGCTGCAGCATGTCGATGGCAGTTTGATTCATTAGCTCGGGCATCCCGCTGGATTTCCTCTTCTGCTGGACGATATCGTCTACGTCGGAGCGTAGTGGCATGAACTGCACGGTGAAGGCGCGCCCCACCATAGTTGTTCCGGGATGCAACACGTGAAAGCCGTCGGCGAACTGATTGTTGAATCCCTTCGCCTGCAAAACCGCCCAAACGTCTTCCGCGGAAAGGCCGCGAGCTCTTTCGAGCAGATCATCGGGAATTTTCGGGCGCCCGTCGGGCAGACGATCGAACGGATTCTGCGCGGTGTAGCTAATCAGGTCCTGCTTTGAGAAAGTGATAAGTTGTGCGTTGGCATTAGGCACGAAAGCGAAAGCTGAACCACACAGCAACAAGGCAGCCTGCAATTTGAAACTCGAGCGCAAATTCATTTCCGTCTCTTCCTCCAGGCAATGTGCGGACACGACGTTGTCGAATCGACAACAATTTATCATCCCAGAGCTTGCTGACCAGCTTTAGAATCAGTTCTCGATTTTGTGAGCATTTCTATGCCGAAACTTTCGACCGACAAGTTGAGGGGTATTTGATCTCCATCTAGAAGGGAACCGCATGACCAAGCTCAATGGTTTTAATCGTCGTGAACTGTTGAAGACCTCTGCACTGGCTGTTGGGGGCGGTCTCTTGCTCGCGGAGCCGGAAGCTGAGGCATACCCGAAAGCAGTCAACACGAATTCCGCGCCTTCCACGCTGCGTATAACTGACCTTCGAGTTGCGACGATTTCCAAGCCCGGACCGAGCCCATGCACGATCATTCGTATCGACACGAATCAGGGCATTTATGGATTGGGCGAAGTTCGCGATATGGCAAGCCCCACCTACGCACTCTTTCTGAAGAGCCGCATCGTTGGCGAGAACCCGCTGCAACTCGACAAGATTTTTCGCAAAATCAAGCAATTCGGTGGTCCGGCGAGGCAGGGAGGCGGAGTATGCGCAATTGAGATGGCCCTGTGGGACATCGCCGGCAAGGTCTATAACGTCCCTGTCTACGCCATGATCGGCGGCGGCAAGTTCCGCGACAAGATTCGGATTTACGCAGATACAACCGAGTCGAAAGATCCCAAGGTATATGCGCAACGCATGAAGGAGCGCAAGGAAGGAATGGGTCTGACCTGGCTGAAGATGGACCTCGGCATTGAAATGGTCTCCGATACTCCCGGCACGGTTACGAAGCGTTCAGACCTGACTCAATGGGAAGAAAACGAACTCGAGCATCCGTTTGTCGCGATGGAGGTCACTGATAAAGGCATTGCAATGCTTGAGGAATATGTTGCAGCTGTGCGCGATGCAGTGGGGATGGAAATTCCTCTGTCGATGGATCATCTTGGGCATCTTGGTGTGAAGTCGATCATTCGCCTCGGCCAGGCTTACGAGAAATACAATCTTTCGTGGATTGAAGATGTAATTCCCTGGACCTACACCGATCTACTGAAAGAAATTTCCGACCAGAGTCCTACACCGATTCTCACCGGCGAAGACATTTACTTAAAGGAGCCGTTCCGTGTGCTCTGCGAGCGGCACGCGGTCAGTAAAATTCATCCTGATCTTGCGACGGCAGGCGGCATTCTTGAAACCCACAAGATCGGGGATATGGCAGAGGAACTTGGCGTGCCCATGGCGATGCACTTTGCCGGCACGCCCGTCAGTTGTATGGCAAATGTGCACTGTGCCGCTGCGACCGAAAATTTCCTCGCGCTTGAGAATCACTCTCTGGATGTGCCCTGGTGGTCTTCGCTGGTGCAGGAATATGCGAGCACTCCCATCGTGAACCATGGATGGATTGAAGTTCCAGACCGGCCGGGGCTAGGAATAACTTTGAATGACGATGTGGTCCGCAAGCATCTCGCTCCCGGCAGCGGTTATTTTGAACCTACGCCGGAATGGGACCACGAGCGCTCATGGGATCGGATATGGAGCTAATTTAGTTCGCCACCTTGCGCGCAAAATGAATCACCATTTGCGAGTCTTTTCCCTGGCTTCTCCAGGTCCATTCTTCGGTGATGTGGTTTTCGTCTTCGAAGCGGAGAATGAGGCGATGCTGGTGTCCGACGGAAGGCTCGGGTAGATTGCCGGCGCCGGTAAATTGGAAGTCCAATTCCTTGGCTGCGCTAGAATTCGGCACTGCACGCATGCGGGGCTGATTGTTCGTCGGACAGAAGTGGACCAGCGCAATACCATCTGCATCGACGGTGTAGAGCGTAAGCATTTCAGGCTCGCGGTGCATTTCCAGTGTTTCCATCACTGTCGTATCAGCCACAACAACCTTGAAGTTCGTTTTCGCGGGCATGCCGCTCGCGTCCTTGCCCTCCCAGTCCCCTGCTAGGGCTTGCATTTTTTTGAAAGCGGGAGGGACCGGTTTGGTGTCACCCTGAGTGACGAGTGGAACCGCCAACACAAGAATCAACAGGACAAAGGAGCAAAGTTTCATAGTGTCCTCGCAAACGCTGTGATTCTATAAAAACGACTTGTGACGACCTACGGCATTCTGCTGGTTAGGGACGTGCGAGTATCAGGATGTGACGAGTTGTCGCGTTGTTGGGACGGTGTGTAACGGCGAAAGATTCGCTAGTATTCAGCTCGGGACGTGAATGACCACATCCACCTGCGTGGGTATGGCCAACCCGTCGCGCGTGGCCGGGTGGTATTGGAAACGCCGGATCTCGGAAAGGAGTTTTTCTTCCACGGCGGGTGGTACCTGTCCCGATACGCGGCGCGCATCGGCGACATGGCCGTCCGTGTCAATGGTTACTTCTACTACTACGAACTGCTCAAACCGCGGCGGAAGTTCATCGGCTGAAATATGAACCTCGCCTGAGGTTCGGAACGCCAGTTGATAATCGTGACCAGGATAGAACCCGTAAATCTGACGAAACCGAAGAGCCTTCGTAAGAGCTTTAGCTCCCTCGCTCGCCTGCTGGCGGAGCCCATTTAGAGCTGCAGTTTGCGCATCGGATTGCGCCGGGGCAACAGACGGCCGTTTGCTTTGGCGACGAGGCAACTTACGCGGCGCCAGCATGTCGGCAGTCATGCCGTGGTAAATCAGGTGAGTCTTCTTGGAAGTGATCTGCGCGTTTTGCGGTTCCTGCGAAACGAGATGCACCGAGCCAACCTGCCGCGCAGGAAGGAACAAGAAAATCAGAAATACGTGCGCCACTACCGCCAATCCGATGGCGGATTTGCGAGGTACTCTTTGCCATTCAATCAGCATGAATGGGCGCTCACTTTGCCTTCCGACGTTATCGGTTACAGACGCTTAGCATGCGCAGTAAGGCGGGATTTTGCAACCAAAATATTATTGAACATTCAGTGGATGCGAAAGTCGCTATGCTTTTATCTGCTACGCTTTAACATGAGTCAAGATGGTATTGATTTCCTAGCCGAGTGCCCCATTTGTAAGGAAAAACGTTCCGTTTCCAGTAGTTCTACTCAGGCGAAATCGGATAGTCTCGTAAGGTTGCGGCTGTCGTTTGCGGCCACGCCCGGACTCTCACCAAAGAAGAAGGCGTAAGAATCCGCGAACTGATCGCTCAAGCTGGATAAAACTAGCCGTTGCAGCCGCGCGCCGCTATTTGCCTTAATTGGTCATCGTGGAGGGCGGCGAGAGTCAGTTGATCTCACTGCAAGAGGCTCGCGAAAAGACTTCGTTTGTCGCTAACACCGTAGTTTCGCGACGAAAATAACAAGACTTGTTGTTTTCGAAAAACCCATTAAACGAAAATAACGAGAATTACTATTTTCACCGGCCTACGGGAGAAATTTAGGTTTTGGGGAACAAAATTGGTGGAGGCGGCGGGAGTCGAACCCGCGTCCGAAAATGTTACTGGTCAGAAGA
>DAIPJJ010000084.1:0-18236 GCA_036770325.1 Terriglobales bacterium
CGGTCAGGAACAAGTTATACTCCACAATTCTTATGCAAGGCATGAAGCTCTACAAGACCGGATCAGGCTGCGTCGTCGAGCATGATGGCAGTTGGAGTTTGTTAAGGAACTGCACTTGGGACGATGTCGTCGCACAAAATGACCCAGGAAACTTCCTGCTGCAGGCGGTCAAGACGGGAACAGCCGTGGATTCCTCGATCGTCAAACAAGATCAGCTTGCGCCAATTGGATCGCAGGAAGTTTGGGCGGCGGGAGTGACATATCACCGCAGCCGAGATGCGCGCATGGAGGAATCGGAAACTGCGGGAGGAGGAGATTTTTACCATCGGGTATATCACGCGGAACGTCCGGAACTTTTCTTCAAAGCCACGCCGCACCGGGTGGTGGGTTCGGGCGGAAAGGTTGCGATTCGCAGCGACGCAAAATGGTCTGTTCCGGAGCCCGAACTGGCGCTGCTTGTTAGTCCGAACGGGAAGATTTTGGGCTACACGGTCGGGAACGACATGAGCTCGCGAGATATCGAAGGCGAAAATCCGCTCTATCTTCCGCAGGCAAAGGTTTACGACCGCAGTTGCGCGCTCGGACCATGCGTGCTGGTCACATCTGAATCTCTGCCTCGCTCTACAGAAATTCAACTTGAGATCTTGCGTGCCGGCAGAATAGCGTTCAACGGACGAACAACTTTAAACGAGCTGAAGCGCGAACCGAAGACTTTGGTGGAGTACCTCTTCCGAGACAATTCATTTCCGAATGGATGCTTTCTGTTGACGGGCACTGGAATCGTGCCGCCGGATGATTTCACGCTGGCTCATGGCGACGAAATTCGAATCACCATCAACGAAATAGGAACGCTGGTGAATTTTGTGGGATAGAAATTCGCGAGGGTTACGCCTCCCGTAGTGTCAGAAAGCGGTCTGTTACGGCACGCTGAAGCTGTGCCCTTCCGATTCCGAATACAACAAATCCGCAGACGCCAAATCAGTTACCTGATGGCCTTGGGATCGGTTTGCCTGCTGGCACTGGCGTCCCGAAGCTTGGCGACCCATCAGCGTTCCAGGTAAAAGGTTGTGCGCGCGGCGAGCGATGCGCCCCACATCCCTGATTGGGTTCTGAGTTTGCGTGGTAGAGAATCCAATCCTCTTTTCCATCCGCCGATTTAAAAAATGAGTTGTGGCCAGTGGCGTAAACGTGATTTTCGGGAGATTGCTGAAAAACCGGCTCCGGTGATTTTTCCCAAACTGCAGAATCGAGCAGGTCAGCTCCAGAATCCGCGGTCAGCATGCCCAGAGCATAGTTGTCGGTCCAGCACGCGCTGGCGGAATAGACCAGAAAAATCTTTCCATCGTGCTTCAGGACTTCGGGCCCTTCATTGACATCGATGTGCGGCGGATTGTCGGGTCTGAGCTGGGGTGGCATGTCGCCAACTTTTTCCCACGGATATTCCGGTATCGATAGGCGAGTTCGCTTCCCGTCGACAGTCCACGGATTCTTCAAACGCGCGATGTAAATGTTTTGAGTGCCATTGATGTCGCCTTCCCATCCGGACCAGATGAAATACAACTTGCCTTGATCCTCGAAGACTGAGGCATCGATCGCCCACTTGTCAGATGGATCGGCCAGCTTCCCCTTGAAGGTCCATTCACCCTGTAAAGGATCGGCCGAGCCGTTCTCGATTACCCAGATACGATGGGTCTGGTTCGTACCTGCGTCTGCGGCGAAGTATATGTACCACTTGCCTTCGAGAAAATGTATCTCCGGCGCCCATATCTCATGCGAATAAGGCCCGCTTTTTGGTGGAGTCCAAACTATCTTTTTCGGTGCAGATTTCAGGTCCGCCATATTGCGCGTCTTCCATACGGTGAGGTTTGTCCCCGTCGTGTTCATGTAGTAGTAGAAGCCGTCGTGATATTCCACCCACGGATCGGGTCCGGTCGCGAGCAACGGATTTGTGAAGGTCGATTCGCCTTGCAGCATCAGCGAAAAGAAGAAAACGAAGATGTACAGCCCAAATTTATCGGGTCGCATGGCGCGGAATCTTAGCACATGCGCGCTGTTATATCGGCAGTAGTGGCGAAATACACGTCCTTCTGCACGATTGAAACCAAGCGGCGCTGAAGTGATGCCGGTTTCCCCGATTTTCTTCGGGTTTCATGTGCAGTTCGACGGAATCGTACTTCGCGTGTCGTTGGTCATCTGAGTAATGCACTTTTGTGTGAAGGATTGTCCTAATGCACGGTTGCTATAGCCGAATTCCCGCGCCAGAATGGGGTTTCAGCGAACCGACGCATAAAAGAGTTTTGAACCTTGACCGAGGAACGCCGATAAATAATTGAAACCACAAAAAAAGAACACGGAGACTGCCTTGGGAAACTCTCTTGTACCGCCTATCCCCACTAGAAAGTTTTCAGCACGAGCCGCATTGGTAGATCTGCACGAAAACAGCACCGCACTGCTTGCCGAGTGCTTCCGGCAGTTTGGAATCGACAGCATTGCGATGAGCGGTGAACAGGCCGAATGCCTGGGCAAAGAAAAATTCGAAGCATGTGTAGTGCGTGTGGGCAGTAAGGCAGCCCCGGTGCTCCACTCGGCACGCAGTTCGCGCTCGAACAATCGCATGGTGATCTATGGATTGGGCGGCACAGCGAAGGACGCGTTAGATCTTTCACAATACGGGATCAACGCCATATTTGCCGAGCCGCTCGAACGGCAGGCGGCCATGAAACTGGTGCGCTCAACCCAAATGCTCGTAATGCACGAACTCCGGCGCTACGCGCGAGTGCCCATAGTGACGCAAGTCTCCATAACTGCAGGCGCGCACAAGAAATTCGAGGCAAGCAGTGTCGAGATCAGCTCGGGCGGGATGTCACTGCGAAGTGCGCAGGAAGTCTCCGCCGGCACCCCGCTGGAAGTTTCATTTGCGCTATTGACGTTGCCCCGTGTATGGGTGCGAGGCAACGTAACCTGGGCGAAAGCCTCAGGAAAATTGTTTGGCGTACGGTTTGACCCGACTGATGACCGACGCAAGAAAGTGAAGGAATGGGTCGAATCGTATCTGGGCGCATAAAAGTTTTCCGCTGTCAGATACCACGCGTCAGCATTAGCTTTACGTGCTGAGCTCTTGCTATCAAAGCGCGCCATCGACCAGAGAAGGCAATCCTCTCCCGATACCTCGCTGTATTTAACAAACATTCTTCTCTATCTTCCTGGGGCGTTTCATAACTGCGTGTCTTCTTCCTCGGTAATGGAGTTTTTCCTGTATTGCCCCGAATTTCGACCACCAGCTAGCCTTGTTCAGAGAAACATTACAGGAGGACTCATGAACTGGGACCAGGTACAAGGAAAATGGAAGCAGATGACTGGCGAAGTAAAGACTCGATGGGGAAAGCTCACCGACGACGACCTGGATGTTATCGGAGGACAGAAAGACAAGCTCGTGGGCACGATCCAGGAGAGATATGGAATTCAGAAAGATCAGGCCCAAAGGGAAGTAGACGAGTGGAACACCTCCCTGGCGCATGAAAACGACGTACAGCGGGAGAGAGAAGATCGGCTTCGCAAGGCGAGCTAGTTAATATTAGCTTCAGTTCAGACCCACCTTTCACAGGCGAGAGGTGGGTTTTCTTGCATTCTACGCATCTGTTTGGAACACCAGCTCTCTACACAAGGTGCGCAGTACTACGCGGCAACTGCAGATTGGAATCCCCGCTCAAAGGAATGCTGGCATGGATCACAGTGCCATGCGTGCCGGATGAAACCTCGAAAACACCTCCCAGCTCGTGAATACGCTCGCGCATCCCGGCGAGACCTACTCCAAGTTTTCCTGTGTCGCCTTCGAGTTCCCGCAAAGTCTCCCGAGGCATGCCTCGGCCATGATCGCGGATTTCGATGGTGACCTGCTCAGCGTCCGCTTCTACACTGATCTCCGCTGAACGCGCGTGGGAGTGCCGGTGCACATTGGTAAGACTCTCCTGCAGCACACGGAAGAGCGCGATCTCGACCGCTTCCGGCAAACGCTGAAGCTCTGGCGGCAACTCCAAAGAAACCGGAATGCCGCTGCGCTGCGAGAAGCCGGCGACGAACCAACTGGCTGCCGAGGCGAACCCTGCTTCGTCGAGCAGAGGCGGATGAAGCAGGTGCGATAATGTGCGGGTCTCGGTAATGGCTTTCTCGAGAATGTCGGCGCATTCGGCGAGCAGCGGATCTGATTGCCCAGAGCGGGCACGGAGCATATCGATAGCAATCTTCATTCCGGCGAGGTACTGACCCAGGCTGTCATGGAGTTCGCGGGCGATTCTTCTCCGTTCCTGGTCCTGAATACCGAGCAACCGGCCACTCAATTTTCGGAGAGCTTCTTCAGCATTCCGCCGTGCGGTGACATCGATCACGGTGATTCCGATTTGACCCACCGCGCCTCCCCTTTCACGGATGGGAAAGTAGTTAACCAGAAGGCAATGTGATTCTTCTGATGCCTCGCCAAGCTGAACAGAAATCTCCCGCCCGAGGGCCGGCTTACCCGTTGTAAGCACTTCACGCAAGGCTGCTTCAGCGCGATAGCCCGAATTTCCGAAAACTTCCAGCACGTTTTTCCCAAGAACACCATCAGGCTGAAGGCCGATCATTCGCGGCAAAACTTCATTGACCCGGGTGTATTGGAACTCGGTATTCAGAATGCCGAAGCCTACAGCCGACGAGGAAAAGAACGCATTGAAAATTTCCTGGCTGCGTTGCGCGGCGCGTTGGGTCTGACGGTGGCGGGTGAATTCGTAACTGAGCAGGAACATCTCCGCGACCAGCAGCATCAGCGCGATGATGAAAGAAGCAAAAATCAGGCGCAGGGTGTGCTGGTAGTTGTTGTGCGATGCAAGCTGGCGGGCAACCAGCAATTCGTCTTCTTCGCTGCGCATATTTTGGAGCGATTGCTGGATGATGGAGGAAAGCGCGCCACTCTGGCGGGTGAGCTTGATCTCCTTCGCGCGATCCACCGGGCCTTGCTGCCCATCATTGATTGAGTCTTGCATCAATGCGAGGTGCGCCTGGATTTGCGGCGTCAACTGCGCGATTTCCTCCTGCCGGTCGGCCCTGTCAGCAGTCAGCCGCCTTAGCTGCTCCACATCAGCGGGTACTTTGGAGATCGCAGCCTGATATTCCTTCAGAAAGGCCGCGTCGCCTGTGATCACAAAACCGCGGCGTGAGTTGGTGACTTGCGTGATGCGGGAACTGAGGTCCTCGAGAACGGTCTGTACTTCGCGGGTATGGGAAACCAGCGCTTCGCTGTCGAACAAAGAGTGAGTAGCACGCAAAAGAAAGATGCTGCTGCCGACCAGCAGCACCACCGCAACGGCAAATGCCGTCCATGCGACGGCTCGCAATGAGAAGGTCATCACCGGCCTACTTGGATGTCGTAACTACCACTTGCTCTCGCATCGGCAGGTACTATAGCAGTCCCCGGGAACTCACGACCGGCAACTTGGCTTCTTTCGTCGCATCTAACTTTAGAGTAGGCTTTGTTCAGGCCTTTTACAGCTATGAAATTTACTCGCATTGCATTATCTACATTGGTAGCACTCTGCCTGTCTCTTGCAGCACTGGCGCAGGAAGGACCACTTTCGACCGATCCACCCAAAGGCATTACGGTTGACGAGATCATCCAAAAATTCGCGGCAAAAGAAAAGACCTTCAAGGAAGCCCGCGACAACTACACCTTCCGACAGGACGTAAAGGTGCAAACACTCGATGGCGACACGGTCACGGGAGAGTATCGGGAAGTATTCGACGTGACCTATGACAACCAGGGACGGCATCTGGAGAATGTTGTTTTTGCGCCGCAGAACACATTGGAAGAGATCCAGATGACGCCGGAAGACTTGCAGGACATCCGGCACACGATGCCCTTCGTTCTGACCTCTGACGAAATCGGCGAATACAACATTCTTTATGTGGGGCAGCAGCAGGAAGACGAACTCCACTGCTATGTGTTCGACATCGCACCGAAAAAGATCGAGGGCAAGAAGCGCTATTTCCAGGGGCGGATATGGGTCGATGATCGGGACCTGCAGATCGTGAAGACTAACGGAAAACCGGTTCCTGAGACGCACAAGAAAAATAACGAGAATCTGTTTCCCAAGTTCACCACCTGGCGAGAGCAGGTTGACGGGCAGTACTGGTTCCCGGCTTATACGCTGGCAGACGACACGCTGCATTTCCGTACCGGCAGCTATCAGGATGTCCACATTCGCGACATCATCAAGTACACCGACTACAAGCGGTTCGGCAGCAAGGCGAAGATCACATACCAGGGAGAGAACCAAACACCCGACGATCAGAATCAGAAGCCACAGCCGAAGTAGCCAAACTCAAACGGAAAATCCCGTTCAGGCAGGCCTGAACGGGTGCCGGAATCCGAAGCCTTGGCGGTAGCAGCGGACCCGGTTTCTACGATTGTTTGATCCAGCCGCGAATTTACTGCCCTTCGCAGGTCACGTTGTTGTTCCAATCCACGTACGCGCCCTGTGGATTGTCTCTCCACGCCCACACGTGCAACTCAAAGAACGATGGAATTCCGAACCGATTGGGAGACGGGACAAACTGGAAATCCTGTCCTTCAAGCTGCGGCGGAGCATTGTCGTTGTTCGCGAGCCAGGTCTCCGCGTCCACGATGTACTCGACTCCTACCAGCCGTCGCGCTCTCCCAACTGGCTCATAGATCAGCGCTTCGGGCGTGTACTTGTTGAGCACGCCATCGCCGACCAATCCCATGTTCAGGTAGTGAATTCCCATAGCACCGTGATCAGGGCCGGTAACGCACCCGAAAGCAGGCGCGTAGCCGGCGTCTTTCGTATTGTTGACGTTGATGAACTGCGCCGTATTCGCGCGGACAATCTGCACAAGCTTCGACGAGCTTGCGTGGAAATGGCCGCCCTCATCAGCTCTGGCGAGAATGGGCGCAGCCAGCACGAGCGTGTTGAGCAATGCAATGCGCAATACGCCCGAAACCGATTGCAGAATTGAAGTTGAATTGTCTTGCATCATTGTTTTTTCCTTTCGAGTTGAATTGAGCTTTCTGAGCGCCTGTTTCAGGCGCCGGTTGTCGGATCGATCGTTTTGCCAATTTCGGTGATCCTAGCGGCAGGAAAACCGCTGATGGCCGCGTGTTTCCGGATGATGGTTTCATCCTCAGCCAGATAAACGCAGAACATCTTGTCGGCGGCCACAAACGATTCCTGCCACTGTATTTCTGGCCCCAGTTGACTGAGCACCTCGTTTGACTTCGCTGCTGCCTGCTTTAACTGTTCGTCCTTTAACGCCCCGACTTTCGGTATTTCTCTTTCGATCATGTATTTCTTCATAACGCCTCCTCGCTCGAATTGATCTCGAAATGAGCATGTGAGGACCAGCCGCTCGCGTCACATGCGTTCAGTCGTTACTGATACCGGGACGCCATTGGTCAGCGAATCGAAAACCGGCGAGTGTGACGTCCCCAGCTTCACGATCTCTTCCAACTGGTCATCCGGCACGTCAGCCTTTACTTTGAAATTCACACGAATGCCCTGATATCCATTGCGGACTCCCTTGTCGAGGTCAAGAAATCCATGCAGATCCAGGTCCCCTTCGAACGACGACTCGACTTGCAGGATCTGAATGCCGCGCGCGGCTGCGTGATAAACCATGGACGTGGTAATGCACGAGGCCAGCGCATGAAGCAGATGCTCGACCGGATTAGCAGCCGTGTCCTGTCCCAGCAGCACGCCAGGCTCGTCTGCCTCAAGCACGAACGGTCTCGGGTGTGAGAGGAACTGATTGGCGCCGAAGAACTTCTCGGCGGTGGACCGATTCTGGCTGCCACCACCCCATTGATTGCGAATGCGGAATTTGAATTTCGCGATTGAGGGTGTCGACTTAATAGCGTCTATGGTTGTAACCAGGTCATCGACCATCACGCCGTTGATCACCGTTGAAAATTTTCTTGCAGTTGCCATATTTTCTCCTTGGCTTCGGGGTTGATGGTCTGAAAATAAGCGCAGAATTCACTTGCAACAAGGTGGCAGATTTGCCATCCTAGGTAGGTGTTTTTGCCACAACCAGAACCTGGCTCATTCGTTTTGACGAGCCAGTGACAAGCTGCACCAGGATTTGACCAAGACGCCATGACAGTAGCAGCATGCGTAGGTACAGTGGACCAAGAAAGAGCGCTTGACGTGCGAGGTGCGCAAATGCCTGCAAAAGAAATTACAGTTCTGCTGCTCGATCAGATGTTTTCCTCGACTGCGATTGGCCCCATGGAAGTGTTTCGACATGCGGGATCGTTATGGAACATCCTCACGGGCTCGAAGTGTGCGCCAAGTTTTCGCGTTACGACTGCTTCGGCAGATGGCAAGCCGGTCAACTGCGACGGCGAGATCCAAATCAAGCCGAACGTGGCAATTAAAGACGTAGGCAAGACCGATCTCATTTTTGTTCCAACTACGGGTCTCAGTGTCGATGATGTAGTCGAGCGCAATTCGGCCATCGTTCCCTGGCTACAAAAGAGGAGCACTCGAGGCGTTGCGGTTGCCAGCGTCTGCTCTGGCGTTGGATTAGTAGCGGCTGCAGGGTTGCTTGACGGCAAACGGGCCACTACGCACTGGGGACTGGCTGAGCGATTTCGCCAGAAGTATCCGAAGGTGAACTGGATGCCCGAGTTGATGGTGACCGAAGACCGCGGATTCTACTGTGGCGGGGGCGTGAATGCATCGCTTGACCTGAGCATCTATCTCGTCGAACGGTTCTGCGGCCATGAGATTGCGATGCAAACCGCGAAGGCGCTGCTGATTGAGACTCCGCGGGCCTGGCAATCCGGCTTTGCGATTGTTCCGCTTAAGACGGACCACACGGATGACAGCATTGCCAGCGCGCAGGAGTGGATGCACAAGAACTTCGCCAAGACATTTTCACTCGAAGAGCCGGCCCGGCGTGTGGCTATGAGCGAACGTAATTTCGTACGGCGCTTCAAAGCGGCCACGGGAGACAATCCGCTGACGTATTTGCAGAAACTGCGGATTGCGGCAGCGAAGCGAATGCTTGAAAGCAATCATAGGAGCATGCAGGAGATCAGCGAGTCAGTTGGGTATCAGGACGTGGTGTTTTTCCGATCGCTGTTTCAAAGACACACGGGAGTCTCGCCCAGCGCGTACCGGGAAAGGTTTGGGATTTAATTCCGAACTTGAATCAACTCTACAAGCGTGTGGGCTGGGCCACTCAAAGATTACCAGGAGAGATCATGGATATCAGGGCATTGCAAAAGCCGTTTAAAGAACAATACCGGCGTGATCCGGCCACTTCGCGCATCACGCTCACCGCAAAGGGTTCGGAAAACGAAACACCGCTGTCGTGCTCAGTAGATATCGGGCGTGCAATCTATCAGGCGGAAGCGCATAAAGGTGTGGGCGGAACCGGAACTGCGGCGTGCTCGGGAGATTTGCTACTTGGGGCACTCGCTGCGTGCGCGCAACTAACGTGTCAGTTGGTCGCGACCGCAATGGGAGTTCCGGCGAAGCGAATCGAAGTCACAGTCGATGGTGACATGGATTTGTCAGGAACGCTCGGCATTTCGAAGGAAGTACCCGTCGGGTTCCAGGACATTCGAGTAAGGTTCGATATCGAGGCGCCCGAGGCCACACCTGAGCAGTTGAAAGCGTTGCAGGAAAAGACCGAGCAATATTGCGTCGTCTTGCAGACGATGTCGCATCCCCCGAAAATTCAGTCGCAGTGGAACACTTCCGTTGCCGCTGCTTAGTAGAACAGATATTTGCGCCAGCGGTCATCGGAGCGTCCCATCAATCGCATGATGTGGCGGCTGGTATGGAGGTTGAAAGCGTGTGGCTCTCGCATCAACTTCATCCCAGCTTCGGCAGGAAGTTGATTTCCCTTGCTCCGGTTGCAGCCATGGCAGCATGCGACCAGATTCTCCCAAGTCGATGCCCCACCGCGCGAACGCGGAATAACGTGATCGAGAGTAAGCTCACTGGACGCGAGAACTTCGCCGCAGTATTGGCAGGTGTTCCGGTCACGCAGCAGGATGTTCTTTCGCGACAGAGCGCGCGTCTGGTGCGGAATCCGACGATACTCGAGCAGGCGGATCACCGAAGGAACACGCAGAGCAAGACGCGCTGCGTGCAGGAAGTGTCCGTTCTCTTCTTCGGTCATGGCCACACCCTTGAGCACAAGCACGATTGCGCGCCGTGCGGCGCAGACGTTGATTGGCTCATAAGAGGCGTTCAGGACGAGCACCGGCGCGTGCAGTGCATGGGAGTCGCTCCCCAGATGGAAGCCGATTCCGAAGACCGTGGCAGTCACTGAGTGCCTTCCGCTTTCTGCGTTCGAATTGTGCCTGTGCATTGACATGCCTGCGAACAAACCAAATCCTTACCGCAAAGTTCCCTCAGGCTTCGCAAAGCTCACGAAGCCATTCCTTCGAAAACTTCAGGAGGCGGGTTGAGACTTCCTGCATTTTCTTTCAGCGTACGCGCAACCGTAGCAACCCAAACCTTTTCCGCGCCGGCTTTGAGCAATATCCGCGCGCATTCGTTGGCGGTGGTCCCTGTGGTCAGGACATCGTCGACCAGCAGCACCCTACGACCTGCCACTTCGGTTAGATGCTTCACGCGGAAAGCCCCGCGAATATTCTCTGCCCGCTGCGGCCGGGTGAGTCCGATTTGCGAAATCGTTGATCGGACACGCTCAAGAACATCCGGAACGAACTCGCCCTGGAGGTCTTCCTGTTTCAGCGCAGCTCGGGCAATCAACTCCGCCTGATTGAATCCGCGATCGCGCCTCTTCGAGCGATGCAGTGGTACAGGCACCACAAGAACACTGTCTGCAGTTAGATCCAATTTGTGAATTGCCTGGGCCAGCATCGAGCCGAGTACCCTCGCCGCTGGTTCGACGCGCTCGTACTTGAATAGATGAATCAACTCGCGCAGTTCGCGATCATACGCGCCGAACGCAGTCGCCCTCGCGAAATGCGGGCGACTCTCCTGGCACCTAGAGCAGAGCTGGTTCTGACCCTCCGTACGAGAGATGCCGATACTCTCGCCACAAACCTCACACGTCGCTCCCGAGATCGGCTTCATTGCCGAAATGCAATCTTCGCAAACAGGCAGACGCGAAATGTTTGTTAGAGGAGCGCCGCACAGGCGGCAATCGGAAGGAAAAAGTACTGTGAAAACGCCTTTGGCAACGAGCGTTGCGGCCGAAACCGCTGAATTCAGCAGGTTTCGTCCTGCCAGACTCAATCGCCCGAATCTTGCGTCCTCGGGTGGTAAGACCGGCCTGCGGATTATGTCTCCGATACTGCTGAAGACCTAGCCTCCCTCGTACGGCGCCTGGTTAGGCTCCAGCCGCACGAATTGGACTCAGTATAGCGGAGGAGTTCAGACACAAGCAATGACGACGGTACCTGCTGAAGCATGAGCCCTCAAACGGTGGAGCGCTTGAATGAAGATTTGCGCTCGGGCAAAGGAATGAATCGCGAAACATTGGTACGGTGATAGCAGTTCAGACAGCGGGCAGTCTGCAGCCCGACTAGGGGAAGTATGTATTTTTCGAAGAAACTGCGCGGACGCGAACGATACGCTTCGATCCCGCCACATTCCCTGCACTGAAAACGCTTTGACAACGAAACTCTCCAGCCAGCAAACGACGAACCGGAGCGGCGTCGCTGAAATTATAGCTGCGCGAAGCGAAAGACGCTGTGGGGCAAAAGTGCCAGGCTTTGTGCTGAGCGGCGGGCGTCGCTTTGCAAGGTTTACTTGTAAACCGTGCGGCGGGCGTGCTAAGGTGCGGCGGTTTGTTTCAACAGCATGCGATTGACCGTTGGATGCTTTGTTAGTCGCCGCATCAGACCTTAAGAACGGAGAACAAATCGAATGAGCGCTCCGCCAAACCTGGCACCCGCCAAGAAGCACCAGCCATTCGTCCCTGAAGGCATGGAGATGAAGGAGTTCACACTTCGCGCCGTGCTTCTGGGCCTTGTCATGACTGTGGTTCTGGGCGCAGCGAATGCCTATCTGGGACTGCGCGCTGGGATCACGATCGCTGCTACATATCCTGCAGCAGTTATCGGAATGGCCGTGCTCCGCGCGTGGAAAGGAACGATTCTCGAAGAGAACATCGCGCGAACGTCAGGAACGATTGGCGAAGGCATTGCGGCCGGCGCGATTTTTACCATTCCAGCATTTGTATTTGCGGGCGCGTGGCCATCGTTCGGAGTAACGGATTGGGGCACCTACTGGAAAGCGACTTCTCTCATCATGGTCGGAAGCATCCTCGGCGTGCTGTTCATTTCCCTGGTGCGCCGCGGAATGGTGGAGGACCCGGAACTTCCCTTCCCGGAATCTGTTGCCGCCAGCGAGATTCACAAGGCTGGAAGACGCGGAGCGCAGGCCGCTAAATATCTTTTCTGGAACATTGGGATTGGAGGATTGGTTTATCTGCTTGGTAGGTTCAGCCTTTTTGCTGCGGATGAGGACATTCACTATCAGGCAGGAAATTTGGGGCACAGCCAGGTGCAGTTGGGAACAGCGGCGAATTCAAACGTGCTGGCCGCGGGCGGTGGCGCCACGTTCGCCGCACCGAGTGTTAGTCCCGCGTATCTCGGCGTCGGCTACATCATCGGTCTGAAACTTGCCTCGCTTCAGTTCGCCGGAGGCGTGCTCGCCTGGGGACTCATCGTTCCACTGCTCATCTTTTTGATGGGACCTGAACTCAAGCAATATCTGCCCGCGAACACGCCTGATGATTGGGCAGGAATGGCGGCCGCCATCTGGCGTTTTATCGTTCGGCCGATTGCCGTGGGCGGCATGATCGTCGGCGCAGCCTATACGCTGATCAAAATGTATAAGAGCCTGATGCTCGGCATTGGCAGAGCAGTCGCCGACCTGCGGCAAACCGCTGCCGACCAGGCGAAGCTGGCGCGAACTGAGCGATATATGAGCTCGAAGATCGTCTTCGGGCTGATCGGGTTGATGTTCGTGCTGATGTGCTTTCTGTACATTCACATTTCCGGACTGAAGCTGCCGGCGATTTTAGCGGCGGTAGTGATGCTGATCGTTGGCTTCTTCTTCGCGACGATCTCCGGCAGCCTCTGCGGATTCATCGGTTCTTCGAATAATCCGGTTTCGGGATTGACACTTTCGACGTTATTAATTGCCGCTCTGCTGATGGTGTTCCTCGGGGTTTCGGGTGCTTCCGGCGTAGCGACAGTTTTAGGAGTGGCGGCAGTCGTATGCGTCTCGTCATCGGTTGCAGGCGAACTGCTGCAGGATTTCAAAGTTGGCTACATACTCGGTGGAACTCCGGCAAAGATTCAGACTGCGGAACTGATCGCGGTAGTGGTGGCAAGTCTGGTCATGTATTTTCCGCTCGCGCTGCTCAACACAGCTTTCGGCTTCGGCACCAGGCAATTGGCTGCGCCCCAAGCCGGACTGATGGCGGCCCTGGCACAAGGAATCGTGGGCGGGAATATGCCCTGGCCGCTCGTGGGTGTTGGGGTGCTATTCGGCATTGCCATGATCATGATGCAAGTGCGCAGCCCAATGCTGGTCGCAGTTGGGATGTATCTGCCGTTTGAGACCACATTCGCGATTTTCGTCGGTGGCTTGTTCCGGTCGATCGCGGATTGGGTAGCAAAGCGCCGCGGATTCAATGACGCGCAAAAAGCACGCGTCGAAAACGCCGGCGTTCTCACGGCATCAGGATTAATAGCAGGAGAATCTTTGTTTGGATTGCTGTGGGCAGCGCTCGTGGCCTTGGGGATCTCTCAGCAAGGATGGTTGCACTCTGCGGCATCCTGGGCGGCGAGTGTAACTTCGGCAAAGATTTTTGAACACCCGCTGTATGCCGCGGGAATTGTCGTAATGATGTTGCTCGCCGGATTGATGGTAATTCTTCCGCTCACCGCGGCAGGCGATCCGGATGAGCCTGCTCCCCCAGTGGCGATGATGTAGAGCAGTGGTGGGTCGCTAGCGGCTCGTTGCACGGGCGAAGACGCCCGTGCCCCACGCTCGGATCATTTATTCTTCAAACAATGTCAATTCTCGAAAATGTTTCGCGCGTGCAAGCGCAAATCCATGCCGCCGCACGCAAGGTTGGGCGTGCGCCGGAAGAGATCATCCTTATGGGAGTGACCAAGACGGTTGAGCCGCAGCGAATTCGAGAGGCTTACGAAGCGGGTTTGCGCATTTTCGGCGAAAACCGTGTGCAGGAATTTGGAGAAAAGGCGGATAGGCTGCAAGATTTGAACAAAGCCGAGTGGCACATGATTGGCCACCTGCAAACTAATAAGTCAGCAAAAGCCGCCGAGCTGTTTGCGGCTATCGATTCCGTCGATTCACTACGCTTAGCGACCAGACTGAATGCGGCTTTAAGGGAACTAGGAAAAAAGTCGCCGGTGTTAATCGAGATCAATATCGGCGGCGAAGAAGCCAAGAAGGGCTTGGACCCGCATTCGGCAGAGTTAAGCAATTTGTTGAACGCTGGAGCGGAACTCTCCTCGCTGAGCATTCGTGGTCTCATGACCGTGCCTCCATACAGTGATGATCCGGAACGATCGCGACCGTATTTCCGGAAAATGAGGGAGTTGTTCAACGAAATCGCGGGTCGAAAACTTCCCAACGTAAAAATGGAAATCCTGTCGATGGGTATGTCTCACGACTTTGAAATTGCCATCGAAGAAGGTGCGACATGTGTTCGCGTAGGTACTGGGATTTTCGGCGAAAGACCGGTTCCAAGGAGCAAGGATTGAAAATCAGGTACGCGTTGGCAATGGGAATTTGGGCGGCCCTTCCCCTCGTCAGCCCCCATTCCACCGCGCAAGCCACTGCTACAGGTCTTGAGATTTCGCCGGTTAACGTCGACTTCGGCGAGAGCACGATTGACTCCAATGGACCAGCACGCACGGTAACGATCAGCAACCCAACCACTGCGCCGATCACCCTCAATCAAATTCTTACTTCTGGAATTGATTTCTCGCAAAAGAACAATTGCGGGCAGACGTTGGCTCCGGGAACGCAGTGCGCGGTGCAAGTCTCGTTCAGCCCGGCAATTTCTGGTCCGAGAATTGGAAATTTGCAGATCACGGGCTCGGATGGCGCGCCACACTTTGTCGCTCTTAACGGCACGGGCAAGAATCAATAAGCCCAATACGGCCCAACGCCGCCAGACGTCGATGCTCCGAAGATCGCGACGTAAACCCTACGACCGTAAAAGAAAGGCAATCCCCAATCGAACAATCCAGAAAGTGGACCACCGAGCGTGGGAAAAACCGAGTTCGCGCCATTCGCGAAGAGTGAATTCGCGTTGTCTACGCTGAAGGTGACGCTCGTAGCAACCTTGTTCGTTCCCGTATTCGTGGCTGTGAGATTCGTAAGCGATGCCGGGCAATAGAAACCATTGGCGGGCTTAGGGCAGGAAGACAGACCGGTAGTTGTGCTGTCCAGAAAGAAAAATCCATTTGAACCGGTGTCAAGGAAGCCGGCGTTAGTGTATGTCTTGCTTTTGAATGTCGTGTTGATGTTGCCGGTGTTCGGATCTATGGTCAGCACCTGAGCCGTACCCAACGCGTTGTTGTCTTCCGTATCGATTCCGAAAATCAAAGAGCCGGTGACGGTGGTTGTGCTTGCGGTCGCTGGCAGTTCGACAATAACTCCATTGCTGTCGGCCCCGAATGATGCGACCGGATTCGCAACCTGTTGCGCGAGGCTGACTGTGATCACCTGGCATGACGATCCCACACATCCGTAGTAGAGGCCAGGATTACTTACCGCACCCGGGCTGCAAGCCGGGCAGTCCTGTACGAAATTCCCTATTCCTAAAATTCCGTTCGTCGCTAGCTTTTGCAGCGAATCTTCCGGCGCACCGGCGCTGGAGCATCCACCAGGGACTGAGGAGAATGCCGGGCTGCCGATGATCTGAATTGGCAAAGCGCTGGCCTGTTCGCCTGCGATTTTTACGTCGGCGGTCTCGACCGGGCCCCAGGTTATTCCGTCAGAAAATTGCGCGCACTCGACAATTGTGTTGCCGCTCGAATCCTTCTCCGGAACCAACGCTGAGCTAATGGAAGCATTAAGCGCAGAAGAAAGAATGCGCAAGCCGAATGAACCGGTATCCACCAGAATCCCGCCAATCGACTGGCAAGTTGAGGTTCCAGGCACGCAGATGGTCACCGTCGTGAACAAACCATTCGCGTAGTTGCCGGTAGGGCCAGAGTTGACCACAATTGCCGCAGAATTACTCGCAGGTGGAACGGATTTGTTGGAGCCGTTATTGCTATTGCCGCCCCCGCAACCGCCGAGAAAAGCCGTCGCACAGATGCACGCGACGATTGTTATTTTTTGGAATTTAGCGAATGGCATCTGCGCTGGCCCCGTCGGGTAGCTTGCTACGAAGATATGCTCGGCCTACGAAGAAGCGCATGTGCCCACCGGATTCGAATACCAGGTCTCCCGTTTCGATATGCACTGCCGTGCTGTGTGCGCGATGCTCGGATTCCGCCGCTTGCAAATACTGATCAAAGTATTCTCCCAGCAATTGACGAAGATCCGGCTTGTAGGGCCCCTGCCATGAAACGCCGAACACCTGGCCAGCCGGTGAGACGAATTCACGGACAGTAGTTCCAACCGCAGCATGCATCTCGTGAACGGAGTAAGCCTGGCCCGGAACGACGTTGACCGCCGCCTTCATGCGAACACCGTCAGATTGGACTGAAGCCACGTCCTGCCCAAGCGCTGCGAACAAAGAAGGAGCCACCAGGAGAGCGAAAAAGAAAACAGAAACGTGCATAATCGCCCGCTTCGCACAAGTATTGCAATTCAGCATTTTGGGCGTGTTTCCGCAGACTTTGATTTAACTTCAGGTGCTCGGGTTGCTCGTTTCTCAGGTCAAAGGAACCGTTCAGAGTTGATTGGACGGTACGTTAAGGAGTGTGGGTTTGCGACTTGATGCAGATCAGTGAAGATGCGTTGGGGTTGAAGGATCAGGCCAATCCGAGGGAGTTGGCGCGATGCACCAGAGATTCCCCGGAGACTGAAGGGCGATACCAACAATCCAGTACTTGCTGCCATCATGCATCGGGCGGGTGCACGCCACTCGGGCCATGGCGGTCTTGCGCCCGGGCAAGTCATTTATGCGGAGTTGCAGGCCGGTCGCCAGTGGGCGAGAGCAACGAACGCCGCAGCCTTGCGGATTCACAAGCAGGGTGTGGCAGTTCTCGGAGAAATTCGTTTCCGGATCGAGGCTGGTAATCCGTATTGGAATTTGCGCGCGAACTCGCGTTCCAAGCCGCCGCTGGGGCTGGTTGCTGGCGAAAGAAGCCATATTGGTTAGCAGGATTTTAGTGTGGGCCGTTGTGGACCAATAAGCAAAACGAAATTGAGCTCACACCAAGGTAACCGTTTCAGTAAGTTCTTCAGTAGAAGGAGAGCGTTCCGTTCTGCCGTGCGCGATGCACAGTCGCGCTGAAAAAAAATGTCCCGGCAGGGACGAGTAACACGGCAAACATCCCGAGCAGCGCGACTTCGCGGGTAAGCAGCGGAGAATTGGGCGAGAGCAATGCCATTCGCATGGCAGAAAGTGAGTGAGTAAACGGAATGGCGAAAGAAACCAGCCTGGCCGCTTTCGGCAATGCACTGACTGGAAAAAGTGTTCCCGACATCAGCCATGCGCCAGCCCCTAACAGCCAGAGCACGCTTGAGCCCTTCTGAATCCAAACCTGAAGTCCGGCCGCGAACAGTCCGACGGCCACCGCGAGCAAGACAGAAAGGAAGAAGATCAAAATGCATGCCGGGATATTTACGTGCAGCGCCGGGTGAAAAATGATGATCCCGGCGCACAAATATAAGGCGAGCTGCAGAGCACCGGCGGCGAACGCCGAAACCGCATTCAGAAACACAAGCACCGAAGCCGGAGTCGCAGTTGTTAGCAGTACTTCCAGCGTTCCGGTTTGCTGCGGCTCATGAATTCCGCGAAGGAACGCGTGAATTCCGGCGAGCAAAAACGTGTAAAAACCTGTCCCGACGAGTAGAAAAAGGAAATAAGGAACTCCTTCCGGGCGGAACTGCGGCCCGACAGCGCGCGCAAGATAGTAAAACGTTGCGAGCTGCACAAATTGCGAGACTATGGCAACGAGAAATCCATGACGGTAGCGCACCGCGGCAATCGCGTCTTTTTTCAGCGTGGCTAATAGTTTGTGCACGATCATGCGG
>DAIPJJ010000251.1:0-4810 GCA_036770325.1 Terriglobales bacterium
CCGTCTTGATCCTGCCATGCACGACGGCTCTAGACACTCGAATGACCAGACGTTCGAGATCAATATCCGCCCAGTGCAACGCCAAAACCTCCTCTGCCCGCAACCCTAGACATTGGCTTACAACAGCCATTGTTCGATACGGTTGAGGCAGCAGTTCGAGCACTAAGTAGTACTGCTCGACCGTAAGAATCAGCGGCTTCTTCTGCCGTTTGCTGATGCCCTTAATCTCCACCAGTTCCATCGGGTTTCGCTGCAGATCGACCATCTCCCACAGCATTGCTTTCTCGAACAGTCGGTGCATGAGCGCCTTTGTGTGCCCCTTGGTCTTGGGTGCTGCATCCATCGACTTTAACCACTCCTGAACCGCAACTGGTTTCATTCGACTGAGACGAGTTGCTTCCCACTTGGTGCTAATTCTTTTCAACACACTCAGGTAGGACAGGACTGTTCCATAGCTCAGCTCGTGATCGCACCGATCGCCAGGTCGATGCTTCTTAATTTCAAGAAGTCGCTCGTCTTGGATAAACCGCTCGATGACTGTACCGAACATGGGATCATGAACCGCTAAGGCGGGATTATCGGAATTGAGCTTCAGAACGAACGCCCCCAAATGCCTCTCAGCAATCGTCTGCGTAGGGAATTGTTCACAGCTCAAGTACATTGATTTTTGCCGAAGGGTCGTAGGGTCCTTGTAGCGGTATTCCCACGCCCACTGATTCCGTGACCTCCGTACACGTCGGAGGCTGCCACGTTGAAAACGTTGCCGCGTAAACCTCAAAGGAATCGCTTCCTTTCTAGCTAGCGCGGCGTGGTTGTGAGTTGAGTCTACCATCGCCTGCAAGATGACCATTTACTCTGCGTGGAGTCAGTCGGGTGTGAATCCAGCGGTCCAGCACACTTGCCCGAAAACGCCACCGCTTGCCGACCTTCGTTGCGGGAACTCGTCCTTCTCTCGCGAATGCTTCTAACGTTTTCCAATGCATTCCGAGCAGCTCTGCGGCCTCACGTAGCGGCAACAGAGGCTCGAAGCTGTTCGATCCCGGATCGTTCAGTGTCTGGCTGGACATGTCTCACCTCTTTCCAATTCATCCCGAAGGACGTAATGTTTCTGCCGCTGCTTAAAGTCTCAAGTGGGCGGAAGCGTTGATTTCAACTGACGGCATTCGTCGCTTTAGGGTTGTGGCTTCCCACGAATTGGCAAATGCCAACTACTTTGAGCCTCGTCAGGGCTCGCTGTCCAATAACTTCTCGGAATGTGACTATGCCCGCAGGTAATAACTGATAAGTGGCTGAAAAGGCGTGCTTATTTGGCAGCATGCTTCAAAATCCATAGGAAATTCATTATGCGTTTTAGGAATGAGCTTGTGCTGAAAATGCATTGGACTTTTGAATCGGACCGTGATTATGGTCGAGGGGTGTTGTATGTGTATTGCATTCGAGGCGCGGCTGCGCCGCGTCGAGTAGCAGGTGATGGAGAGGGTGGTTCGGCGCTGCGCGCCGGAAGAATTTTCGACACTCCACCCCTGAAAGGGCGCTGCAGAGCGCCGTGGGCGCTCTGGGTCTACCTGTTGAATCCGAAGTAATTGCCAGTTGCGGAGCGCTAGTCGGCGCCACAGTTTGCAAACGTAAACGGGGACTGAAAGGAGCCATTGCGTGTTGAATCAGCGTGAGCTTGAGCCACCAGACCATAAGAGAGAACGCCGCACGAGGACCGCAAGCGCCAAGGTCACCGCGAGTGAATTTGGCGAACTGGAATCCTATGCCCACCAACACGGGCAGAGCGTTAGCGAGTGGATTCGTCAAACTCTACTCAACGAGGTGCGAAGGTGCAGCGATACATCATTGGACCGTCACATTTTCACAGAACTTGTCGGTATTCAACTGCTCTTGATCAACACGATTGCTCCTCTAATTCGTGGCGATAGGTTAACAGCGGAACAGCTTGATGCTGTCTTAAAGAGGGTTCAGTCCATCAAGTCACGAAAAGCACAGGAGTTGCTTGAGAAACGGGCAAGCAGCGCAGCGGCACCATGACGAGAGTAGGAGCAATCGAATCCGACAGAACCGGAGCGGAACTGGACCTAGGACGTGCGCAAATGTCCGGGAGGGGCTCCCCCCTCCCGCCCCTCCCGAAGCCCTACGCGATCTGAGTACAAGTACGGGCAGAGGTCCGCGGGGACATGAAGCTGTGCTGGTCATTCAAGCAACCAAGGAGGATCGAAGTCTCGGGAGTTTTGTCTGGGTATCGTCGTGGCGTGCCATTTTTCAGTCCTATTTTCCCGAGCTGGAAGCAATACAGGAGCGCAGAGGGAGTCGGGTCCAGCCCGCGCGATTGTTGCGCGCCGCCCGCGGTCGGAACGAAGCGGAGAGGCTTGACCTGACTCCCGCGCTCCGTACGCTCCAGCAGGAAAAATGGGAGGTACCCCCGGTGGATTTTGTTTTCAACAGAGTAGACCCACAGCGCCCGAGCAGCGCGGCCAGCGCCATAGGGCGCTCCGGTCTTTGCAACTCGCTTCATTGCAACAAGTAGACCCAGAGCGCTGGAAGCGCTCTGCAGCGCCCTTTCAGGGATGGAGTGTCAAAAATTCTTCCGGCGCGAAGCGCCGCAGCATCATAACAGAGCCCACTGCGACGATTTCAACTATTCATTCTTGGCTTGTGGTACCACTGGAAATTGTCGGTCGAGATCGAGGTTAAGTTCCAAGACGTTAATCCTGGGCTCACCTAAAATCCCGAATTGCCGCCCCTCAGTGTGCTTCGAGACCAACGCTTTAACCTGCTCGACCGAGATCCCACGCACTTTCGCGACACGCGATAGCTGGAACTCAGCGTTGGCCGGAGTAATGTGCGGGTCGAAGCCGGAAGCCGATGTCGTAACCATATCGATTGGGATCGGCACACCGGGATTTTCAGCGTGCGCGCTCGCAACGTCGGCTTTCACGCGGTCGAGCAGTTTCTGATTTGTTGGCCCAAGGTTCGATCCGCCCGAGTTTGCGGCATCGTAGCCATTCCCAGCGGACGAAGGACGTGAGTGGAAGTAGCCCAGCCCAGTGAATCCCTGGCCGATGATGCTGGAGCCGATCACCTTTCTGTTTTTCACGATCAACTGACCGTTTGCATTGCGCGGAAAGATCACCTGTGCGAACCCGGTGACCACTAACGGATAGATCAGGCCAAGCAGCACGGTCGTCACGGCGGTCATTGCAATGGAAATCCAGAGATTCTTCTTCATATCTGCCTCCTATGCCAGGCCAATCCGCGTGATGATCATGTCGATCAACTTGATTCCGATGAACGGAATAATGACGCCGCCAACCCCGTAAATTGCAAGATTGTTTCGCAGCAGAATCGCGGCACCCATTGGGCGATATTTCACACCCCGAAGCGCCAGCGGAATCAGGGCAATGATGATCAATGCGTTGAAGATAACGGCTGAAAGAATGGCCGACTCCGGCGTCTGAAGGCGCATGATATTCAGTGTGTTCAGCACTGGAAAAGTCGCCGCGAACATCGCGGGGATAATTGCGAAATACTTCGCCACATCGTTCGCAATCGAGAACGTCGTGAGCGAGCCTCGAGTCATGAGCAATTGCTTGCCAATTTCCACGACTTCAATGAGCTTGGTGGGATTGGAATCGAGGTCCACCATATTGCCGGCTTCTTTGGCTGCTTGAGTCCCAGTGTTCATCGCAACCCCGACGTCGGCCTGAGCTAGAGCGGGAGCATCGTTCGTGCCATCTCCCGTCATTGCCACGAGTTTCCCATCTGCCTGCTCGCGGCGAATCAGGTCCATTTTGTCCTTGGGCGTAGCTTGAGCAAGAAAATCATCCACGCCAGCTTCGCGAGCGATTGCGGCAGCGGTAAGCGGATTGTCTCCAGTGATCATTACGGTACGAATTCCCATTGCTCTAAGCTGATTGAAACGGTCGCGAATACCGCCCTTAACGATGTCCTTCAGTTCAATTACGCCCAGTGCTCCACGGCTTTTTTCCGCGACAACAAGGGGCGTTCCGCCAGACCGTGCGATTTCTTCGACGGTAGCTCGAACTTCACCGGGAAACTTGCTGCCATTCTGTGAGACGAAGGTTGCGATAGATTCGGCGGCACCCTTACGAATCTGAAAGCCATTCAGGTCCACTCCTGACATACGCGTGTTCGCCGAGAACGGCACAAATACAGCTTCATGGGAACCGAGTTCGCGGCCGCGCAAGCCATACTTCTCTTTCGCAAGCACAACGATGGAGCGGCCTTCCGGGGTCTCATCTGCCAGCGAAGAAAGCTGGGCCGCATCGGCCAACTCCTTTTCCGTGACACCCGGAGCAGCAATAAAGCGTGCAGCCTGACGATTGCCAAGAGTGATGGTTCCCGTCTTGTCGAGCAGGAGTGTGTTTACGTCGCCAGCGGCCTCTACCGCGCGACCGGACATCGCAAGCACGTTGTGTTGAATCAGACGATCCATTCCAGCAATGCCAATCGCAGAGAGCAGACCACCGATGGTTGTGGGGATCAAGCAGACAAGGAGCGAAACCAGAACAAATACCGTCTGCGGCGACCCTGAGTAGATTGCGAATGGCTGCAGCGTGACAACGGCGAGCAGGAATACGATCGTGAGTCCGGCCAGAAGGATATTCAGGGCAATTTCGTTTGGCGTCTTCTGGCGCTCCGCTCCTTCAACAAGGGCGATCATGCGATCCAGGAAGGTTTCGCCGGGGTTGGATGTAATGCGGACTCTAATGTGATCTGACAATACACGCGTGCCGCCGGTGACGGCCGAACGGTCGCCACCGGCTTCACGTATCACGGGAGCGGA
>DAIPJJ010000310.1:0-1814 GCA_036770325.1 Terriglobales bacterium
TCCAATTCGCTGACTTTCCAGGAGCTCATCCTGCGCCTGCAGGCTTTTTGGGCGGAGCGTGGATGCGTTCTGCAACAGCCGTTTGACCTGGAAGTGGGTGCTGGCACCATGGCTCCGGAAACCTTTTTGCGCGTTCTGGGTCCCAAGCCGTACAAGGTTGCGTACGCTCAACCCTCGCGTCGTCCAGCCGACGGACGCTACGGAGAAAATCCGAACCGTCTATACAAGCATTTGCAGTTGCAAGTCATACTCAAGCCGCCGCCGGAGAATGTGCAGGAGCTTTACCTCGAGTCGCTCGGCGCCATGGGTATCGACCTACGTCAACACGACATCAAGTTCGAAGAGGACAACTGGGAGTCGCCGACGCTCGGCGCCTGGGGCATCGGTTGGCAGGTGATGCTTGATGGCCTCGAGATCACGCAGTTCACCTACTTTCAGCAGTGCGGTGGAGTTGAGCTGAATCCAATCTCAGCCGAATTGACGTACGGACTCGAACGTATCGCGGCTTTTCTGCAGGATGTCGATTCGATTTACGACATCGTCTGGTCGCGCGATCCGGTAAGCGGATACGTGACGAAGTACGGCGACGTGCGCCTTGCTGAGGAACTGCAGGTTTCGGTTTACAACTTCGAGATGGCTGATGTCGAGAAGGCCTGGAAGCACTTCGAGTTGTGCGAAGAGGAATGTAAGCGACTGCTGGAGCAGTATGCACGGATCGGGAGCGAAGATCAAAATCCCCGCCCTGTCTCTCCAAAGAACGGAGAGACAAGGACGGGGCACCCGCCGGATGAAATCGTCCGTCGGAAGAGGCGGTTTCCGATCCTCGGAGCGTTCGAGCTGTGCCTGAAGTGCTCGCATTTATTCAACATTCTCGATGCCCGCGGCGCCATCTCGGTGACTGAACGCGTCGGCGTCATCGCTCGGGTGCGAGCTCTGGCGGTCGGGATCGCCAAAGCCTGGGTTGATCAGCAAAGCGAAGCCTCATCCGAAGAACATGAAGAGCCTCGACCTGCCCGCAAGGTCATTCAGCTTGCCCCGGCTGCTCCTTAAATCCCTCTCACAACCCGCCGCCACCAAACCACCGGGCCTGCCAATTACTTAGGTCATCTTGGGCACATTACGAATTCAGAGCATGATGGATGTGTGAGGGAGAGCACTTCTTCGCACCCAGGCTAACCGGCCTGTGCGACCAGGTGCCCTCGCTGCGAAAGTCTTTGAGGATCGTGAATGCACATAGATGATCTGCTGCGGATTGCGATGGAGCGGCGCTCCTCCGACTTGCATTTGAAGGTCGGAAACTACCCTCACCTCCGTATCGATGGCGAACTGGTACCTTTGACGGACCAGCCGCGCATTACCGCAGAAGACATGCTGACTATGGCGTTCAGCATGATGTCCGCGCGCCAGAAGCAGAAGTTCAAAGAGACCAGCGAAATCGACATGGCTTACGGCGTCGCGGGCCTTGGACGGTTCCGTGTGAACGTTTTCCAGCAACGCGGAAACGTGGGCTTGGTGCTTCGTGTCATCCCGACCAAGATTCGCGCCCTGGACGAGCTGTATCTTCCGAAAGTGATCGAACAGATTTGCGAAATGCCTCGCGGCCTGGTTCTGGTAACCGGTGTTACAGGTTCTGGCAAATCAACGACTCTCGCGGCGATGATCGACCGCGTGAACTCGACCCGCGCCGAACACATCATCACCATCGAAGACCCTATCGAATTCTTGCATCGCGATAAAAAGGGCTACGTCAACCAGCGCGAAGTGGAAGTCGATACTCCGAGTTTTTCCGCCGCGTTGCGCGCCTCTCTTCGTCA
>DAIPJJ010000085.1:0-17774 GCA_036770325.1 Terriglobales bacterium
GAGTGTAGCGGAGCGCTGTTCCACTCGCTTTCATTCATCACACGCGTTTCGCGCCTCTAGGTATATGGATCGTTAGCTCGAAAGCCGCATTGTGTAAGTCACCATCCAAGTCGGTGAAAGGTCAAGATGCGTAGAAAATTCCATGTTCTCTTGCTGGCGGTTCTGGTTGCATTCGTTCTTCCGCTCCACGCACAGCATCCCAAGCTGATCGTCGTAGTGGTGGTTGACCAGATGCGCGCCGACTATCTCGAGCGTTTTGCTCCGTATGAGACAGGCGGGCTGCATTTTTTCAATGCGCGCGGAGCAAACTTTGTGAATGCAAATTACCAGCATATGCCGACGGAAACATGTGTTGGGCACTCGGTAGTGCTTTCGGGGCGAAATCCAGCGCATACCGGCATCGTCGCAAATGAGTGGTATGACCGGGAGACGGGAAAGATGGTGTATTGCGTGGCGGATGATGATTCTCCGATAGTAGGTGAAAACGGACGTGCCGTTTCGCCGAAAAATTTCATTGGTGAAAATTTCAGTGATTGGCTGCAATCGGCGTATCCGGGCGCCCGAGTGGTATCGATTTCGTTGAAAGATCGAGCGGCGATCACCATGGGCGGACATCATCCGCAGGCTGCATTGTGGTTTTCGCACGAAACCGGGAACTTTGTGACCAGCCGCTACTACGGCAATCAACTTCCCGATTGGGCGCAGGAATTCAATGGCAAACACGTGGTTGACTCTTATGTAGGCAAGCAGTGGATACCTTTGCTGGGGAATGATTCTCCTGCATATCACACGAACCAGGTTGCTGGGGGATTTCCGCATGCCATGCCGAAACAAACTGGCCGTCAACTCAATGAGGCGGTGTATGGATCACCGTTTGGGGACGAGTTGCTGGAGGCACTGGCCGAATATGCGGTAAAGGCCAACCGGCTCGGAGAAAATCAACATAACGCGCCCGACCTTTTAGCGATCAGCTTCTCGTCAAATGATGCTGTGGGACATACGTATGGGCCTGACAGTCCAGAGATTGCAGACGAGCAGATTCGACTCGACCGAACGCTGGGTCACTTCATGGACTTCATCGGCACGCGATTGGGTGCAGAGAATGTACTCTGGGCGCTATCGGCTGATCACGGGGCAGAGCCGGCGCCGGAAGCTGAATCGCAGCTCAGAGGAAACAAGGCTCAGCGCTTGCCGTTTTCTGAGGCCCTGAAATCCATTGAGTCACAGCTCAGCGCAATTTTCAGAATTACCGGCAAGATGCATTGGTTTGCGGGCCAGACCGACGCCATGCTGTACTTCGATCGCGCTGAACTCGCGCGGCATAACATCTCGCTTGCAGCCACGAGTAAGGCACTGAGCACCCGGGTGAAGAATGTCCCCGGCATCGATGGACTTTACGATGTGAACCACTTGGATTCTGTAACCGGGTGGATTGGTCCACTTCTTAGAAATAGTGTGTTTCCAGGGCGCAGCGGCGATGTTTACTATCTGACAAGTCAATGGACTTTATTTTCCTCGCAAGGGACAGGAACATCGCACGGAGATCCGTGGCAATACGACACTCATGTTCCATTCGTTGTGGCGGGGTGGCACATCAAAGCCCAACGCATTCCGGAGAATATTCATGTTGCCGACCTTGCGCCCACGCTAGCCGACCTGACCGGAGTGCGATGGCCGCAGTCTGAGGTCGTCGATGGGAAATCGAGGAAGGATCTTTTGAAATTCGAGAGCCGTGCAAGACAACACTGAAGCGCGCGCCCGGGCGCGCCTTTCGCCCCTGGAACCCTCGCAGTTAACCCTCGCAAGTACATAGAGTGACATCAGAATAGTGGCCCTGTGTCAGGATTACGGGGCAGAAGGCTGGGCGTTGAATGCTGGGCGCGAATTTACCCGCAAGTCCATGTACCGCAAGAACTTAGACCTTGAAGGTCAATGACTTCGGTAACTTTCGCGAGCTTACTTGCCATTGTAATCTGCCCCTGATGTCTAACCAATCGGGCAATCCGTCAGGTGGTGCCAAGGCCGTGCGGAAGCGCTATGCAGAAGTGCAGGGCGCGCCGCGTTTTCCCGTCAAGCTTCCGATGCACATTAAATCGCAGGCTGGCGAGTCAGATACGGAAAGCGACAACATTTCCGCTAACGGCGTTCTCTTCCATCACGAAATCGATATGCCGGTGGGTTCGACCATCGATTTCACGATTTCCTTTCCTGCTGAGGTCGTTGGCTCGGACGCGGATGTAAAGGTGCAGTGCCGCGGACGAGTGGCCCGCTTGGGCGAAGACGGCGGACGGCGGGGAGTCGGCGTGGTGATTGACGAATATCACTTCGAACGGCGCTAAGGGTTAGAGGAAGCAAAGGCTGCGGGCAGAGATTGTCCGGGCCACATGGGCATACATGGCAAGCGCTGCTTTGAGCACGGGAGAAGCAAGAGTGGCCCCTCCGGAATTGGAGAGCAGGGAACAATTCATTCGTGTGATTGTGGCCGACTCGCAGGCGATCTTCCGCGCCGGGCTGCGCAAAATTTTTGCGGTTGAAGGCGACATCCGCGTGGTTGGTCAGGCGGAGACGCTCGAGCAAGCTGTTTCTGCGGCGAAAAAATTCTCGGCCGAAATTCTGATCTTTGAAGCCGCACTCGCGGAGAACCCGATTGAATCGGTGCAGGAAATCATGAAGACTGCGCCGGGCTTGCGATTGGTGGTCGTCACCGAAGCGCCCGAGCAGGAGTTGACGCTCGAACTCTTCCGGCGCGGAGTGCATTCGATCGTCTCGCGCGAAATTGATTCCGAAGTTTTTGTCGAGTGCCTGCGGACAGTGGCGGGGGGCCAACCATGGCTCGAAACGCATGCCATGAAGTGGGTGATGGAGGCGTATCGCTCACAGGGCACACGGCCGCACGGCGGACGCTCGAAGGTCCAGCTCACGCCAAAAGAGTCGCTGATCGTTTCCTGCGTGACGCAGGGAATGAAGAACAAGGAAATCGCCGCGCGCGTGGGCACGACCGAGCAGGTGGTGAAGAACTATCTGCGCAAGGTCTATGACAAGCTTGGCGTCGCAGATCGCCTGGAGCTTGCGCTCTACTGCCTGAACAACCGCGTGATACTCGATTCGAAAGCTCCGCTGCCGGCGCAGGGGACGACTCAGTCGGCGGAGCAGCCGAAAGAGCAGATTTCGTCAGAGACCGAGACCGCTGATACCAAGAACCACTCGAATTAGAATCCTCTCTCGCTGACTACCTTCGAACTCCTTACTGCAGCATCACCAAATGCGCACGCGATCCTCGGGCTTGAGATAGAGCTTGTCGGCAGGCGAGATGTTGAAGGTCCCGTACCAAACATCCAGGTTGCGCACGGTGTCGCTGCGATATTCGCCCGGTGAATGGGTATCGGTCTTGAGCTGCTGACGCAGCGCAGCTTCGCTCTGGAGCTTGCGCCATCTCTGAGCGAAGGCAAGAAAAAAGCGCTGTTCGCCAGTTAATCCGCCGATCGTGACATCGTTCTTGCCTTTCAGCGACAGGACGTAGGCGTCATGGGCAACCAGCAATCCTGCGAGGTCAGCGATATTTTCTGACAATACCTGCTTGCCATTCACGCAGCTATCAGGAAATGGACAGTAGTGGTTGAATTGCCCGGCGAGCTTCTCAGCAACCTGGTGAAATTTGGCGCGGTCTTCTGCGGTCCACCAATTTCCTAAGCGGCCTTGCGCGTCGTAGAGATTTCCCAGTTCGTCGAAGCTATGGCTGATTTCGTGCGCCATGCCTGCTCCCGCTGAACCATAGTTGGAAGCGGAATCGCCGTCTGCGTCGAAGTAGGGCGGCTGCAAGATCGCTGCCGAGAAAAATTCGGCATTGGGACTGAACATGATTACCGCGCCGGGAACTTGCGGATTGATCGGCCACTCAATTGGGTTGACCGGCTGCTTTAACTTTGCCAGGTTGCGTGAACGATTAAACGCCTCTGCGCGGCGCATGTTACCGAAGGCGTCACCACGGACGACGTTGAGCGAAGAATAGTCAATCCACTGATCGGGATAGCCGACGATCACCTGAAGCGCTGCTAGCTTGGCTAAGGCTTTCTGCTTCGTCTCGGGCGACATCCAGGTGAGATTTGAAATGCGTGCGCGATAGGCAGTCTTCAGATCATCTGCCATCGCTTGAGCCCTGGCTTTTGCTTCGGGTGAGAAATAGCGTTCTGTGTAGAGCTGGCCGACAGCCTGACCCAAAGCGCCGTTCGTGGCCGCGATCGCATCGTCACTTCGGTCCGCCTGCTGTGCTCCGGAGAGCACCGTACCGTAAAAGGCGAAGTGCTCAGCAGCTACAGCGCCAGGCAGCACGCTGGCGTAATGCTCCAGCAAATGAAAGCGGAGATAGTCATTCCAGGTATCGATGCTCGCATCATGAACCAGCGCGGAAACGCCAATTACGGCGCTCGGCTGCCATACGATGAAGTCTTGCTGATCGGCGAGTCCCGCAGCTTGAAAGTACGCGTTCCAGTCAAGGCCGGGAGCTTTGCCGTCAAAGTCGGCGCGCTTCCAGGGATTGTTTTGCTTGAAAACGTCTGCAGCATCTGAGTCTGGAGCGAACGACTGCGCGATCTTGGTCTCGAGCGATAAGATCTGTGCGGCTTTGTTGTCGGTATCTGTATCTCCCGCCAGCTTCAATACTGCTGCAATGTGCGCTTTGTAGTGATCGCGCAAGTCAGCCATCTTCGGAGAAGAGTCCAGATAGTTGTCGCGATCCGGCAATCCCAGGCCACCCTGAAAGATATGAGGAAGATTGTGGTCCGCATCTTCAAATCCCTGATTGACCCAAATGCCGAAGATATGATCGCTGTTCGAAGTGAGCCCGTCGACCTCGCTATTCAAAGTCGTACCGAGATACGCAGACAGGGAAGTGTTGTCTTTGATTGCGGTGATCCTGGCCATCTCATCAGTCAGGGGTGAGAGGCCTTTCGCCTCGGTGCCGCCTCGATCCAGAAAGCTGGTGTAGTAGTCGCCGACTTTCTGTTCGATGCTGCCTCGCATTGCGTGAGCTGAGGCCGCGCTCTGAATGAGCTCTCGCACCTGCTGGCTTGTTCTCTCCGCCAGAATCGCGCGCGTATCGTAGATTGATTTGCCAGAAGGAATTGAGGTGGCTTTGAGCCAGCCGCCATTGGCGTAATGATAGAAATCATCGCCCGGTTTGATGGAGAGATCGCGGTCTTCTAAATGGAGATTCTTCGGCGCGGGCGGAAGAGCGGCGACTGAGAATGCAATCAATGCAAGCGGCACCATCAAGCGCGCAATTTGAAAACGGAGCCGCACGTTTTCTCCGGTATGAACTGGTATTCGGTTCGCGATTTAATCCGGAGGGAATCGTCCCGACTCCCTCCGGTTCGGCCTTTAGAACACAAACTTAGCCGTGAGGAGCGTTTGGCGGCTGCCACCGCTGAAGATTCGCGAGTTCAAAAAGTTCGGGTCGGTGATGAGAACATATCCAGGATTCGACGTTGCTGCGGTTACACCGGCAGTACTGAATATGTTCGCGTTGCTGATCGTGAAGTTCTGGTGATTGAGGACGTTGGAAAAATCGGCTTTAAGTTGAAAGTAAGCTGATTCGGTGATTCTTACCTTCTTTCCAATCGAGAGGTTCATCACGCCGAAACCGGGAGAGCGGAAGCTGTTGCGACCAATGGTTGCTCTTACATCCGGGCCGGCGAGGACATACTTTGCACTCGGATCGGCCGCCAGATATCCAATGGTAGCGCCAGAACACGCCCCCCGTTTTCGAACGTATCAGCGGCCAATGAAGTTGTGCCGCCGAGATCGGCGCAGACTGGAATCACGTCGGAGCTTTTCAACAACGTACCGAAGGGATTCAACACGCCGCGGTCTCCTGCCGTGTCGCCGTTACCGTTTGCATCGACGCCAGACTGAAGTGTTACTGGCTGGCCAGTTTGCGCGAGGTAAACCGTCCCGATGCTGTATCCCTCGAGCAAGGTCTTCAATGCTCTGCTGCCGGAATGAATCTTCGGTGTTTCATAGGTAGCTGAGAGCGCAAACTTATGCCGCACGTCCAAATCGGAATCCGATCGGTCCTGTCCTAGTTGGTTGGTGTCCTGCGAGCGCCGTGGATTCAGGAAGCTGGTTAAGAATTCGTTGGTCGCATCGTCGATGGCGTGGGACCACGTGTAGTTGGCATTGAACGACAAGCCCTGCCATGCGCGCTGAGTGTAGTTCCAGGAAAGAGCGTGATAGACGCTGCTTCCCAAGGGTGGGTCTGACGTGACGATTCCCTGGAACCCGAAGGGAGAATAGATATTGCTCGCGCCGCTGTTCACAAAAGCGTTGAATGCTGTGTCAGTGGGCGTGTTCGCGTCCCAGGTTGCCGGGACATCCGACGCTCTGAAGAACGTAGGAATTGAATTTACACCCGCATCAAAGGCGCTGATGAAGTTGCGGCGGAATTGCACCGGCAACTCCAGGCCGCGCGTTCCCAGATAGCGCACCTCAAGCAGGCCGTCGCGGTAGATCTGCCGCTGAACCCCGAACGACCAGGTAAGGATTTTGGGCATAACCGTGTCGTCGATGAAACTTGTCGTCAGCGCGCGCGCTTCCTGCTGGTTTGCCGGAGGCAAATAGATGGACGGCAATCCGCCATCTGCGAGGAACGGCGAGCCGGTCGCGCACCACCCCGGAGGATTGTTCAGACCACAGGCTGATGATGGATCCATCTCACTCTGAATCTGAGGAGGTAGCGTGATGGCGGCGAAGTTCTGGAACTTCCATCCATAGGAAATTCCAAAGCCTCCGCGAATCGAAGTCTTGCCACTCCCGAATGGATCGTAAGCAAAACCGATTCGAGGAGCGATGTTGTTGGTATCGGTTTTCGGTTTGCCAAATGTGATTACTCCCGGAACGTTCGATACGGCATTGAGTGCCTGCGTGCTATCACCGACTGGATTTGTCCAGTACTCATAGCGGGCACCGAGGTTCAACGTCAGTTTCGGTGTCAACTTCAGGTCATCCTGAAAATATCCCGCGAAGAGACTCTGTGTTCCTAGGAAGCTGCCGCTACCCGCACCGCGCAATGTGCGTCCCGGTACTGATGCAAGGTTGTCATTTACGAGATCTTGCATGGTGTTGTACCAGTAGTCGCCGTTGCTGCGCGGCAAGAAGAACTGCGGATAGATGAAGTGGGTGTACTCCCCTCCGAATTTCAGGGTGTGTTTGCCGACGACCCACGAGAGATTGTCCTTTGCCTGATACGAATTCTGCTTCTGATTCTGGTTATCTGATGGGCCGATGGTCGTCGCGCCGAGTTCCACAATCGTAACTTCCGGTGGACATGCTGTGCATGGGTTGACGGCGGCCAGAGAGTAGAACGAATACTGCAGACGCAGGTCGTTAACCATGTGGTTGTTGAGCGTCCATGTGTCGTTTAGAGAAAGCTTGCGGCTGTGTATGGGCTGGTCCTGATTGAATTGTGATTGCGTGGAGTTCACGGGAAGAATGAAGTCTGCCTGGTTGAGAAGAAAGCGGAAACCGAGCTGGTGCTTGCTCATCGAGTAGTCAATGTTTGCGATCGCATCGTGCTCTCGCTGTCGGAGTGGGCTGATAAGCACAAGTGGCCCAACGGGAATAGATGAACCATTCACGGTAATCGCTAGGCTCGGATCGGCAGTTGGAGCGACCGGATAATTCTTGAGAACGTCGCCCACAGCCTGGTCGGCGGCCATGCCTTGCAGCAACGCGAGACCTGCTCCAGTAGGAGCGTCTAAGGATGTCGCATTTCCGGCACCGTGCAGGCCCGTGTATTCGTAGTTGCCGAAGAAGTAGAGCTTGTTCTTTACAATCGGCCCGCCAAGATTAGCCCCAAAGAGATTGTTGTCATAGGCGGGTTGGCCGGGAATGGTGTGGGCAGCGATGGCCTGCTTGGTGAGGTTATCCATCGAGTTGAGGTTTCGATTTTGAAAATACTCGTACGCGGAACCATGAAAGCTGTTCGTTCCTGTCTTAGTAACTAAGTTGTACTGTCCGCCGGAAGAGTGACCGGTTTCCGCGCTAAATTGGTTAGTCTGCAGAGTAAATTCAGCGACTGCATCGGGGATTACCGTCGAATTCGGTCCGGTGACGCCGAGGTTGTTGTCGTCAACGCCATCGACGGTGAAGTTGTTTTCGCGAGGACGCGTGCCACCAACCGAACCACCCACTCCCGTAACACCGCCCGGCTGCGCAACAACGTTGGGCGCCAACACCGCGAGATTCAACGGACTTCCATTGAGGGTCCCGCCAGCGTTGGGCAAATTCAGAACGTCCTGCGAATTGAAGTCGTTAGTCAATGCCGAAGAAGACGTTTGAACGGCAACCTCGGAACCCACAACTTCAAGCACTTCTGACGCTGTGCCGACCTGCATTTGAGCGTCCGCGATGTTGTCGCGGTCTGCAAGCACGACGACATCTTTGCGCACAAATGCGCGGAAACCCGGCGACTCGATGCTCACGGAGTATTTCCCCGGAATCAGGCTGGGAAGGTTCCAGGTTCCAGCCGACGAACTTACGGTGTTGGAAACGATCCCGGTTTCCTGGTTCGTGATCTTTACTTTCGCGTCCGCGATGGTCGCGCCTTGCGGATCGAGAACCTGTCCGCGCAGTGTTCCGGTTGTGCTTTGCCCCAGGGCAGCAGTGGTCAGCAGCAAGCATGCGATCGCAAGCGCCGAAAAAGAATAGGCACGCCGCCAGAAATTTTTCTGTTGCATTTCAAGTCGATTCACTTCGACCTCCGTTTTCAGCAATGGAAAATTGAGGAGCGAGGGGTCTGCGATTCGCTCCTCGAGAACTCTTCCCTATGCGGCGATTGTGTCAGGAGGCCTGGAGACGTAAAAGGCATCCGGCGGACGGGTATCGGACAAAAAACGACAATTGTTTCTACCGAGTCTCTTCGCGAGATAAAAGCAAGACAATTCGATGTGGAAAAAGTATTTTGTATGCCGGTCCCGAGCGACGCGAGTTTACGGTGCCGTTTTCGGACATTGCGGAACGCGGTAATAGGAATGGCCGTTTTTGTCCGGTAAGGGTCCAATAGAGGACTTTTATGCTGGCGGAGTGCTGGCAATAATTGCTGCTGAACGAGTTCTCTAATGCCCAACTCTGAAACCGCACTTCTTGTCATCGACGTGCAGGAGTCGTTCCGACATCGCCCTTATTGGTGCGACTCTGATGTACCGTCCTTTGTTCAGTCCTTGCGATCGCTGATTAGTGGGGCCCAGTCCAAAAAGATCCCCGTTGTACAGATTTTTCACGTCGAGGACCACGGTCCTTTTTCTCTCGAGTCTGGCAATGTCGTGCCGATGCAGGATTTGTTTTTCGTTCCCGATGCGGTTTTCTACAAGCGAAGCCATAGCGCGTTAATCGGCAGCGGACTTGACGTCTGGCTTACGCAACATGGCATCCGCCGCGTGATTGTTTCGGGAATCCGAAGCGAACAATGTTGCGAAACTACTACGCGCCACGCTTCTGATCTTGGCTATCGCGTGGATTATGTCACGGATGCGACACTGACATTCCCGATGACTGACCGGCATGGAAGGGAATGGAGCCCGGAACAAATTAAGTCCAGGACCGAACTTGTTCTGGACACTCGTTTCGCGCGCATCGCCACGGTGGAAGAAGCTCTTGCGGGCGGGATCACGCGACTTGTAGTCTGAGTTGGTCCATTCAGACCGTTGCTGGCGACGCGGTGAAAATGTCCGATCAGTTGGTCAAGAAACAGTCCTCAATACGAGAGAAGGAACGCACCATGCGCGCTTCTAAGCAAAAGGAAGTTGTTGCTCGCGCGCATACAGTTCCTGGTTCTCGTGAACTTCGGCGGATTCCGGTCTTTGTCGTCATCCCCCCACGTCTTCTCCTGCTCGATATTGCCGGGCCACTTGAGGTCTTGCGGCAAGCCAACTTGGTTCAAGACCTGGTGCGTTTCGAGGTACGTTATGTTGGACCGACCGCTTCATTGCAGACTTCGATCGGGATCACGCTGGCAGAGATTGAGCCGCTGCCCGATGAACTCCCGCCGAATTCATGGATCGTGGTTGCCGGAGACGTCGAGGAGGTGATGCTCGTCGGAGGAAGGCCGAACCCAGGCAGATCACAAGCCGACCTGGAGGCCGAAAATGCAATCGTCGCCTGGTTGAAGGCCACTGTCCGCGCCGGTTACAAGCTGATTTCAATTTGCTCCGGCGCATTGATTGTCGCCCGCGCTGGCCTTCTCGACGGATACTCCTGCACCACACACTATCTTTGTTGTGATGAGCTGGCGGCGAGTGCTCCGCAATCAAGAATTCTGGAAAATCGCCTTTACGTGGAGGACGGCGAGCGCTGCTCGAGTGCGGGGATTACTGCGGGGATCGATCTGATGCTGCACCTGGTACATCAAGTGACAAATCAATCCTGCGCGGTTGCGGTTGCGCGCTATCTCGTCGTGTATTTGCGGCGCAGCGGCTCGGATCCACAACTCTCGCCATGGCTCGAAGGCCGCAATCATATTCATCCGGCCGTACATCGCGTGCAAGATGCCATCGCAGCCGACCTGACCAAGCCTTGGAACCTGAGCGCGCTCGCGCGCATTGCCGCGGCCAGCGAGCGTCATCTCTCGCGACTCTTTCACGAATACGTCGGCATGAGCATTCCCGAATACAGCAACCGGTTACGCGTAGCGTACGCGCAGGAACTGCTTCGCGAAACCCGGCTCGATATGGAACGTATTGCCGAACAATCTGGATTCAGTTCCACGCGCCAGCTTCGCCGTGCCTGGGAACGGATTCACAAAACGCCTCCGCGTGACGCGCGAATTCGTCTGCACGCCAAAGCCGCTTCCATGGCTACCACTCACAGATCCAGCGCTTAGAAGTTTGCCGCGGCTCGAATAGTTTTCGATTGGAGCGTATTCAACGCTTTGCGCGCTACCAGTTGGAAGCCTTGCGCCTGCGCATCCTTTCGCACCTGTTCCATCCGTGCTCGTGCGGAACTCGCATCGCTGGAATGAAATTCCAGTTGGGCGAGATGCAGGCGGGCTTCGAATTCCAGGCCACCGTAGCCGTAGCGCTTCGCTTTTGAAAGAGCAGCTTCGAGCGAGCGCAGGGCGTCTGCAGTGTGATTCGTTTCCGGCTGCGATAGTCCTGCTACGTAAGCGTCTACAATCTCCACCTGAAGCCTGGTTGCAAAGTCCAAAGATTTTTCCAGCAACTTAGTGGCTCTTGCGGAGGCCTCGCGGGCTTCCTGCGATTTACCTTCGGCCAGGAGCGATGCCGCCAACAAGGAGTAGCTGAGCGCTTCGTCGTCGGTCGGACCGTCGCTGTGAACTATGTTGGCAATTCGACGAGCTTCGTCCTCGGCTCCTTTCGCATCGCCGGTATCGAGCTGTATTTGAGCCAGCCCCAATTGGCCTTCTGCTTCGTTGATCTTTTCGCCCAAATCGTGACGCATGGCGGCGCATTCCTGGTAGCGCGCGCGTCCTGAGTCAAGATTTCCTTGTGACACGAGAATCGTACCCAGATTGCAGAGCGCATAGGCTTGCAGGCTCTTACTTCCAACTTGCCGCTCCGTCGCAAGGGCGGCTTCGGCTTGCTGCCTGGCGCGATCAAGGTCACCCATCCGGGTAAGTGCGTCGGCGATGTTTAGCTGCGCAAGGCCGGCGTTCTCGCGATCTCCGGTTTCGTTCGATAGCCGCAGTGACTCTTCGTAGGTGTGCAGCGTCTCTTGCAATTTACCCTGCAAGACGAGCAAGCCGGCAATGTTATTCAGGGAGATGGATTCTCTTACCTTGTCGCCGAGATCGCGGCTGAGTTGCAGGGCTTGCTGGTGATAAACCAAAGCCTGTGCCGTGTCGCCGCGCAGCCATACGACATTGGCGAGATTGTTGAGTGCCTGGCGGATGCTCAGTTGGCTTCCTATCTCACGTGAGATTTTGAGGGATTGTTCCAGTAGCTTTTGAGCGTCCCCGAGATTTGCCTGATGACGCGCAATGATGCCGAGATTGTTGAGCACACGCGCCACGCCCTGCTTGTCTCCGATGTCGGAGAAGATTTCCTGCGCCTCCTTCAAACTTGATATCGCGTTCGCGTTGTCGCCTATTGCGCTCAGAGCACTACCGCGAGTCAACAAACCGCCGGCAATCATGCTTCTGGCGCCATTTCGCCGGCCTTTTTCGGCAGCGCGCGCCGCGGCTTGTGCTTCACGCTGCAAATCGCCGACTCTGTCGGCAGCCATGGATTCGGCTAAGTCAATACGCGGATCAGCACCGGCCGGTGCCGGCATCCTCTTTAATGCTTCCACGGTAGCTATAGCATCTTTGCCCGTACCGCCCGACCATTGTGCTTTGGCAAGAGCAAGACCGTAGTCGATATTGTCAGGGAAAAATTCCCAGAGCATCTGATAGACCTGAATCGCTCTCTGCCAATCATGAGTTACGACGCGATACCGTGCCTCGATAGAAAGCTGTTGCTCACGCGGAAGCCTGGCCGAAAGCTCAAAGGCCTTCCTGGCTTCAGCTTGTGCCTTCAAGTCGTAACCAAGAAAGGCCCAACACTCGGAGAGGGCCGCATGCGACAGTGCATGATCAGGATCAACAGCTACTGCCTTGAGAAGCGAATCTCGGGCTGGCAGCACTTCGAAGTTCCGCAGCTTTGTTAAGCCTTCCGAATAGAAGCGAGCCGCCTCAAAATTTTGGGGAAGTGCCGCGCGCGCCTCAGCAGCATCATCAGCCGAAACACCATTTATATTGAGGATCTGCCGGGCACTGTTGCCGCTGCGCGAAACCAGTTGCGCCAGGTCGGCTTGTGTCCCATCGTCTGAAACCACGGCGACGATCTCACCCGTGCGCGCGTCCTGCACTTTTAAGGTGACGTGAATTTTGGTTCCACCAACTGCGAGATAAGAGCCGAGCACCACCAGATCGGTGTTGAGGTGCTCTCGAACCTTCGACAAAGTTTCTGCGCTGTAGCTGTCGGCCACCGTAAGGTTCAGATCGTTTTTCATGTGGGCGACATTCTCGCCAGGAATCAGGCGCAGCTTTTGCCCGGCGGCGAGGTCCGCGCTCACCAACTCCGACAAAGCTGTGGAAATCCACGCTTCGTCATTCTTCCCGGAAAGATTTTGAAATCCAAGCACGGCGACCGACTGGCGTGCTTGTGGAGCGGGCGTAATTGTGGATCCGCGATGCATGAGTCGTTCACGGAATCCACCGAACGTGAAGCCGAGTGTCGCAATGAGAAAGAGAAGCGCGGTAGCAACCGACGTCAGGACCGGCGTTCTGGGACGAGCAGCAGGCTGAGGCTGGTCTATTTCGTCCGCACCTTGAGGAACTTCAACTGCCGCAATGAAGCGGTAGCCGCGTCCGATTACTGTCTGGATGAAAGATGGTTCATCAGGATCATCCTCGAGAACTTGCCGAATCTTCCGGATGGCCGCATTGATGCTGTTGTCGGTGTCGAGAAAAACTTCTTTGCCCCAGATTTTTTCCACAATCTGTTCGCGCGTGACCAGTTGGCCGCGCCGCTCGACCAAAAGAAAAAGCAATTCCATGGGAATCCGCCCCATCTTGATCGACTGACCCGCGCGACGCAGCTCATAAGCGCCGAAATCCAACTCAAATTGCTCGCCCAGTTTGATAACGATTCCAGAGAAAGTGTCCGTCGCCATTCCCCACTCCAAAAATGTGATCACAGCAGGTTGATTGTTTTCTGATACTTGGCCAACAACATACGGATTTAAGGCAGATTTAAGGCGCCAACTATTGGCTCAAATCGCAAATTCCAGCACTGTCTGCTCATGCTTACTCAATGCGGGTGAGTGAGCTGGAAATCAAGGGGCAGGTTCGGTGAATTTGGTAGCGCCTCCCCCAAGCCTTACCTGTCTCTGTTTTCCAAGTTATTACGACGAAGTTTTGCCGGCGCACACCGAAGGGAAGAAGTCCAGTGCTCTTCGAACAGGGAAACCTAACAACACTTAAACACACTGAAAAGGAGAATCTGTAATGAAGAAGTCAATTTTGATGGCGGGCTTAGTGACATTCATGAGCCTCGCTGGAATTGTTCAGCAAGCAATGGCAGAGCCCGGAGACACCATCACTTTCACCATGGTGCGCGCGGAAGAGGCAACCTGCCTCGCTCCTAACGCGCATGGCCGCGTCACGGTAAGCGATCTGGGACCGGTGCAGAACATGCACCTTGAAGTCGTCGGTCTCACTCCGAACAACGCGTTCACCGTATTCATCACTCAACACGGAAAGGGCCCGTTCGGTCCGTCGTGGTATCAAGGGGAAGTTGTTACGGACAAGAAAGGCCGCGGAACAGCCGATTTCACTGGAATTTTCAGTGAGGAAACCTTTCTTCTGTCGTCGGGTATTCCCATTCAACTCGACCATATCGGCATTTGGTTCGCGGACCCCAACGATGCTTACAAGGCAGGCTGTCCCGGAACAGTGACGGCATTTGACGGCGATCACAATGCCGGGATTCTGGTCCTGAGCACCGCCAACTTCCCGGACAACCACGGACCACTGCTCAAGCTGAAAGATGATGCCGACGAAGATGGCATGCCGGCAATCCAATGAACGAGACTCTTTCAGCTCAATGCTTAGGCGATGCAGATGAGTTTCAGAGACTCGTGATGCATGCCTTCTGCCTGCCGAGCGTACTTCGCAAAGTGTTTCTGCTTTGCGAAGTACGCGGTCTTTCAGTCGAGCAAGCAGCCGGGATCCTTCGCATCCCGACCACACTAGTCACGAGCAGACTGGAGGAGGCCCGTGGTGAAGTGAGCGCGAGAATGGAAGTGGATAATTTTCTGATGTAGGACCGTTGTGACGAGATGGGTCATTAAGCAGTGATTTCCGAGTGATCAGTCTACGAGAACACAGTTCCCATTCGACTCCGCATCGTTCTGGTTGATCGCCGAACTGGTATTCCTGAAACTCGATTGGCATTGCCGGAGCCAGAACTACGGCTGGTACGACCTGGAACATCGGCGTAGGCGCGACGGAACCTGGCTGGGCGAATGGTGTGAGCGATTTGACGCATGCAACGTCATGCTTCTCAATTGTTATTGCGACGTGGCGGCCGTTAGTGTTTTTTCCTTCGCACCCATGATCAACAGCCACAGCATCGCGGCAATCTCGGCCATAAATACCGGCTGGAAGTAGCGGAAGAGAGCGTCACTATGATCCGGAGCGAGGAACCAAGTCACACTTGCGACAACCCAGGCAAGGCCGTCAAGCAGGAGCCAGTACCCGAGCCAGCGCGGCAAAAAGCGCGAATTCACGACCAGCGATCCAAAAGGCAACAGCCACAATCCCCAGAACATCTGGTTGATGCCATTCGCCTGTCCATGAATCCGGACTAGAAGCATGCCGACGGCGTCGCGTGTTTGGGCGTCGAAGCCGGCGAAGGCACCGCCTCCGCGAAACACCAGGAGTGCGGCCGCGCTGAAGACTGCCGTCACGACGCCGACGGCAGATGAAACCAAAACCAGACCCACCAGTTGTCGCGCACGATGGCGGTCGACTGTTTCGAAAAGCCGATAGAGAGCCAAGCTCAAGCCGATGAATATGATCATGCCGAGCGTCTCAGCGAGCATGCCCCAGCGGTAGAGTGCCTCGTGGCTGAGGATTCTGGCGGCGGTAGCAGTCGCGTCGTTTTGTACGATGGTCTTCGAGGGAACATATAGAAGATAAAACGGCCCCAGGGCGAAGCCCAGATACCACAGGCCAGCAACACGGGCCTTTCTCTTTAGCGACGTCATACGAACCTCCAATGGGCGGGCCATCCTAACACTCGAGGGCGCACGTTTCTCCGGGATTTACATTAGCGGATTGCGGGCTCTCCTAAGGGCGCAAAGGTCAGACTCAGAATCGGCCAGGCGCCACTCGAATTGTTTTCGGCTGGGTTCCGCGGGATTCTAAGCAAATTCTTCAGTACACCTGAGCAAGCGATGTTCTCTTTTCGATGAATATTCACCGAGCTCCTGAGAGACGGGTTCGAGGTCTTGGGCCCCAGATTGTTCACCAACTGTCGTTGCGCACCTAGTCTTCAATGATTTCAACACCCTGTTGCCTTGATCGTTCAACGCCAGCCTTCATTTTGTTGAGTTCATCGGCGGAGTGGCCTTGCCAATCGATGACCTCGCCGATCACACGAAGCGGGTCTTTGGAGCGATATGACAACGTCGGATTGCCTGGGTACTTCTTGTCAGTCAGATTGGGATCGTCTTCGATAGGGCCGGTGGCTTCGACAACATAAATTCTGCCGGGTTCGTCGCCGAAGGCCAACTCGGCTCCCCAGATCGCCGCATTCAAAGTGCCTGAAAAATAGACGTAAGCCGCCGTCGCCCTTTTCCCATAGTTGGAGTTGTACCCTGGCTTGATGAGGTCTCCTGGTTTCACTTTGGCCTTGGTTCCGTGGAAGAAGCTTGGGCCGGGGAACACGGGATGGGGCACGAATGTCTCCTGACGATTTGTTTATATATGATGTGGCGGGCGATCAGCGTAATTCGCTTGAAGCAGGCAGATAAAATACCCGTTCGTCGCGTCGACAAAATTATGCGCAAAATAATTTCGGTATTGCTTGTGTTCCTCTTCTTGCTCGCTCCCGCTGCATGGCCGCAGGCGACCAAGACGCCGGTCAGTAAGCACGGGCCAAGTGTCGCGATCGGCGGCCAGGGCGTTGTTGTTTCCGGTAAGCCAGCCGCGACTGCGGCCGGCATCAAGATTCTGGAAGCGGGTGGAAATGCCGCCGATGCGGGCGCCGCAACTCTGCTCGCGCTCTCCGTAACTTATGTAGGCGCGTTCTGCGTGGGTGGAGAAGTTCCTATTCTCGTTTACAACGCGGATCACAAGAATGTGAAGCTGATCGAAGGAATCGGCGAGGCACCACGAGATCCAAAGGCCATCGCCTGGTACATGAAGCATGGAATTCCGGACGGTGACGTCAAAGCAGCGGCTGTGCCGAGCACGATCGATGCGGTGGTTACGCTGCTGAAAGTTTACGGAACGAAAAGTTTCGAGGAGGTTGTGCAGCCGACGCTCGCCATTCTCGGTGCGGGCGGTCCAACTTCATACAGGGACACGGGGAGCGGGCAGGTGATCGAAACCGGTGTGCACTGGCAGGCGGATCTGGCAGTGACCTTTCGCAAATTGGTCGAGTCAGAGAAAAATACTAAAGGTTCGCGGGAAGATAAGCTGCAAGCCGTCTCCGACCGCTTCTATCGCGGCGACATCGCCGACGCGTTGCAAGCCTGGTATATCGAAAAGGGCGGCTTTCTTCGCAAGGAGGATTTAGCTGCGCACAAGACTCCAGTCGTCGATCCGCTCACAACCATGTACCGCGGCTACACGGTGTATAAAACCGGCCCCCTGACGCAGGGACCTTATCTCTTGCAAACGCTGCGGCTGCTCGAAGGCTTCGACCTCAAGAAGATGGGATTCAATTCCGCCGATTACATTCACACGGTGATTGAAGCGGAGAAACTTGCGCTCGCGGATCGCGACGAATATTACGGCGATCCGAACTTCACGAAAGTGCCGATGCAGCAGTTGCTTTCCGATCAGTACACCGAAATGCGGCGCAAGCTGATCGATCCGAAACATGCATCTCTTGAGCTCCGGCCCGGTGACCCGTACAACATGAAGCCGACGAAGCCGCCGACCATCACCGGCCCGTGGCATGGCGGCACTACCGTGATGTGCGTGACGGATAAATTTGGGAACGTCATCGCGGCGACGCCGAGCGGCCTGTCGAGCACGGCGGGCGTGGCCG
>DAIPJJ010000086.1:0-17683 GCA_036770325.1 Terriglobales bacterium
AGCCCCAGCGATTTTTCTGGCCCAACACAGCCTTTCGCAATACGTCCGCCAGCATTTTTTCGACACTACATTCAAAGGCTTGTACCACGCGAACGCCTTCGATATGGGCCTGCTGATCCCCTATTTCGTGGTTCTTATCCTCCTCGCCACTTACGGGATACATCGCTATACGCTCGTCTATCTTTATTACAAGCACAAAAAAAAATGCACGACTGAGCCCGAGCACAAGTTCCCGGAACTTCCGCGCGTAACCATTCAATTGCCGATCTTCAATGAACAATATGTCGTCGACCGGCTCTTGCAGGCCGCGTGCCGTCTGGATTATCCGCGCGAGAAACTTGAGATTCAGGTGCTCGATGATTCAACCGACGAAACAAAAGATGTAGCTCGCGAACTGGTCGAGCACTACTCTTCGCAGGGCTACCCGATTTTCTATCATCACCGCACGAATCGTTCGGGCTTTAAAGCCGGAGCTCTGCACGAAGGGTTGCAAGCTGCGCGCGGCGAGTTCGTGGCCATCTTTGATGCGGATTTCGTTCCGCCGCCGGATTTTCTGCAGCGCACGATCCATCACTTTACCGATCCGAAGGTCGGAATGGTGCAGACCCGCTGGACGCATATCAACCGCAACTATTCTTTCCTCACGGAAGTTGAAGCGATTCTGCTCGACGGGCATTTCGTGCTTGAGCACTCCGGCCGCGCACGCAGCGACGTGTTTTTTAATTTCAACGGAACCGCCGGCGTGTGGCGGCGCGTAGCCATCGATGAAGCCGGTGGATGGCAGCATGACACGCTGACCGAAGACACCGATCTTTCTTATCGCGCTCAGCTCAAGGGCTGGAAATTCATTTATCGACAGGATGTCGAGTGCCCCGCCGAACTTCCCGTCGAGATGACCGCATTCAAAACGCAGCAGGCGCGATGGGCGAAAGGCCTGATTCAGACCGGTAAAAAAATACTGCCGCGCGTGCTTAAGAGCGAGCAGCCGTTTCGCGTGAAACTCGAATCCTGGTATCACCTGACAGCAAACATGAGCTACCCGCTCATGGTGATCTTGTCAGTGCTGCTGCTGCCGGCCATGGTCATCCGCTTCTACCAGGGCTGGTTCCAAATGCTCTACATTGACGTGCCGCTGTTCCTGGCTTCGACATTTTCCATCTCGAGCTTTTATCTGGTCTCGCAGCGCGAACTCTTTCCCCGGACCTGGCCGCGAGCGCTTCTTTATCTGCCATTCCTGATGGCGCTCGGCATCGGCCTCACCGTAACCAACACGAAGGCAGTGCTCGAAGCCCTGATCGGAAAGCAAACGGCATTCGCGCGCACGCCGAAATACCGAGTGGAATCAAAAAAAGACAAAGTTCAGGCCACGAAATACCGCAAACGCCTTGGCTGGGTTCCTTGGGTGGAACTTTTGATTGGCAGCTATTTCGCGCTCACGGTTTACTACGCTGTGCAGAACGAAAATTATCTGACCGTCCCGTTTCTTCTGCTGTTCGTTGTCGGCTACTGGTACACCGGATTGATGTCACTGCTGCAAGGCCGCTTCACCGGAATTTCGCTCCGGCCCGCCGAAAGTCACAAACCGTACCCTGTCGGCGTGTAGCGGCACATCGAATTCCATTCCTTCCCATTTCCCTCCCCTGAGAGTTAGAATGCGTTTCGCTTTATTGCGTCGAGGAGGTTGCTATGAACCACCGCATTCTCTGTCTATTCCTTCTATCGGCACTTTCAATCCCGCTGCTCAGTTGCGGCACCGGCCACAGCGGCGAAACCTATGTCCTGATCTCCACCAATATCAAGATTTCCTACTGGCAAAGCGCCGCCGCCGGATTCGAACAGGCAGCGGGCCAGTTGAAGGTCGGTTTCGCATTTCAAGGACCTGACAACTACGATCCCGCTGCCGAGCGTGACAGCTTAGACGCCGCCATTCAGAAGAAGCCCACCGGAATCCTGCTCTCCGTCGCCAACCCCGGCGTTCTGAAAGATTCGATCGATAAAGCCATCGCTGCCGGAATTCCTGTCATCACCATCGACTCCGACGCGCCCGAAAGTAAGCGCCTCTTCTTTATAGGCACCAACAACTATCAGGCTGGTCTTGCCGGCGGCAAGCGCCTGGCCCAGGAACTCAAGGGCAAAGGCACAGTCGTGGTTTACACCATGCCATCGCAGCCGAATCTAGATGAGCGTCTTCGCGGATACAAAGCCGCGCTCGAAAGCTCCCCGCAGATCAAGCTCGCCCATATCGTCGATATCAAAGGCGATCCGCGCGTCGCGTTCGACAACACCAACCAGTTCCTGGCAAATGACAAGAAGGAGCACATTGACGCCTTCGTCTGTCTCGAAGCGCTCTCCGGCAAAGAGGTCGCAGGCGTCCTCGACAACTATCACGTCAAAGGCCGAACCATCATCGCCATGGACACCGACCCCGACACGCTGCAGTGGATCCAGAAGGGCATGATTGCTGCGACCATCTCGCAGAAGCCGTACACCATGGCGTACGTCGGATTGCTGATGCTGGACAACTTGCATCACGAACCCCCGAAGACTCTGGACGCCGATTGGGCGCACGACACGCTGGCTCCGGTTCCGGCATTTGTCGATACCGGTTCCGCGCTCGTTGACAAGAGCAATGTCGATGCGTTCATCGCCGCGACCAAATCACTCTCGGGGAAATAGAACGAATGCGAAAACTAGCGCTTGGTCTCTTTGTCCTCTGGATTACGTGCCTCGCCTCAGCCCTCGATCGTCAGCCCACGTCTGACTATCACGCCCGCCGCGAAAAACTGGCCGCTAAGTTGGATGGAGGCGTGGCGCTGGTCTTCGCCCCGCCAGAAGCCGAAGGGCCCAATGACCTTTATGGTTATCGCCCTGACGACAATTTTTACTACCTGACCGGCTGGCCGGAGCCTGGCGCCGCTGTATTGATCGCTGCCGCACGCGAAGCAAACAATGCTCCAGCGCGCGAGTACACCGAGATACTCTTTCTGCCCAAGCGAAATGTTTCTCAGGAGCAATGGACCGGGCCGAAGCTCGGCCCTGACTCACCGAACGCAAGTGAAGCTACCGGCTTCACACGCGTCGAGCCGCTCGACAATCTTCGAGACGAACTGGTGAAGCTCGTGCCGCCGCGGACCGCAATCTTTACCGACGTTCCCGCAGCGGAGGAGATTTCGAATTCGCAAGCTGCCATTTCCTGGCTGCAAACTTCGAATGCATTTCCTGTCGGAACAAGATACGAGGACGTCCGTCCCCTACTCGGCTTGTTGCGAACTGTGAAAGATGCGGGCGAAATCGATCTGATTCGCAAAGCTACCGACGCTTCCATCGCAGCGCAACTTGCCGCCATCCGCGCGATAAAACCCGGAGGCACCGAGCGCGAAATTGCTTCTCTCCTTCAGTACGAATGGGGCAAGCGCGGATGCGAGCGTCCCGCTTATGCGCCGATCGTGGGCTCAGGGCTGAATTCAACCGTGCTGCACTACTCCGATGACTCCGGCAAAATTCAGTCCGGCGATCTAGTACTGATGGATGCGGCCGGTGAGTACTCTCTCTATGCTTCCGATATCACGCGCACGGTTCCGGCCAATGGCAAGTTCACCCCGCGCCAGCGCGAAATCTACGAAATCGTTCTCGGCGCGCAGAAAGCAGCTATAGCCGCGTTCCAGTCCGGCAAATCACACCTGAGACGCGGCCAGCCGGGCTCCCTGCACGACGTTGCTTTCAACTACATCAACACTCATGGCAAAGATCTGCATGGTAATCCGCTGGGCAAGTATTTCATTCACGGACTCAGCCATTACGTCGGCCTGAACGTGCACGATCCCGGCGACTACTCTGTTCCGCTTGGCCCCGGCATGGTGTTTACCATTGAGCCGGGCATCTACATTCCAGAAGAAAAGATCGGCGTCCGCATCGAAGACATGTTTTACGTGGATAAAGACGGCAAGCTAATCCGCCTGACTGAAGCGTTACCGCAGTCGCCGGACGAAATCGAGCGCCTGATGTCATCGAAATAGTTTTTGTGAAGCGGCGGCCCTCGACCCCGCCCCAATCAGGTTTGGTATCCTAGGTCATCGTGCGGATGTTCTGGTGGTATCTGATCGTGGCTGTCGCCGCCGGTGCCGTGGTCTGGGCCGTACTGTCTGCTTATATTCAGGTCCGTAACCGGATGCGTCGCTCACACAATCGAAACCCTGAGCACGGCCAGGACACCGGCCATCAGCACGAGCACTCCTGAGGAAGAGGCAGAAACAAATGTCATCTCCCGCTACTCAAGTCGCTACCCGCAACCGCTTCGCCGAGGTTGCAACTCAACTTGCGGTAATCGTCGCTGCCAGTTTCTTTGTCGCTGCGTGCGCCCGCATCTACGTTCCAATTCCCGGAACGCCCGTGCCCTTGACTATGCAGAACCTGGGCGTGCTGCTGGTCGGGCTCGCGCTTGGAAGCCGTCGCGGGTTCGCCGCGCTGGTGCTGTACCTGGTTGAAGGAGTATCTGGATTGCCTGTGTTCAGTCCGATATTCAGTCTGCAGGGAATCAGCGGGATCGGTCAGATTCTCGGCCCCACCGGCGGATACCTGATCGCGTATCCTTTCGTCGCCGCTCTGACCGGATTCATTTTCGAGCGTGGAAAGGCGACTTTTGCGCGTGGCGCGCTCGCATCGTTTGCCGGTGAGATCGTGCTTTTCACCTTCGGCATCGGATGGCTCTACGTGCTGACCCACTCTTTTGCACGCGCCCTCACCTTCGGCCTTTACTGGTTCATCTTCGCCGAGGTCATCAAGATCATGCTGGCGGCTGGAGCGGTCCGCAGTTGGCAAACGTTCTTTCCCCGCAATTAACCTTACGCAATCAGTCTGGAGAAAACGACGTGTCCACGCTCACCTCGTCAGCAACTCGCGAAATCACCATCGCTCATAGTCCCGATTCTGACGACGCGTTCATGTTCTATGGGCTTGCGACCAATCGAGTCCAGGTCCCCGGGCTGCGCTTTACACACACTCTCTCCGACATCCAAACTTTGAACCAAAAAGCAATGGAAGGCGATGGCGTGTATGACGTGACCGCGATTTCATTTCACGCCTATCCATACCTTCAGAAAAACTACGCGCTCATGACTTGCGGCGGAAGCGTGGGCGACGGCTACGGCCCCATGATCGTTGCCAACCGCGCGTACTCGGAGAGTGAGATTAAGTGGAAGACGATCGCGGTGCCGGGCAAGCTCACCACCGCGTATCTCGCGTTGCGATTATTCGCGCCGGAAATTGAGACCGCGGTTGTCCCGTTCGACCAGATCATTCCTGCCGTCCTGCAAGGTAAATATGACGCCGGGCTGATCATTCACGAAGGCCAACTCACCTATGACCGCGCCGGGCTTTATCGCATCGTGGATCTCGGCAGATGGTGGTATCAAACTGCGAAGCTGCCACTTCCTCTCGGCGGCAATGCAATTCGCCGCAGCCTTGGTCCCGAGCTGATCGCCAGGATATCGAATGCACTGCGCGGGAGCATTCAGTACGCCCTCGACCACCGCAATGAGGCCCTGCAATACGCCATGCAGTTTGCCCGCGATCTCGACCCCCAACTCGCCGACCGCTTTGTCGGAATGTACGTGAATGAACGCACTCTGGACTACGGCGACGACGGCCGCGAAGCCATTCGACTTCTACTTGAAATGGGCCATCAAAAGGGAATTATTCCTGTCCAACCGCGCGTGGAATTCGTGCAGTAACTCTTGTCATCAACGGCGGATTTCGCATTTTCCGATTGCTATGCCAGCTCCGCCTTTGTCAGGATGTCCTTAACTCTGTAACCCCTGGGACCCCATGTCATTCCGAAGCGCCAGCGGAGCGTAGAGCGAGGAATCTGCTGTTCGCTCACTTCTAAGAATTCGTATCAGGGCACGACTTCAGTCGTGCTGCAAGACTGAACTCAAGACCAACGCGCCTTCAGGCGCTGGGCACTATCCCGCGGGTGCCCCATCCTTCCCGCGTTTTTTGCGGGAGGGTGGGGATTTTGACTTTTCGATTCCTCCGTGTCTCCGTGGTGAAAAAAGCCTCCCGAAGCGGGGAGCGAGGAATCTGCTGTTCGCTCACTTCTAAGAATTCGTATCAGGGCACGACTTCAGTCGTGCTGCAAGACTGAACTCAAGACCAACGCGCCTTCAGGCGCTGGGCACTATCCCGCGGGTGCCCCATCCTTCCCGCGTTTTTTGCGGGAGGGTGGGGATTTTGACTTTTCGATTCCTCCGTGGCTCCGTGATGAAAAAAGCCTTCCGAAGCGCAGAGGGAGGAATCTGCTGTTTGCAACAGTGCCGCTGGAAAGTCACAGCGTCTAGCTTGGTTCGCTCCTGACTTGGCATCACGGTTATCATAGCCACGTGTCGAACTCTTCGACGAATCCCGCGCAAACCCTGCTTATCGACGCCGACGATACGCTCTGGGAAAACAACATCTATTTCGAGCGGGCGATTGCCGACTTCATTTCGTTCCTGAATCATCGCGAGCGCACGCCGGTCGAAATACGGCAGATTCTCAACGAGGTCGAGCGCGAGTGCATTATCAGCCATGGATATGGTCTGCGCAGCTTTCAGCATGCGCTGGTGATGACATTTGAACGCCTCTCCGTCGAGCCGCTCACACCCGCACTCCACGAGACGATTCATGGATTCGCAAGAACCATCTCCGAGCAGCCCGTGCAGATCATTCCCCACGTGGCGGAGACCCTCGATTATCTTCGCGCCCGGCACTCGCTGATCCTGGTCACCAAAGGAGACCTTGCCGAGCAATCGCGAAAGGTGGAGCGCTCAGGTCTGCGTGATTGGTTCCGTGCGGTTGAAATTCTCTCAGAGAAGAACGTTGCGGCGTATCAGACGATTGTCAAGTATCGCGAGCTCACGCCTCAGAACACGTGGATGATCGGTAATAGCCCGAAGTCGGACATTAATCCTGCTCTCGCAGCCGGACTGAACGCCGTGTTCGTGCCGCATAACGACACGTGGGTCCTCGAGCATGAGGACTTGTCGCAAGCGGAACCACCAAGCCAATTATTGGTGCTCCAGAATTTCGGCGAACTGGCAAAGCATTTCTGATACCAGCGTTGCGGGCGGGTGAGCTAAAAGCAGATTTCTCGCTCCAGGCTTCGCCGTCGTTCCGGAATGACAGTGGCTTTTGAGGAATGAAACCAATCACCAATCACCAATCACCAATCACCAATCACCAATCACGAGCCACCAATCACGAGCCACCAATCACGAGCCACGAATCACGAGCCACGAATCACGAATCACGAGCCACGAACCACGAATCACGAGCCACGAGCTGCCGCTACCCTTTCCCTTCTACTACATACGCAACCTGATGCTTAAAGATAAACAGGTTCGGTTGGCCGTCCCGAGTGAGCCGCAGCATGTTCCGGTCGTAGTACTCAATCCAGCCGCTTACGACTTCCCCGTCCACCAGTTTGATTGAGACGGGCTTCTTCTTCTCCACCAGCGATTTCAAGTACGCTGCTTCTTCGTTCGTCGTCTCAAGAGGCGTCTGTTTCGACTTTTGCGGCGGTCCTTCGGAGAAACTCATGGGACAGATTCTACGTCAAAAAGGCCGCCGCGACTTGTCATCGCAAGCGGCCCAAGTTGACTCGGCCCTGAAACTTAGTCCTAGAAATTCAGCTTCAGCTCAAACTCGATCTGGCGTGGCGCGCCGAGCGCGTTAACGCCCGAGCCCAAGCCAAGCCGCAAATCGTTCGGCTGCGGATTGGTCGTGCCGTTCGGGGAGCCCGGACTTCCGTCGAGGATGGTGCTGAACGGCGACGCCGGCCCGTCAAAGTTCGCGAAGTTGAACACGTTGAAGAACGTCACTCCGGGCCGCAGTTCAACGCTTTCTTTTATCTTGTAGGCCCAACTCAGTCCGAAGTCGAAAGTTTTCATCCATGCTTGACCCACCGCTCCCGGAGGCGCAAGCTGCAGCGGGCAAAAGCTTGCGCCGCAGCCAGAGACGTTCCCGCCAATTACGCCGCCCAGGGCCTGCAGGTCCGCCGCTGTCATCAGTCCTTGGTTGATCAATACCTGACCGGCGGGCGTAACCTTCCCGAGCATATTCGTATTGAAGCTGGAAATCTTTTGATTCAGCCCATTCACGCCGAACGATCTTCCAAATCCGCCGACATTCGTCCCGGGCAACAAATCTCCAGCGCCGCCGTTTGAGACTTCGCTGCCGTCGCCAGTGCCGTCGCCAGTGATATCGGTCTGGAAGATGCCTCCCGGCACGCCACTAACCGGCAATATCACGTTGGAAGCGAGCGGACTGAGAAAATGTCCGATCACGCTGACGCGAAAGTTCGCGGGCACATCGAACGTGCCGCCAAACGATATCTGGTGCGTGCGATCCAGTCCATTCGGCCCGATGTACCTCGACGGGTCAGCATTGTCCGTAGAAAAATTGATGAAGTCGTTGTCGCGCGCGGTCGAGACATATCGGGAGAACGAGTATGAAACTTGCAGGCTCATCCCCCTCGCGCCGCGGAATGGATTCCGCACGTCCTGCTTGAGTGACGCCTGCAGGCCGTTATAAACAGACCGCCCGATGGGAAACAGCATCTGGTTCGCGCCTACGTTCGGGTTAATGCCCGGGAATGCCGCGCCATTGGCAGGAGTCAGGCATGTATTTCCAGTGGCATCACAGGTGAACGCCGCCGGAAGTCCCGAGAGCGTCGAGTATCCGGAGTCCAGTCCGCCAGAAATCGGGACCCCGGCAGCATTGGTTTTCAGCTCGGCAAAGTCGGTAATGTTGGCCGGCCGTGGAATCCACGTCCCGCCGTCGTTCGTTCCGTTTGCCGGATCGTTGGCGCAGTTGCCGGTATACGAGGCCACCACCGACGCAGTCCCGCAATTCGCAAGCGTAGCCGCTATTGCCGTCTGCGCAGCGGCCAGATTAAAGAACCGCGCGTCGCCAATGTGATTGGTATCGACTGACAGCAGATTATGCGTCGCCACATTCCGCAAGTAATCGATGGTCATCACCATCCCCGGCCTGATCTCGTGCTGTAAGCCAAGGTTCATTTGTACCGATCGCGGCGTGGTGTAGTTTGGCGCGAACAGCTCCGTGCTGGTCGCATCGATCGCGGCGGTCAGGATCGAGCCGACATAGACGCCGTTCGTCGCAGGTCCCGCCGCCAAAGTCGCCGCCTGGTACGCCTGCTGCGCAGCAATAATGTCCGAGACGACGCTTCCGATTGGCTGATTGCAGAACTTAGCACCCGCGCCGTTCGAACACGTCGGTTGGAATCCCAGAAACAAGCCTTGTGGCAGGCGGCCCGGACGATCAAACAAATTGTTGTTCCAGATGGAATTCTCGTAGAACAATCCAATTCCGCCACGGAAAACGGTCTTGCCGCTCTTGCCTGGGTCCCAGGCAAAACCAAGTTGCGGCGCAAAGTTCGCATTCGGCTGACGCACCTGCGCGCCCAGGTTCCTGTAGAACTGATTGTTGAACTGGTCGAGCGCAGGCAGCGGCCCAAGATCACTGTCGGTCCGGCCGGTGTCACGGACATAGCGAACGCCATAGTCGAGCGTCAGGTTCGACTTTATTTTCCACGCATCGCCGAAATAGAAAGCAATTCGGTTGTCAGGCCCAAGTCCTCCCCCCGGGAAACCGAACGCGGGCTTTTCGGAGGAGAATCCCTGCCCGTTTCCAAGCGTGACCGTAATGGCCGGATAGTTCAGCGGATTGCTGTTGCCCCCCGGGAACGGGCAGTTGCCTTGGGTCACGCACGGAAGATTATCCCCGGCCGTCAACGATGGCGAACCAACGGCAGGCGCCAGTCCAAGGAATTCCGCGAAACCGCCGCCGTGGAGATGATTGTATGTAGCGCCGAAGCGGAAGATGTGATTTCGAAACGCCTTGCTGGCGTCATACTTCAACTGACGATCAGACTGCATGGTCGCCTGCGGAGCCAGAAAGTTCGGTCCCGAGCAGAAATCGTCCACGCCCGGAGTCAGGCAGTTTGCATCTCCGCCGATTGCCAACTCGATTCCCGGTGCCGGATCGAAAATTGAAGATCCGGTAACCGCGTCCTGAATTCCATTCTGAAATTTCGTGTAGCCAAACCGGATGCTGTGCGTGAAGCTGCCGGTGTTGAAATCCACGCCTACAAGATGGGCCCTGCCGTGGTTCACGTTTGAGAACGGTTGAAAAGAATTGGGGATGAACGGCAGCTCACTCTTGTTCTGGTCAAAGGTAAATCGATAGAAGATTTTGAAGCGGCTGAGCTGATAATCAAGTCTGCCGTCGAGTTCGGTCTCGCGGAAAGGCGAATCGAAACTGCCGCTCAAACCTGTAAAATTCCCGCCCGGCAGCACCGGATCTAGCAGGTCCTGTTTGTTGCGTTCTCCCGCCAAAAAGAAGAAGAGCTTGTCCTTCAATATCGGCCCGCCCAGGCTTCCACCAAACTGGTTGCGCTGAAATGGATTTGTAGAGTCACTGGGCAGCGCGGCATTCATGCTCTGATCGCGGAAGTAATAAAAACCATCCCCATGAAGCCTGTTCGTTCCAGATTTGGTTGTAATACCAACCGCGCCGGACGAAGTAAGTTCCGTTGAGAGATCGAGCGATGACTGCTGCAACGATGCCTCTTCGATCGCATCCAGCGGGATGTTCATGGTCGTCGTGCCGACCGTCTCGTCGCTGATGTCGAGCCCGTCAACTTCAATTCGGGCGGTACGCCCAAAGCGCCCGCCGAATGAGACTGACGAGAATCCATTCTTTGTTGGATCGAACGTCCCACCATCCTGAATTTGCACTCCCGGCTCGAGCTGCGCCAGGTCCAAAAAATTACGGCCGTTAATGGGAAGATTTTCAATTTGCTGCGCAGTCAGAATTCCCTGCACCGTTGCCTGCTCTGTGTTGACTTGCGTCCCCGAAACTTGCACTTCGACAACCTGCGTCTCCTGGCCAACTTCAAGCTTCATGTTTCCGGAGGAAGTAACGTTGACCTGCACCGTCACCGGAGATTGCACCGTCTTGAAACCTTTAGCTTCAACTCTGACCACGTAGTCACCGGGGATCAGCGCGCCGGAGGCATAGGCGCCCGCCGAAGTCGTGTTGACCGAAAATGTCTGCCCCGTCCCTTTGTTCGTGATCGTGACTCGTGCGTTCGGCACCACCGCGCCACTCTGGTCAGTAATTGTGCCCTGAATGCTTCCGGTAGAAATTGTCGTTTGTGCAATGGTCAGCGGTGCGAAAGCAACCAGAGCGACTAGCACTCCACTAATCCCAGCGATCGTACGTGCGCGGAGTTTCATATGCGCGACCTTTCTTCAAGCTGAATTGTTTTGACCCGAAGACTGCCAAGTTGCGTTGAGCAACTCACGAGCTGGCAACGTAAGTTTCAAGTACCCCGACTGTGAAACAGCCGGCTCGATTTCCCTGGGACTGCACAATTTTGTTTGCAATCAAAGCACCAGCAGAAAATGGGTAGAACTTACGCAACAAATGAGACAAATCAGATGTTTGCAGAAACATAGTTCCGCCTTCGAAGCGGTACCAACCGAATCTACTACGGAATATTGAATTCTGAATTTGAATCAACATAACTTTACAATTTTCACGGGCTTTCGAGGCCTTACTTCACCCAACTGTTCAAACCCCACTGTCATTCCGAAGCGCCAGCGGAGCGTTAAGCGAGGAATCTCCGTGTCTCCGTGGTGCAAACACCAGTGACTATGGAAGCGGTACGGGTCAACCATTATTGATGACGAACCGTAGCAACACAGCTAAATCCTCGCGGACAAACACCTTCCGCCTCGCGCAACGCAATCAGGCCCACGTCATTTACCATAGCCTGTCCCCATGAAAGCCCTGGTTAAATCCAAAAGCACTACCGGCCTTTGGCTCGAAGACGTACCTGAGCCTGAACTCGGAATCAATGACGTCAAAGTCCGCGTCCTGCTGACCGGAATCTGCGGCACAGACCTGCACATTTATCAGTGGGACGACTGGGCAAAATCGACCATTCCTGTTCCGCTCGTCATTGGCCACGAATTCGTTGGCGAGATCGTCGCCGTCGGCTCAAACGTAAACGACTTTCATCCCGGCGAACTGGTCAGCGGCGAGGGCCATGTCACCTGCGGACGCTGCCGCAATTGCCTCGCCGGCCGACGCCATCTTTGCGCGCACACGAGCGGGCTGGGAGTTAATCGTCCGGGCGCGTTCGCCGAATACATAGTGCTGCCTATGACGAATATCTGGCGGCATTCACACAACATCAACCTCGATGTCGCCTCAATATTCGACCCTTTCGGAAATGCAGTTCACACCGCGCTTTCGTTTCCCGTTCTCGGTGAAGACGTACTGATCACCGGTGCAGGCCCGATCGGAATTATGGCGGCCGCAGTTGTCCGCCATGCAGGTGCACGGTTCGTTGTGATCACTGACGTGAATCCTTACCGTCTGGATCTCGCGAAGAAAGTCGGCGTCACGCTGGCGGTGAATTCCCGCGATACTCGCCTGAAAGATGTCCAGCAGAAACTTGGTATGCAGGAAGGCTTCGACGTCGGGCTCGAAATGTCCGGCAACCCTGCCGCATTCCGCGAAATGCTCCAGAACATGAGCCACGGCGCGAAGATTGCCATGCTTGGCATTCCGGCTTCAGAGATGGCGATCGACTGGCACCAGGTCATCTTCAGCATGCTGACGATCAAGGGCATCTACGGCCGCGAAATGTACGAAACCTGGTACAAGATGTCGATCATGCTCGAGTGCGGGCTCGACATTTCCCCGGTCATCACCCACAAATTTTCTTATCGCGATTATGAAAAGGGCTTCGAAGCCATGCGTTCCGGGAACTGCGGCAAAGTCCTGCTCGACTGGCGCGAACTGAAGCAATAACCACTCCCGATCACGACCAGCCACTGTCATTCCGAAGCGCCAGCGGAGCGTGAAGCGAGGAATCTGCTGTTCAGCCAAATAACATGCGGGTGCCCCATCCTTCCCGCGTTTTTTGCGGGAGGGTGGGGATTTTGCCTCTTCAATTTCTCCGTGACTCCGTGTCTCCGTGGTGACGACGACCATTCAAACCCACTGTCATTCCGAAGCGCCAGCGAAGCGTTTAAGCGAGGAATCTGCTGTCCAACCAAATAACATGCGGGTGCCCCATCCTTCCCGCGTTTCTTGCGGGAGGGTGGGGATTTTGACTTCCCACAAACCCATGTCATTCCGAAGCGCCAGCGGAGCGGAAAGCGAGGAATCTGCTTTTCCCCAAGACAGAGCGGCTGCTTCACCGTGCCTCCCTGTCTCCGTGGTGGCAAATGACACAAGCGCAATCCGCTAATATCAACTAGTGTTCGACTTCAAACGTCTGCGGCCGAACGAGGGCCGTCTCTTTGTCATCATCTCGCTCGTCATCGGCGTACTCGCCGGACTAGCGGTCATCGCCTACCACTTTCTGATCGAATCCATCTTCAACGCAATCTACTGGCGCGCAGTCGACCACAGCTATCTTTGGAAACGTGTTTTGTTCCCTGCGCTGGGCGCGCTCTTCGGCGGCGCTTTGCTTCTTCGCTGGCGAGACGCACGTGGCAGCGGCGTGAATCAAGTCCGAATTTCACTTCTCGCCCACGACGCACGCATGTCAGTGCGCGGCACAATCGGGAAATTCCTCGCCTCTGGCGTCGCCATCGGTTGCGGCCTGCCGCTCGGCCCCGAAGACCCAGCCATTCACATCGGTGGCGGTGTGGCGTCAGCACTCGGCCGATTGATGAACCTCTCAAAAAGACGCCTACAGGAGCTTATTCCAGTCGGCGCTGCCGCAGGGCTTGCCGCCGCCTTCAACACGCCGATCACCGCTGTCATCTTCACTCTCGAAGAAATTGTCGGCGACATCAATGCTCCCATGCTCGGATCGACCGTTCTCGCGGCGGTTCTCGCCGTTATGATCCGTCGTGCCGCGCTCGGCTCTCAGCCACTCTTCGCCGTCCCGCAATATTCGTTTTCACACGCCAGCGAACTGCTGCTGTTCGCCGTGCTCGGTCTGCTCGGTGGCGCCGCTTCTGCCGGATTCACCCAACTAATGGCCTTCCTCCGCGGACGCCTCGGGCGCATTCCGCGCCGCGGCCCTTTCGACATGATCACCGTCACCGGCGGAGTCATCGCCGGAGCTCTAGCTCTAATCGCTCCGCGAATTCTTGGCGTCGGCTACAGCACAGTGAACGACGCTCTCAACGCTCACCTTGTTCTCAAGATGCTCGTTCTGCTGTTCGCATTGAAGCTCCTGGCCACAACCATCGCATTTTCATCCGGCAACTCCGGCGGGCTGTTCGCGCCGTCGCTCTTCATTGGCGCAATGCTCGGCGGTGCGGTAGGAACTGCCGGGGCGCACTACTTCCCTTCGGAAATTATTTCACCAGGAACTTACGCCCTTGTCGGCATGGGCGTAACTTTCGCCGGCATCATCCGCGCACCCATCACATCGTTCTTCATGATTTTTGAAGTCACGCAGGATTACCAGATCATGCTGCCGGTCATGATCGCGAACATGATTTCCTACGCCGTCGCTGAGGTCCTGCATCGCGAAGCTCTGTTCGATGTTCTTGCCCGGCAGGATGGAATCCGCCTGCCCCGTAAAGAAGATCGCCAACTGCAAACTTTGACGAATGCTGAAGCCATGCGGCAGCCCACAATCGAGCTCGACGTCAGCGAACCGCTCAGCTCGGTGCTTGCGCGTATTCCTCCCGACACTCCGGAAGCATTCGTCGTCACCAGTGACGGCACGCTCGCCGGTGTGCTTACGCGTGCTTCTCTACGCCAGGCTGCGGCATCGAATCCCTCCGCTCATGTTGGCCAAATCGCCGTGCTCAAAGAGCAATATCTCGCGTATCCAGACGAATCTCTTGCCATCTCGCTGGAAAAACTTCGTCAGGGCGCCGTACTGCTTCCGGTGGTTAGCCGCTTACAACCAACTCGCCTGCTTGGCGTAGTTGAAGCCGGCGACGTCTTGCGCGCGTATCGAATCGCGGTCGAACCAGTGCAGAAGAAGACGATCAAACCGGAAGCTCGAGAAACCAGTCTCGAACCAAACTAGTGCTCATGTGCCGACAGGTCGGTCGGCGTCTTTTTTCGCATTTGCGGTACGATAAAAGGTTGCGCCACCGGCTGCGTTCTGCAGCAGGCATACCTTGGCGAGGAACATTCATGGCGACCATTTCCCAAACTAATCCTTCCATTCCTCTTACAAAAAACGAACACCTGCTCCGCTGGGTAGAAAAAATGGCGGAGTTGACCCGGCCCGAGCGCATTCATTGGGTCGATGGCTCACAGGAAGAATACGACCAGCTTTGCGACGAAATGGTCGAGAGCGGCACCTTGATTCGCTTGAATCAGAAACTCTGGCCCGGTTGCTTTCTCGCCCGCTCGGACAAGTCCGATGTGGCCCGCGTAGAAGAGCGCACTTTCATCTGCTCGCTCTCAAAAGATAACGCCGGCCCCACCAACAATTGGGAGAATCCTTACGAAATGCGGCGCAAGCTCCGCGGCCTGTTCCGCAACTCAATGAACGGCCGCACCATGTACGTGCTGCCCTTCAGCATGGGCCCAATCGACTCGCCCATGGCGCAAATCGGAGTACAGCTTACCGACTCGCCGTATGTTGTGGTCAGCATGCGCATCATGGCGCGGATTGGCCTGCGCGTCTTCAAAGAGATCGACAAAGATTACAAGCGTGTGGTCGCTTGCCTGCACAGCCTCGGCGCACCCCTGCGGCCTGGGCAGAAAGACGTTCCCTGGCCTTGTAACGACACCAAGTACATCGTGCATTTCCCCGAGTCGCGCGAAATCTGGTCTTACGGTTCTGGCTACGGCGGCAACGCGTTGCTCGGAAAGAAATGTTTCGCGCTTCGTATCGCGTCAGCCATGGCGCGCGACGAGGGCTGGATGGCCGAGCACATGCTCATTCTGGGCGTCGAAGATCCGCAGGGACAAAAAACATACGTCGCGGCCGCATTCCCCAGCGCCTGCGGAAAAACAAATTTCGCCATGATGGTCCCGCCTGATGAGTTCAAAGGCTGGAAAATCTGGACCGTCGGCGATGACATCGCCTGGATCACTCCCGATTCAGAAGGCCGGCTGCGCGGAATTAACCCGGAGGCAGGATTTTTTGGCGTCGCTCCCGGCACATCGGTTAAGACAAACCCAAACGCGATGGCCACACTCGCGAAGAACAGCATCTTCACCAACGTCGCGCTCACTCCCGATGGCGGCGTGTGGTGGGAAGGAATGACCGACGAACCACCGGCCGAATGCGAAGACTGGCAGGGGAACCTATGGACTCCGGAGATTGCAAAGAAGACTGGCGCGAAAGCCGCCCACCCGAACGCGCGCTTCACCGCGCCCGCGCGTCAATGCCCGACCATCGACTCTGCCTGGGAAGATCCTACCGGTGTTCCGATCAGTGCAATTATTTTTGGCGGGCGACGCGGTCACACGATTCCGCTCGTCTATCAGGCCTTCAACTGGAGTTCAGGCGTTTACGTCGGCGCGACCATGGGATCCGAAATGACGGCTGCTGCCGCCGGCGAAGTCGGCAAAGTCCGCCGCGATCCGATGGCCATGCTTCCCTTCTGCGGCTATCACATGGGCGACTACTTTCGGCATTGGATCAAAATGCAGCGATCGCTCACCGTGACCCCGCGCATCTTTGGCGTGAACTGGTTCCGCAAAGACGAAAACGGAGAGTTTTTGTGGCCCGGCTATCGCCAGAACTTCCGCGTGCTCAAGTGGATTGTCGATCGCGTTCACGGCCGCACACGCACCAAAGAAACGCCCATCGGCTGGACGCCGTTCTATGAAGACATCGACTGGCGCGGCCTCGACATCCCGCGAGAAAAGTTTGATGCGCTGCAAAAAGTCGATCGTGCTGCCTGGAAGCGCGAAGTCATCTCCCACGAGGAGTTATTTATTCTTCTGCACGCTCATCTTCCACCCGAAATGATTTACGAGCGCGAACTGCTGATCTGCCGGTTGTAACGCCCCAAAATGTGACGCAGCAATCTGCAGTTCATCGCTTGAGCACGGCCGGGAAGGGCACGAGTTTACTCGTGCCATAAGACCTTCACCAACTGTCATTCCGAAGCGCCAGCGGAGCGGAAAGCGAGGAACCTGCTTTTGGATGGGTACAACCCGACCACTCAATGACACAAAACATCGCTCACAAACTAAGCGCTCCTCTCCAGCGCCGCCTCAAAAGCATCACCACATCAAACCCCTAACCTCCTGTCATTCCGAGCGAAGTGAGATGATTCGTTTCGCGAATCATCTCACACAGTCGAGGAACCTGCTTTTGGATGGGTACCAACCCGACCACTCAAGCCGACATTGAAACAAAATATCCCTCGAAAAACTAAGCGTTCCTCTCCAGTGCCGCCTCAAAGCATCACCACATCAAGCTTCTAACCCCTGTCATTCCAAGCGAAGTGAGATGGTTCGTTTCGCGAATCATCTCACGCAGTCGAGAAACCCGCTTTTCGATGGGTACCCAACCCAACCCCTTAAAAACTAAGCGCTCCTCTCCAGCGCCGCCTCAAAAGCATCAAGCGATAACGACCGCAAAAGATTCCGCCGCAAGCCGCGCTCGACTTCCCCAAGCCGTTCCGCGGCTGATGTGAGCCAGTCAAAGCTCACTCCCTCCGCCAATTTC
>DAIPJJ010000252.1:0-4770 GCA_036770325.1 Terriglobales bacterium
TCAAATACCGCTAGGCCGGCTTGGCTTGGATAGCCCGGCCCGGTCCCGATACAGATCGCAGCATCACCGCTAAGAGGAGAAGCTGCGCATGGAACTCCCAGACTAGTAAGCGAAGGATAGTAGCCGGGCCGGTAGTCATCACAAGCAATTGACGCGGAAAGTCCAGGACAAGAAGGCTGCGTAGGAGGGCCAGAGAAACCGTTACAACCCGTGGTTTTATATGTGACTCGATCAGTGCCGAGTGCCTGAGCCTGAGCCTTAAGACCTGTCTTATCTATATGAATGTTCGCGAATGGATCCGACATCACACCCGATGCGCTGAGCCACCGCCCGCTGGTGCCGAAATTGATTCCGTCACCATTGGCTGTCGCTTGCGACTCGAGTGCAGCAACGGAAAGATTTCCACCGTTTCCGCCGTTCGCTCCACTGAGATCGATGTTCGCCGATGACAGGTCGGCTGCACTTTGCCCAGTAGAATCATTGGGGTCGACCGAGTTGACCTGGATGCTGTTCTGAAGGCCGCCTAGCACCGCTAAGCTAGCGCCCGCATTGACGACGAATGCGGGAGAAGATGTTGGGTTCGGCGCATTCGGATTCAGCACGAGAACGGGCACCGAAGACAGCACATTGCTTAACCCGCAGGTAGAGCGCCCTGAAACATTTACGGTTGGGTTTGCGCCGACGAACCGCATGAACGTGGTCGGCACAGGATCTGTAACATTGACCCGAAGGTAAGGCGCAAAGGGCAAGTTATTTTCATGTGGATCGCAGACGGTGTTGGTATTGGTGTAGTTGCAAGGCTTGCTGTCGAGCGCCGTAAAAGTATCAGGATGCAAGAAGGAAACGCCGGAAGAGTAACCGTTGAGTTGAGCGTACGACGTGGCGCTGCTCGTAGGCGCGGTGTTCGGAAGGTTGGCTCCGACAGCGATGGAAAGCATATCCATTGCGCCAGCAGTACACGCCGCATCGGCGGCAGTTTGCGCGGCTTGGCGATGGAAAAACATGTTCCCGCCGTCCACGGCAAGGCCAACTCCCCCGACTAAGAAAAATGCAAGAGCGAGAACGAGAAAGACGGCGGCTTGGCCGCGCTCACTACTAGGGTGCTTCGGACGTGCATGCACCACCGCGCCTACACGGATCATGGAGAGCGTAGCATCCACGCCTGGGTTGGCTAATGTCGAAACAGCATTTGGCATGGCCGTTCTCAAAACTGAATCCTTCCGACCGAAGTTGCAGAAACCGGTATATTCATCGCTGCCCAGTTCAGCGGACCAATCGCAGAAAGTGGGTCGTACGGATAGCTTACGGTGACCTGAACCGCGCTGCCCGGCTTGTTATTGCCTTCGGGATAGCACAAATAAACACTTAAGGGCGCCAACTTGTGAGCCGAAGCACTCATGTATGTGTGAACAGCATTGAACACATTGTCATCAGCCGATGTCGTGCAGGGCGGCCACGGCGCGCTCTCTGGGTCGCTTGAAACCGAGGCGCCAGCACTTGACCCATGTACGACCGCGTAACGTACGCCTTCTTTCGCCGCGTCAGTTAGCACTGAGTAGTTGTACAAGAATAGCGACATCTCCAGGATGCTGATAACCAGACTGATCAGAAACAAAAATAGGAGCCCGAACTCGATGAGCGCCTGGCCGCGTTCGTTTCGTCGCATCCCGGATGTTGCTTCCCTATTCATGAACCCATTGCTCGCATTTCCACATGCCGCGAAAGAGTACAGCTCGTCTTTCCTCCCTTCAAAGTGCAGACAGGAGTGCTCAAAACGCCCAAAGTGAATGGGGGCGCATCGATCGGCGGCGTGAATGTGTACGAAACGTCAACACGGTTTAGAGCGAATCCATTCGCAGCTTCCGGGTCCGTATCCGTAATAGTGCAAGGCTTGTAACTGCTCCCGCCAACGGTGCAAACGTCAACGGTCCCGTTTGTAGCAAAATTTGGCAATCTTTGGGCGTCTTGGGCGATCAAGGCGCTTACGGTATTCGCAGTGGAAAAGTCGCCAACAATGGGCAACGACGCATTTCTCGGCGTGGATGAACCGGCAGTCGCGTATTGGGTTGCGTTACGAGCCGCTGAGGTCAGATTCAAAGTGATCCACACGAAATAACCGAAATTGACGGCGTTCAAGATGAGCGTGAGCAGCAGCGGGAGCATGAGCGCCGTCTCGATCAGGCTCTGTCCCCGGCTGTCTCTTGCTAGTGAACTCTTGCGGAACATTGCGACTTACCCCTACGCGGCCTACGCGATTCGAACGGCAGACCGGAACGCCTTCGCAGGCTCGACCGCCCGGCCCACTTCCCTCTCAGGCAATTCGGCATGTACCTGCACCGTCGCCTCATCCTTTTCCTGCAACTCAACTTCCTGCAACTCGCCTTCCTCTTCGCGGTCTTCGTCTCGACCGTCTGAAACTTCAAGCTGATTCAGCAGCCGATGCAGATACGCCCGGCTGATCCCCAACTCTTTTGCCGCTTTCAGCTTGTTGCCTTTGTGCATAGCCAGCGCGACCCGCACCAGCTCCTTCTTAAAATTCTTCACGGCATCGTGGAACGAGCCCTTGGGCAATTCGTCTGAAATGCTCAGGCTCTGCAACTCGGGCGGCAGGTCGTCGATCCCAAGCCGCTCATGCCCATTCCCCAGCACCACGCTGCGCTCAATCACATTTTGCAATTCGCGCACATTCCCCGGCCACGAGTGCCGCGTAAGAGCACCCATGAATCCCGGAGTCATGGTCTTGCACTGCTTCTTATGCAGCTTGCCGAACATGCGCAGGAAATATTCCGCCAGCAGTGGAACATCTTCGGTCCGTTCGCGCAGCGCTGGCATCCCGATCTTGACGACAGAAATGCGGAAATAAAGATCTTCGCGGAACGTCCCTTCGCGGACCATCTGTTCGAGATTGCGATTGGTGGCGCAGATCACGCGCACATCGATGGGATGAGAAACGTTCGATCCCAGGCGCGAGACTGTTCGTTCCTGTAATACGCGAAGAAGCTTCGCCTGCAGCGGCAGCGCGAGATCGCCAATCTCATCAATGAAGATTGTCCCGGCGTTCGCTTCCTCGAAGCGCCCGCGACGCCCCTGGCTCGCTCCGGTAAAAGCGCCGCGCTCGTGGCCGAACAGTTCATCGTCGATCAGCGACTCAGGAAAGGAACAGACGGAAAAAGCCACGAAGGGCCGGTTCACCCTCGGACTCAAATTGTGAATCGCTTTTGCAACCAGGCCCTTGCCGGTACCACTTTCGCCCGTGATCAGTACGGTGGTAAAGACGTTGGCGACTTTATGAATAACGTCATTCACGCGGTCCATGGCGGTGCTGCTGCCAAGCAAGCCTTCGACGCGACGGCCACAAAGCATTTGCTGGGCAGCGGCCAGTTCACGGCTCATCGCGGCGCGGCGACAGGCCCGGTTAATGGCGAAACGCAGCTCCTGCACATCGAGCGGCTGTTCAAGGAAATCAACCGCGCCGTCGCGGAACAACTGCATCGCAGCAGCAATCTGGTTGTTCCATCCGAAGGTGATGATCGGTGGCGCGAGCGGCAACTCTGAAGCCATGCGCAGCAAATATTTCTGCGACTGTTCTTCAGAAGCGAGATTCAGCAGAATTACATCAATGTCGCTGCCTGTGAGTTCGCTAATGGCTAGTTGCGGAGTAAAAACCTGGCGGATGTTGTAACCCGAGTCGCCGAGCACTTCCTGCAAGACGTTGCCGAAAGCCTCATCTGGGTCGACGAGCAGAACGCGCTTCACGCGCTCCGCGATGCTGGAGCTGGGACTTCCCAAGACCTACCCCTTTTCCCGTCCGATGGCTGTGAACTGATGTTGACAGCTGGAGCGCCAGAGCAAACAATCGGCTACAGCTTCAATCTTCGTTCGTGACAGCTGGATGCAGGAGAAACCTGGTTTCAGAGTTCGAAGACTGCATTCGAGGTGCTCTGAACGCTGTGGGGGGCAGCATAATACAGGGAACCATGTAAAGCAATACTAAGACCAAAAAATTTATTTGCAAGCCTTGCAAAATCAAGACGAAACGTACTCACAAGTACATAGGAAAGTGTAAACTCTTGCATACACTGGCTGGAACGAGTTTACATACCTTAATACAGAAGTTTGCGATGGCGCTTTAGGTTCTTCTCGCAACCGATTATGTGATCTGCCTTTAAAGAGTCCACGAAAATGGCTGGCAGACGGATTGCACCCTGAGCACCATCGACGGCCTATCTTGACTGTTTTGACCACAACCGAGCCGAAAACCGCCGCCGCTCAGGAACTCCCTCCGGATAGTGGCGACTTTCGTCACTTCGTGTCAGGCCCTAGGGGCTGGCTGGAGGCATCAACGTCATTTCTGGCGGTGCTCACGCTTGCCTTGATCGGCCTGCAATTCGCGCTTACCCTTAGCAATCCTGACTTCAACGACCCTGACATTTGGTGGCACCTCCGCGATGCCCAATATTTGCTGCAGCATCACGAGTTCCTTCGCGAGGACTTGTACTCCTTCACCGTCGCTGGCCACCCCTGGATAAATAGCGAGTGGCTGGCTGAGATTCCGTTCTACTTCGCATATCGCTTCCTCGGGATATCTGGTCTAAAAGCGCTGACCTTTGTTCTTCCCGTCACGCTGATGCTGATGCTGCTGTACCTGTGCTACCAGGAGAGTCGCAACTTCAAGGCATCGGTTTTCGTTTGCTGCGTGGCGAGCTTCCTCGCGGTGGTCTCATATGGTCCACGCACCATTCTGTTCGGATACATCCTGATGATCACACT
>DAIPJJ010000253.1:0-4751 GCA_036770325.1 Terriglobales bacterium
GAACGCAATGTGTTTCCCATCCGGCGACCACTGCGGCCCCACTGAATCCCCGCGCACTGTAGCCAGTTCTTTGGCCTGCTGTTTGCCGTCGGTGCTCGCGATCCAGAGCTTCTTTTTGGCCGACCACACGGCCCACTTGCCATCGGGCGAAATTTCGATGTCCTCGCAACCTTCGTCAGCACAGCCCATATCACCCAGCAGACGCGGCGAAACATTTTTCGCGTCAACATCGATGGCGAAAACCTGCTGCTTTGCGCCTTTCGTCCAACTCAACGGGTTCGCGCTCTCCTGCGCATCGTTTAACTCGCTGCCCAGTGCATATACCGCCGTTTTGCCATCAGGCGTGAGCCGTAGACTTGCAATCGGCTGTCCATCGTCGGTGTTGTAGTGCGTTAGTTGGCGTGCTGATCGGGCAAAGTCAGGTCCATCCGCTACCCATACATTGCGGACGCCTTTCGAATCGAAAACCCATGCCACGCGACTGCCATGTTCGGACGCGACAAGCTCGGTAGGAAAACTGAAGCTCATCACCTGCTCGAGAGTAAAAGGCGTCTGGGCCTGGGCTGCTGACGTCCAGAGAAGAGCAGCAATAAAGAAGATGAGGAAAACCATGCACCGCCGGAGATTCGACATAGCTTTCATGCCTCCACCATCACTTCTGCTTTCCACGTCTTTTTCCTCACGGTAAGCTGCTCCACAAACTTCCGCTTGACGGCGTATCCAAGCCCTGGCGCATGGGGAACGCGGATCATACCATGCGGGGAAACCTCAACCTCCGGCTCGATGATGTCTTGTTCCCAGTACCTTTTGCTCGCGGAAACATCGCCAGGCAGCGTGAAATTTGGCAACGTGGACATGGCCACATTGTGCGCGCGCCCAACGCCCGATTCGAGCATGCCGCCACACCAAACGGGAATTGAATTCTTTTCACACACGTCATGCACCCTGCGCGCTTCGGTGTGGCCGCCCACACGACCGAGCTTAAGGTTGATAATGCGACATGCGCCCAGTTCGATTGCAGCCTCGGCATGGCGTGCGTGACTGATGCACTCATCAAGACAAAGTGCAGTCCTGATCTGCTTCTGTAATTTGGAATGGGAGTAAATTTCGTCCCATTCGAGCGGCTGTTCGATCATCAGCAGGTCATACTCATCAAACTTGCGTAGATGCTCGGCTTGGTCCAGTGAGTAGGCGGAATTCGCATCGACCGAAAGAACCGCGCGAGGGAATTGCCGTCTCACGGCTGCGACGTAGTCGAGATCTTTGCCCGGCTTGATCTTCAGCTTGATTCGCCGGTAGCCGTTCCTAAGCTCTTCTTCTACTTTTTCGATCAGAAGTTGCGGAGTTTCACGAATGCCGAGAGAAACCCCACAGGCAATTTCTTCGCGGGTTCCGCCAAGAAGCCTCGAAAGAGAAACATTGTTGTGCTGGGCTTCTATGTCCCAGAGCGCATTCTCCACTCCTGCTTTGGCCATCTGATGGCCGCGAATTCGCGCGACAAGCTGCGGCAGCTCCCTGGCTGTTTGCAAGTCCTTTCCAATGATGAGCGGGCTGATGAATTCGGAGATCACCTGCCACGCTGTATCGGTGGTTTCGTAGTTGTAATAAGGGGCCTCGCCGGTAGTGACTTCTCCCCAACCGGTCATGCCACCGGCGACCACCTCAACCAGAAGAATGCGCCGCTTCTGCGTGACTCCGAAGCTGGTCTCGAAGGGCGACTTCAACCGCATTTCGAGTTCGCGCAATGTAATTGATTCAATTTTCATATTCGTCGTAACAGGTACTTGCCGTTTTGGTCGTCTGCTTCGAAATTGGTGACAGCCCAACCATCCTTAAGTAATTGCTGAAACTGGTTGCGAATCTCCGATTGAATCTCCTGCGCTCTCGTAGGGTCACGGGCTGAAATCTCGAAGATATTCTTTGGGACACATACTTCTCTCGTACCGGTATTACTCTCGCCCGCCGGACGAGTTTCGTTTCGCTCGCGAATCCGCCAATGTGCGACCAGCCGGTCTGTTGGCAATCCGTGATGAAGCGGGCTGGTTGTGCGTCCGTAAACGTTTGGCAAATACTCGCGGGCAACGGCCCCAAGCCGGACGATATTGAAGTGAGCATTTCGAATCTGCAACGGATCGAATGTCCACTCGATCAGATCGAAGCCACGTTCGAGAGCTTCGTCTCGTTGCGCAAGCTTTAACTTTCTGCCGATGCCTCTATTCTGATACTCCGGCAGCACCGCTGCCATGTGCGAATGAATGTAGGTCTTGCCATCGCGCTGCGCGATGAACGACAGGGCAAAGCCAATCAAACGCTCGCCATCGAACGCGCCAATCACCTGCCCGCCAGTACGGTGTGCAACCACGAACATGCGATGCGGAACTACATCAACGTCAGAGAATCCCCAAATCACTTTCTGAAGGTCGACGCAGGCTTTCATTTCATCCGGCGTGGTAAAGCTCCGGATCGTGACTGCCTTTGACTTAGACGCAGGGCCATTAGAAACGAAAGTGGACATAAATCAATGCGCGTTGCTGCCGTTGCTGGTCGAAACCACTCGGCCATATTCGGAGGCTCGGCCGAAGCGATCGAACATCTGGTACGCGGCGACCGATATTCGCTCGATTGCGGCCGCGCCGTCACGTTCATTGCGCAGATAGCTTGTCATCACCGAGATCACGTACGGTCGGTTCGTCGCAAAGACCACGCCCGAATCAGTCCGCACGCCTTCCAGTTCTCCGGGTTTATCGGCGCTGCGAACCCCTTCAGGCAGAACACGTGAAATCGCGCTGTCCTTGTGCGTGCTGAGCATTTTGAAAAAATCGTCAGTCATTTCTTTGTTCAGCACCTTGCCGCGATAAATTTGCTCGAGCAGCGTCATCATTTCGCGCGGCGTCGAGATGTTTTCGCGGCCTTCGCTCGCAGCCTTGATATCCATCATCTTTCTTTGCAAGCGCGTGTGCGCGAGGCCCAGGCTGTCCATCAGCACATTGACGTTCTGCATACCGACGTGATCAATCAACACATTCGCGGCGGAGTTGTCGCTGACGGCAATCATCATGGTTGCTAAATCGCGGTTCGTAATTCGCGTAACCCCCGGAGTCAGTCCGCCCATAATGTCGCTGTCTTGGACTAGATCTTTTGCGTCCATTGTGTAGAGATCCGTGAGCTTCGCTTTGCCTGAAGCGCCAGCGAGGGCCTGTTGGTTCTGACGATAGAGTTCAGCAAGAACGCATATCTTGATAGAACTTGCCTGCGCAAACACCGCGTTTTCATGCAGGAAGTATTTTTGACCGGTGGCGAGGTCTTCGATCGCGATGCCCATTACGCCATCGAGATGCTGATCGACTTCGCGAATCTGCGACTCCAGTTTTTCCCACAGTACCTGTTGCTTTTCGTCGGCAGTCTTCCGGTCAACCGTTGTCTGCGCTGAGGCGCCTGCGGCGAGTAGACAGAGCCCCATCAAAACCGCAGCTTTTAAGGTCATCGTCATTGGTCTTGTTTACCAGCCCCGCTGAAGTACACATCAGCAATTTGCAATGCGAGGGCCGTCGGATTCAGATCGGCGCGATTGCACAGAATAATGATAGTAAGGCCGTCATCGGTGAAGCGCTGAATGGCAGTTCGAAAACCCATCGTCTCACCGTAGTGCCACATGCGCTTATGACCCTGGTACGAATTCAAGAACCATCCAAAGCCGTACTGAGCGGGCGCAGCATCGGGCTGTTTCACTCCCGGTACATCTACCGGCGTCAAAGCGTCCTGCATTTCGCCACGACTCAGAAGTGTGTTGTCGCGTAACGCCCGATCCCACTTGGCCAGATCTTGAAGGGAAGAATAAACTCCGCCGTCGCCCAGCGTTGCCGATGTCGGGCTCTGATCTGTTTGCTTCCATGTCCCATTTTCAAAGCTGTGCCCGTAGGCTCGGTTCACCAGATTATTTTTGCCGCGTACATATGCAATCGTGTTCGTCATTCCGAGCGGCGCAAACATTCGATCGTGCAGGAAGTCCGGAAACGACTCGCCCGATGCCTTTTGCACGATGAGGCCAAGCAGCACATACCCCGAATTGCTGTACTGCCAATGCGAACCCGGCGGAAATTTTGTCGAACTCGTATGCTTCATCAACTCGAGCACGCCGGCATCGTTTATTTGCTGCTGCTCAGAGTACTTCTCAGGCGCCATCAGGTCTTCGTAATCCTGCAATCCCGACGTGTGATTGAGCAGCATCCGAATCGTGATCTTGTTTCCGTACTCCGGAAAATCGGGAAACACATCGGTCAACCGCTCGTCATATTTCAATTTGCCGTCATGCACAAGCAGCATGATCCCCATTGCCGTGAATTGCTTGGTGCACGAGGCAAGGCGAAAGTTGGTCCGCCAATCGATAGCGTGTTGCGTCTTCAAGTCAGCGAAACCATAGCCGCGGCGGTACAAAACAGTCCCATCGTGCATCACCGACACTGCTGCGCCAGGAATATTCCCGGATCGCAGGCCAGCAGACGCAAGAATCGCGTCGACTTTCTTTGTGTCAATCGAATTGCTCGCGTGAAGCAACGATGTCATCGTCAGCAAAAGAGAGTACACGACCACCTTGCCAGCCATGCAGCGCGATCGGTTCATTTGACTCTCCGGCATGACACCAGCAATCGCGTCCACGGCTGGTCCTTCACTCGGCTGATCTGCACACCGGGATGCCCATGTACCGTGTCATGAATAAACTTGCCATGTCCGATGTACACGCCGGTATGGGT
>DAIPJJ010000087.1:0-17434 GCA_036770325.1 Terriglobales bacterium
CCCGGATTACGTGGAGAATTGCGTAGTACCCGAGCAACACGTTAGCCGAGGTAAACAGCGAAGGCAGAATGTACATCCCCTTGCGAAAGCGGCGAGGACGCTGGTCCTCTTTGCGTCGCATCGGATGCGGTGCTTCCATTTCCATTATCTGGTTCCCTGCTCCCGCCGAGAAACTCCCGCGAGTTCCCTTTTTTCTACTTTAAGGAATGCGAGAATGCTCGAGCCACCGTTCACGTGTTCCCCGGGCTTAACGCTCACTTCCGCCCCCGGATCAACAAAGACGTCCGTTCGTGAACCAAACTTGATCAGTCCAACTCGCTCGCCACGAGCGACCTTGTCCCCTATTTTCTTCGTGAACACGATTCTACGTGCCAGAAGACCCGCGATCTGCTTGAAAACGATCTTTTGGCCATCGCCTTCCACCGTGATCGTATTCTGCTCATTGCATTCCGCGCAGGCCGGATTCATTGCGTTGAGAAACTTGCCTTCCTGATAACGGGCATCGCGAATCACGCCGGCAATCGGCGATCGGTTCACGTGTACATTAAAGACGTTTAGAAAAATGCTGATCCGTTTCCAGCTTTCGCCGTTCAGATTTACCGTCGCGACATCAGTGACCTTACCATCCGCCGGCGAAACCACGGCACCAGGCTCGGAAGTAATTACCCGATCCGGGTCGCGAAAGAACCACATGAAAAAAGCCGCAAGTAAGACTGGAACGATCGCCCAAATTGGAGTCGTCAGCCAAGCGGCGAGGACGGCAGCGGCAATCATTACCGCGCCATAGTAGTAGCCATCCCTGACCATTATCCGGATTATATTGCAGTAGATACTGTGTGGCTCGGACATTCCTGTCCGTCGCTTATACGTCCTCGGAAGTGACCTGGGCGGGAAAGGGATGTCGGCGCCGACCAGCATTCGTAGGGATGCACCTAGTCTGTGCCGCTTAACCGGGCTGGGAGATTGGACAGAATTTCTTAGGCGACTTGGCCGTGCGAGACGTGGTCGCGGTACTGGCGCTCGATGGACTCCATCTGGTCCTTTAGGCGCAGTTTCAGCTTTTTCAGCCTGACTTCTTCTAGCTTTTCGTCGTCGGTGAGATACCGCTTGTGGGTGAGAGATGAGAGGCGTTGTTCGTACTGCGAATGCTCCTGGGCCAGCTTGCGGAATTCGTCATGCGTGGCCAGGAGGTGATCTCTAGAGGCTAGCATCCGGCAGACCTCCTCAAGGTTGAATTGTGGCTTAAAACTAGCACACGGCCAGCACTGGTTCAATGACGAATTTTCAACAAAAATTGACCTTCCGATGACGCGTTTCTGACTGAAAACAGACCATATTGGTCCGATTCTGCACAAAACATTGGGCACACTAGAGCGCCAGCGAGTACAGAACCGCGTCCTCCGCCGGATCGCTATAGTACAACTTGCGCCTCCCACTCTCCGCGAACCCGCACCGACTGTACAGTGATCGCGCTCCTGAATTGGATTCACGAACTTCGAGAAGTATTTCTTGCAAACGCCGGTCGCGGCAGACACTTATCAAATTCGTAATTAGTCGTAATCCAATCCCAAATCGCCGACACTCGGCGAGAACAACAATGTTTTCAATCTCGCACTCGTAAGCACTGAACCGCGCGATGAGAAATCCCTTATTCACGCCTTCAACTTCGTACACCAGAACCACGCGTTCCGGCGCTCCTGGTCCGAGGGCGTCGCGGTAGACCCGCTCGGACCAGTGAGCAACCTCGGTTGCGCTTCGCTCTAGCGCGAGAATTGAAGGAATGTCGTTTGGAGTCGCGCTGCGGATGGTTCCAGCCTGGTCTTGGCCTCTCTCCAAGCTGGACTAGTCTCCAACCTGTGCTGCCGCGGGTTGCACGGTTTCAATCTTTACGCGTGCGATGCGATAACCGTCCATGTCTTGCACGGTGAAACGCCGCCCGCCGTAGTAGCAGGAATCGCCAACGTCAGGAATTTTCTGCAGCTTCGAGAGCATGAATCCGGCCAGGGTCTCGAATCCCGCGTCGCGTGGCAACAGCAAATCGTATTGCGATTCCAGGTCGCGAATGCCGGTCGTCCCTTCAAGTACGAGTGCCTTATCTTCCGGAGACCGCTCCGGCGCGGCTACATCGTATTCGTCTTCGATCTCGCCGACCAGTTGCTCGAGTATGTCTTCCGCCGTGATTAAGCCTGTTGTCGAGCCAAATTCATCGACCACAATGGCCATGTGCCGCTTGCGTTCCTTGAACTCTTCGAGCAGCTCCGAGAGCGGCTTCGTCTCCGGCACAACCATGGCATCGTGCATGACCTGGCTGACTTTCATTTCCGAAATACGCGAAGGCAGCGGGATGGCCTTCGCGGCCAATCGCAGGCCCGACCAGCGCATCAGGTCCTTGGCATAAAGAATTCCGATGATGTGCTCGGGGCCGCTGCGGGGGTCGTAAATCGGAATGCGTGAGTGTTGCTCCTCGACCACTCGATCAATCGCATCGTGAAGAGTCATGTCGCCGGGCAGAGAAAAAATGTCAGGCCGAGGGACCATCACCTCGCGCACTGTAATGTTTTCGAGGTCGAGAGCGTGATGAACCATGGCTTCCTGAGCCGATGTAATCTGTTCCAGTTCCCTGCTGGCGCTCACAATCAGCTTCACTTCGTCAGGCGAATGTACTGGCCCCTGGCGCATTCTGCGCAGTCCAAAAATCCGAAGCACGGTACTCGCCGATGTTCCCATCACAAAAATGATCGGCCTGGTCAAGGTAAGGAATACGTCCATGGGCGCGGCGACGGCCAGCGCCACCTGTTCTGCCCGCTGTAGTGAAAGTGACTTCGGCACCAATTCACCCAAAATCACGTGCATGAAGGTGATGAGCCCGAAGGCAATCACGATAGCGATCCCGTGCGCATAAACCAGGACGTGCGGGAGCTTTTGCAGAAAACTCAATCCCTCTACGAAGTGCGCAACCATAGGCTCGCCGATCCAGCCGAGGGTTAGGCTGACGATGGTGACCCCCAATTGGACGCCAGTCACCACCTCGTCCAAATTGCGATGGAGTCGCTGGAGAATGCGCGCGCCGATGCGGCGGGCTTTTATGAGCTGTTCAATGCGGGTCTCGCGTACGCTGACCAGCGCAAATTCGGCGGCCGCAAAGAAGGCGTTGGCCGCGACCAGGGCTACGATCAGAAGGACCCGGAGCAGCACAAAGGCAATCATCTGAACCCTAATTTTAACATTCCAAAGCTGGTTCCGAGATCCAGGCAATTCTGGGGAAGCTATAATAAGTACAACTCTGAAGTGACGTTCCACCCGTGGCGATAGCCCGAATAATCTCCGCCCAAACCCCGACTTCCGGGATTGGTTGGATAGGTTCCGTGGAATGTCCCTACAGTCCTGCTTCCATTTCTGTTCCTGGGCGGTCTAATCGGAGACGCCGAATTCCCGTTTCGCCGCCGTTCCTGAAAAGGCCCGGAACAAAATACAGAAGTGGTTCGTACCAATGATCGGGCAAGCACCCGGTTGCTTAAGGAGGAGTTGTGAACGGTAACTTGGCCGTACGTAAGAAGCGGCGTAATCGAATAATTATCGTGTCGGTCATCGTGGTTGTGTTGGTCCTTATCGTCGGCGTCGCCGTCGCCTTCTCGCACGGCAGCTCAAAAATTGACCCCTCCAAGCTCGCGAAAGTCGAACGCGGAGACCTCGCGAAGAGCGTGGTCGCAACCGGCAAGGTCGAGCCGATTACCAAAGTAGAGGTGAAATCGAAGGCCAGCGGTATCGTTAAAAAGCTATATGTCGAATATGGCGACCGGGTGAAAAAGGGACAGCCTTTGGCACAGCTCGATAAGGAAGAAATTCAAGCTCAAGTGGATCAGTCGCGCGCTGCTCTGCTTGCAGCACAGGCAAACCTGAAGGGCGCAGAAGCGGATTACGAGCGCGCCAAAGTCGATGCCGAAGGGCCGGATGTCCCTCTGCTCCAGCGCGCCTACCAGCGAAATCTTGAGATGCAGAAGAGCGGCGTGGTTTCCCAGTCGGCGCTCGATGATGCCGAGAAGGACTACAAGCTTGCCGTGAACAAGCAAAACGTCGCGCGGGCCCAGGTCACCGTCTTACAGGCAAAGATTGCGCAATCGCAAGCGCAGGTGGCCGAAGATCAGGCCAATCTCAAGCAACTCGAAGAGCAACTGAGCTACACCGACATTGTTTCTCCAATCGATGGAATCGTCCTCTCGCGCGACGTCGAAGTCGGTGATGCAGTGAGTTCGATTCTCGTATTGGGATCAAGCGCAACACTGGTCATGACCATCGGCGACACCAGCAAGGTTTACGTCAAAGGCAAGGTCGATGAGAGTGACATCGGTCGCGTGTATCTGGGCCAGCCTGCGCGAATCAAAGTCGAGTCTTTCAAGGACAAAACTTTCAACGGCGTGGTCACGAAAATTTCACCCATGGGAGTCGAGAAGGATAACGTGACCACATTTGAGGTCCGCGTCTCAATCGATAATGCCACCGGTGAACTGAAGGCCGAGATGACCGCCAACGCGGAAATCATTCTGGATGAACATAAGAATGTTCTGCAAATTCCGGAAGGGGCCATCATTTACGACAAAGATCGCAAAGCATCGGTCGAAGTGCCTGACCCGAAGGGCAAGGACGGCCAGCGCAAGATGGCGATCAACATCGGTATTTCAAACGGCGCCAAGACCGAGGTCCTCAATGGACTGAAGGAAGGCGACCAGGTCATTCTGCAGTAAGCAATGCGTAGCCGGCGGGTTTCCGCGCCCGCCGACGATTTTGATGTCAGTTGTTCCGACTTCATGTATCAGGAGAAAGCACATGAAGCTGTTCAATTCACGAACGACTCTGATTATTTCGATCTTTGCCGTCTGCTCGCTTCCAGCATTCGCAGCAGTGCGCGGCCAGTTTGACCGCGCTCTGCAAGTCACCGGAACCGTCAACCTGCAAATCGAGACCGGCTCCGGCTCGATCGTGGTCCATCGCGGCGGATCGAACCAGGTCCACGTGGTTGGACACATTCAGGCCAACGAGTGGTTTGGCGGCGGCGATGCCGAGCAGCGGGTCAGGAAAATCGAAAGCAATCCTCCGATTCAGCAGAGCGGAAACGACATCCGCATCGGCCATATTGACGACCCGTCACTGCGGCACAACATCTCGATCAGCTATGACGTGACTGTACCTGCCAACACCGAACTCCACGCCTCGTCCGGATCAGGAGAGCAGAACATTTCTGATATTTCTGGGCCGGCGGAAGTAAGTACAGGCTCCGGCGACGTCAAGTGTTCGAACATCGGCGGTGGCCTTCGCGCACACACTGGTTCCGGCGGGATCGAGATCAGTGGCATTAATGGAAATGTTTATGCGCGGACGGGGAGTGGATCGATTCATGCCAGCAACGTCGCAGGCGGATTCGATGGACAGACTGGCAGCGGCCATTTGACGCTGGAGCAAAGCGCCCCCGGCTCAGTGCGGGCTGAAACTGGTTCCGGAGGCCTGGAACTGCGCAACGTGAAAGGCTCGCTCCAGGCGCAAGCGGGAAGTGGGGACATTCGCGTTGATGGTGAGGCAACCGGCAGCTGGTACGTACACACCGGCTCGGGCAGTGTCGATCTCCGGCTTCCGCAGAATGCCTCGTTTGATCTCGATGCACACACCGGGTCGGGATCAATCGACCTCTCACATCCTGTCTCCGTCCAGGGGTCCATCGGACGCCACGAGGTAAAGGGCAAAGTCGGCGGCGGAGGCGTTCCGGTAGAGGTTCAGACAGGTTCGGGAAGCATTCGAATCGAGTAGCGCCGTATCCGGGCGCAACTGGCAAGTCTAAATGGATTTGGTCATTCCGAACCGCTTCAGCGGTGAGGAACCTGCTTTAACCTCGCCATCAATCTAGTTACTCGTCCCGCGTTGGATATCTTTCAGCCCCACACTGCGATCATTCGCATATTGAAAGGAACCTTGTCCAGAACGCGGCGTACATATGAACAGCCGAAGAAGAAACCATGAACGCTTCCAAACTCATCGCCTTCTACGCGTTGATCCTCTCAGGCGTTTTCGCCGCCACGCAACCTGCCCCTCCCGGAAAGCTCGTCGATCTGGGTGGACACCGGCTACACGTAAACTGCACCGGCAAGGGCAAGCCCACCATAGTTGTTGAGAATGGCCTCGGCGACTTTTCTTTCGACTGGATGCTGGTACAAAGTAAGGTTTCGACATTCTCTCGGATCTGCACCTACGACCGCGCCGGCTATGCCTGGAGCGACCCTGGGCCGAAGCCGCGCACCTTTGCGCAAATCAATCTCGAACTGCACGATGCACTCGCCAAACTTGGCGAGCACGGACCTTTTGTTCTGGTAGGGCATTCCTACGGTGGCCCGGTGGTGCGGAATTTCGCGATCACGTTCCCGAAAAAATCCGCCGGCATGGTGCTCGTGGATGCAGCATTCGAAGGTGAACGCGTCGGCATCGGGGGAGGAAAAACCATGCGGTTGGGGGACGACGCCAAGGGTCGTGCAATTCCAGCACCGCGAGAAGAAATGACGAAGAACGACACCCCCGCATCACTGCCGAAATTGCCGCCTGAACTCGCGACCACGCTCGATTCCATGTACAAAGTGCTTCCCGCAGATGTGCAGAAGCTGCAGCTCTGGGCGCAGTCGCGGCCGGTCATGTATGAAGAGGAGAGCAGCCAACTGGAGTGGTCCGGCGAATACTTTGCAAAGTGGATGAGCACACCGCAAAAAGGCACTCTGGGCGCGATTCCCTTGATCGTGCTGACGCGGGCGGAAGGCGGTTATGGCAACGATGCCGATGTTCCCGCGAAGCAGTGGGAACAGGAACGAAAGGACGGTCAGGCAAAGCTTGTCGCGCTCTCGTCAAACAGTAAGCAGGTTGTCGTTCATAGCGGCCACAACATGGAATTGGAGGCACCGAACGACGTCACCAAAGCCATTCGCGAGGTGGTTACAGCTGTCCGGCAAAAGCAAAAGCTGCAGTGACCCGCATTCGTGACTTCTGTACCTTGACGCCCCCGCCAATGAGCCTTTAAGTTCAAGTCAATGTGTGATTTCAGCTCCGGAAGGCTGGCTTGATGCAACGTCCGATCGTCACCCTCACCACCGACTTTGGCTTCAACGATCACTTCGTTGGCACCATGAAAGGCGTGATTCTAAACATCGCGCCCAATGCCGAAATTGTGGACATCTGTCACTCGGTGCAGCCCTACGACATTCTCGACGCGGCGCTCACTTTGGCAGAGGCGTATAACTATTTTCCGACGCGGACAGTCCACCTGGTCGTGGTCGATCCCGGGGTGGGAACTGCCCGGCGCCCAATAATTGCCGCCTCCGACCGCCACAATTTCGTCGCCCCCGATAATGGCGTCCTTTCGCTTATGTACGCAAAGGAAGAACGCCTGCATGTTCGCCATGCGAGCAGTGATCACTATTTCCTGCAGCCCATCAGCAATACGTTTCACGGACGCGACATCTTTGCGCCGATAGCGGCCTATCTCGCAAAAGGCCTTGATCACGAAAAATTTGGCCCCGAGATCAACGACTACGTGCGTTTTAATGCGCCCAAACCGAAGCCGGTGGATGCGAAGACCCTCCGAGGCGTGGTGCTGAAGGTCGATCGTTTCGGAAACTTGATCACGAACTTCACTCCGAGCGATGCCCCGGCCCTGTTCGCGCCGAATGCGGCTGGATTCAAAATCTCAGTAGGCAAACGCGAAGTCACGACCATGCGCACGAACTACGCCGAAGGCGCCCCCGGTGAAGTGTTCGGAATTCTTGGCAGCATGGGGTACCTCGAGATTTCGTCCAATCGTGGCGCTGCCAACCAGCTTACCGGCGCGGCAAAAGGCACCGAAGTTAATGTTTCACTTGAAGGTGCGCTGGCGGCGGGAAACGGTAAGAATTGAGAAATTGTGGAATTGCGTAAGCGTGTAATTTTCGAAAACCTGTTGATTCGACTTCCCAACCACCTAATTAGTTTTTCTGCTGGGGATGCACGTGCCGCCGCATCTCTGACGTCCACTTCAAGAATCTCCAAAGATTGGCGCGTTCCCGCCAGAGAAACTCCCAGAATTCCAGGAATCCAATCTGCTGCATTTTGACACCGCAGTAAGTTTCTATGCGCCACAGCAGGTACGGGCTGCGCCACGGCGCGAGATGGTGCCCACGGGTCGAATTCCACATGAATTTGAGTGTATTGCGCATGAGCGAATGTTAGCAGCTTCAAGTAGCGAGATGTGAGCTATGAGCTATGAGCCGTGAGCAACAATCGTGATCGGGTTCATTTTTCTGTGATGCTAGCGGTTGCTCGTTGCTCACCGCTCACTGCTCATGGTTGTGTTTCCGCCAATGACCTACTACCAACGACTACAAATCGTACTTCTTCATCAAATGCCGGAACGAACGGTAAGAAATTTTGAGCACATCCGCAGCCCGCGCCTGCACACCATTCGATTGCGCAAGTGCAGACTTTAACAATGCGCGCTCGATTTCCGCCACGTACTTTTCCATGTCCATTCCTTCGGGCAGCACGGAGCCTGGCGAGACTGTCAATCCGTCGCCGCCGGCCCCGGCCGCAGCAGCTCGCGCGCGTGGGCGTTCTGCGGGCAGCTCAACGTGCAATTCCTCTCCCGTCTCGAGCGCGACGGCGCGCTCGATGGTGTTTTCAAGCTGGCGAACGTTTCCGGGCCAATCGTAGTTCCCGAGCAGCGCCAGCGAGGCCGCATTCACCCGCGCAATGCCCTTTCCCGCAGCCGGCGCGTACTTGCGAAGGAAATGATTCACTAACAAAGCAACGTCTTCACGCCGGTCGCGCAATGGCGGCACCGTAACCGGAATGACGTTCAGCCGGTAGTAGAGATCTTCGCGAAACGTATTTTCTGCCACTTGTTTTTCAAGGTCACGATTTGTCGCAGCAATCACCCGTACGTCGATTGCAATTTCGTCAGTCCCGCCGACCGGACGCACACAGCGCTCCTGCAGAACTCGTAGCAGCTTCACCTGCATGGTCAGGGTCATTTCACCGATTTCGTCGAGGAAGATCGTTCCCGAATCGGCAACCTCGAACAGTCCGCGCTTATTCTGGTTCGCACCTGTGAACGCACCCTTCACGTAGCCGAAGAGTTCGCTTTCAAGCAGCGTTTCGGGAAACGCCCCACAGTTAATAGAGACAAATGGTTCGTTGGCCCTGGGCGAGCAGGCGTGGACGGCGCGAGCAACCAGTTCCTTACCCGTCCCGCTCTCACCATAAATCAAGACAGTGCTCTGCGTGGAAGCCACCGTCCGGATGGTTTGCTTCAGCTTCTCCATCGCCGGACTGGCGCCGATAATGTTGTCGAGCGAGTTTCTGGTTGCGGCGTCGCGCTTCAACGCAAAATTCTGGCGGCTGAGATTTACTTTTTCGAGCGCCTTGCGGATCGCCAGCTTGATTTCATCGACCATGCCCGGCGATTTACGGATGTAGTCTGACGCGCCTCCCGCCTTGACGGCCTCAACAGCCGCTTCGTAGTCATCAACCGCCGTGATCAAGATGACGGCGGAATCGGGCGAGAGCTTGTGTGCGTGACGCAGGACCTCGATGCCGTTAATGTTCGGCATCCGGATATCGGTAACAATCACGTCGTACAGCGCCGATTCGATCTTCCGCTTCCCTGCTTCTCCGGAAGTGACCGTCTCGACCTTGTAGCCCTCGCGGCGCAGGGTAATATCGAGCATTTCGCAGATCGAGCGCTCGTCGTCGCAGATGAGGATGTTAGGCATGCGCTCTCTCCACCTTCTGCCCCTCCGGTAGCGCTTCCGACACGCGCGTACCCTCGAAAACGTGGAACGACAGCCCGTCTTCCGCGGCCTTGCGCATTCGCAACACAAACGTGCATCCCTGATTCGGTTTGGATCTCGCCCACACCTTTCCTTCATGCGCCTGCACTATCTGATAAACGATTGCCAGGCCTAGCCCAGTGCCACCCTCAAATTGAGATTGGAATGGTTCGAAAATTTTCTCGATTAACTGTGGGTTCATGCCCGGGCCTGTATCCGCAAAGCTAAGCTGCCAGTCTTCGCCGTATCCTTCCACCGTAACCGTGAGAGCGCCCTGGTCTTTCATTGCCCGAACGGCGTTCTCGCAGAAATTCCAGAAGACCTGCTTCATCTTGTCACCATCGGCAAGCACAAACACTTTTTGAGCTGAATAGCACCTCTGGACTGTGATCCCGCTCTTCTGGGCCTGTAGCCGATGTTCAAGCAATGTCAGCGTGTCTTCGAGCAGTGGCAGTAGATCAACATGGGTAAAGCGATATTGCTTCGCGCGTGAATAGCTCAGAAAGTCGGTGATGATGCCGTTCAAACGCTCTGACTCTCTGGTAACGATCTGCAAAAGGTGTCGATGTTCATCCGTTAAATCGGGCATCCCGGAAAGCAGGTTTGCCGAACCGGCAATCGATGTCAGGGGATTACGAATCTCGTGGGCGATAGCTGCAGAAAGACGCCCCACGGCCGCCAACCGGTCTTGCATGCGGACTTCACGTTCGAGACGCCTGATTCGCGTCAGGTCATCAAGGGTATAGACGAACCCTACCGAACCACGCCCGGGTACCTTGAGCTCGGACACCAGCACGCGGAACGTCTTGCGGTAATTCTGTGGCGCAACGAAGCGCACTTCACGGTGCGATTCTTCGCCCTCCGTCGGGTGCGGCAGACCGTCTTCGAAAAGCGGAGCGATCGGTTGCCCGAGCAGCTCGATCTCGGCACGCTGCAGCAGTTTCTCAGCGGCAGGATTCACCAGCGTAATCCGGCCGTCGAGGCCGGTGGTGATCAGTCCGTCGCTAGCGGAATGAATGATATTTTCATGCAGGGCCTGCAGGTTTTCGAGCGCACCCCGGACATAGGCGAGCCGGGTATCGCTTTGGCGGAGCTTGTTGGAAAGAAGACCAGCTAGATATGCGACTGTGAGATATCCAAAAAGATTGACGACGATGATCGCCTGCAGAGTGCGGATTTGCGGATGGGTCGCCGAAAACGAAGGAATCACTTCGAAGAACGACAACTCCAGCACTGTGCCGTACAAAATGAACGCCAGTGCCGCTGACAGATAAGCCCAGACACGTGGCAGGAGAATACTCGCGACGATGATGACCAGGGGATATAAGAAATTCAGCGAGCTATCAATACCGCCAGTTACGTAGACAAGCAGGCTGACTAGAAACAGATCAGAAATTACCTGCAAGACCGCTTGTAATTTGATTTCCGCCCAGAAATGAAGAAGAACCAGGTAAAAAGCCGAAATCGTATACGCCAGCAGAATTGAGTCGGCAAACAGCCGAACAGGAAATGTGACCGGTGTGAACTGGGCGATGGCGACTTCAATCCCCAGCAGTACGGTGAGAATCAGGATTCGGACCTTCACCAGCCATGTGAGCCAAACCCGGTTCTCGAAAGCAGATTGCATCGTCTTATGTGCCTGGTTTGTTGCAAGCAGCGAGGGACCGCTTCGCGGCCCCTCGTAGAACACTAGAGACTAGCCTGCCAGTTTCGCGATCATCGAGAACAGCGGCATGTACAGAGAGATCACGATGCCGCCGACGCAGATACCGAGAACACCGATGATGACCGGTTCCAGCATGGCCAGCATGTCTTTGGTCGCGGTGTCGACTTCATCCTCGTAGAAGTCAGCGATTTTCTGGAGCATCGAATCCATGGCGCCAGTCGCTTCGCCGACTCCGATCATCTGCGTCACCATGTTTGGAAACACACCAGATTCGCGCAGCGGATCGACAATCGTGCGGCCTTCTTCGATTGCTTTTCTCACCTTCATCAGTCCTTCTTCAAGGACAGCGTTACCTGAAGTACGCGCTGTAATGCTGAGGCCCTCGAGAATCGGCACGCCTGAGGTGATCAGAGTTCCAAGCGTACGAGTGAAACGCGCCACTGCGATCTTTCGCAGAAGAATGCCAATCACCGGCATCTTCAGCATGGTGTAATCGAGCCAGTAGCGTCCGCGCGGGTCCTTGCGGACCTGCTTGATGCCGATGAAGAATCCCACAATCCCCACAATAAAGAACCACCAGAACTGGCCAACGAAGGCGCTCAACCCCATAACAATTCGGGTCGGCAGGGGCAAGGCGACGCCAAGGCCGGCAAACAGGTTCGCGAAAATTGGCACGACCCACTTGAGCAGCGCGCCCACAATCAGGCCTGCTAGCGAAATGACTGACACCGGATAGATCAATGCCGATTTCACTGCGGATTTCAGCTTGACTGCCTTCTCGACGTAGGTAGCCAGTCGTTGCAGAATGATGTCGAGAATACCGCCGGTTTCGCCAGCCTCGACCATGTTGGTGGTTAAGTCGTCGAAAATTTTAGGAAACTGGCGCATGGCATTGGCCAGCGTGGCGCCGCCTTCAACCGTCGTGCGAACGCCGTTCAATGATTTCTGGAACGTCGGGTTCTCCTGGTTCGCAGCCAGAATTTCAAGGCACTGCACCAGTGGGAGTCCGGCATCGATCATGACCGAGAACTGCCGGAAGAAAATGGCGACGTCCTTGGTCTTCACCTTACCGGATCCGAACGTGGGCAACGCGAATTCCTTGCCCTTTTCGCGGATCGTGGGCCCCGTGATCTGCTCGCGACGTAATTGCGCGGCCAGCACCTGCTTGTTCACCGCCACGCGTTCTCCGGTAACCTTCTCTCCCGAGGCGTTTTTCCCTGCAAATGTGAATACTGGCATTGTTCCCTCTCTGTTCTGCTACTGCAAAATTCTTTGCGGACTCATTAGTGTTTGCCGGTCGCGGTCGCCTTCGCCGGAGCCGAGGTGCGGCCCGTCAGGCTGGCCCCGCGATTGATCATCTCCTGCAGCTCATCCGCGTTGCTCGACCGCGCGATCGCGACTTCCAGCGTGATCTGCTTCTGCAGATATAACGTGGACAGCGCCTGATTGAACGTCTGCATGCCGAACTTTTCCTGTCCCGACTGCATGGCCGAATAAATCTGGTGGATTTTGTCTTCGCGGATCAGGTTTCGGACCGCGGAATTGGGAATCAGAATTTCCATAGCCATCGCCCGTCCTTTGCCATCCACCTTCGGCAGCAAGCTTTGGCACATGATGCCTTCGAGCACCAGCGAAAGCTGGGCTCGAATCTGTGGCTGCTGGTGCGCCGGGAAGACATCAATGATTCGGTTGATGGTCGAAGATGCCGAGTTTGTGTGCAAGGTGCCGAAAGTCAAGTGTCCGGTTTCCGCAATTCGCAACGCCGACTCGATCGTTTCCAGGTCTCGCATTTCGCCGATCAGCACTACGTCCGGGTCTTCACGAAGCGCAGCGCGCAAGGCATCAGTAAAACTCTTTGTGTCAGCGTGCAGCTCGCGCTGGTTCACCACGCAGTTCTTGTTCATGTGGACGAATTCGATTGGGTCCTCGATCGTCAGGATGTGGTCATGACGCTCGGAATTGATCTTGTCGATCATGGCCGCGAGGGTAGTGGATTTGCCGGAGCCGGTAGGTCCGGTCACAAGTACCAGGCCGCGCGGCTTGTCGCACAATTTGCTGACCACGGCCGGCAATCCAAGCTGATTAAAGTTCTTGATCTCGAATGGAATCACGCGGAACACCGCCGATGTCGCGCCACGCTGGTTAAAAACGTTGGCGCGGAAACGGGCGAGACCTTTCAGTCCAAATGAAAAGTCGAGCTCGAGGTGCTCCTCAAACCGGTGCTTCTGAGAATCAGTCATAACGCTGTAGGCGAGCTGCTTGGTCTCGGCCGGCGTTAGTTGCGGAAGATCGAGCGGGACCAGGTGCCCGTGGACGCGAATCTGCGGCGGCGAGTTCGTGGTGATGTGCAAATCGCTTCCGTTCATTTCCAGCATTCGTTTCAGCAGATCACTTAATGAGAGCGACATGAGTTTTTAAGTTTCCCTTTCCTCGCGTTGCACTTCTTCGTCGTTGGTCGTTGGTCCTTGGTCGTTCGCCAGCGACTCACAATATTTCGATCAACGACCAAATAGTGACAACCCTGTACTCATCTTTCGAACCAACTCTTCGAGCCACGACCGACGATCAACAGCCAACGACCAACGGCCAACGACAAAGGGTTAGTGAATCGTCTCGCGCGCTACTTCTTCGAGCGTCGTAACGCCAGCCGCCACCTTGATCAGGCCGCTGCGGCGTAGCGTGATCATTCCCCGCTCAATTGCCTTCTTCTTCAGTTCAACCGCCGAAGCTCCGACCAGAACCAGTTCCTTGATCTCGTCATCGACTTCCATAACTTCGTAAAGACCTGCTCGGCCTTTGTAGCCGGTGTTGTTGCACGTGCCGCAACCCTTGCCTTTGGTGATTTTCACCGTCTTCGCTTCTTCCGGCGTGAAGCCTTCTTCGATCAGCGTCTGCACAGGAACTTCAACTGTTTCAGCGCAGTCTTTGCAAATTCGGCGTACGAGTCTCTGCGCACAGATCAGGTGCACAGAAGTTGCTACCAGGAACGGTTCAATACCCATGTTCATAAGTCGCGTGATTGTCTCTGGCGCTCCGTTCGTGTGCAGCGTCGAGAGCACGAGATGTCCAGTCAACGCGGCTTTGATCGCGATTTCTGCAGTTTCAAAGTCACGGATTTCGCCGACCAGAATGATGTTCGGGTCCTGTCGCAAAAATGCGCGCAAGGCAGCGGCGAAGTTCAGTCCAATTTGCTCCTTCATCTGCACCTGATTCACGCCGCCCAGTTGAAACTCAACCGGATCTTCTGCCGTCATGATGTTCGTATCGGGCTGGTTCAACCGCGCGATCGATGAATAGAGCGTGTTCGTCTTGCCTGATCCGGTTGGACCGGTGACCAGCACCATGCCGTACGGTTTCAAAATTGCTTTTTCGAATTTGACCAGCGACTCTGGCTCGAAGCCGAGCTTGGTCATATCGAGCCGCAGGTTCTCTTTGTCCAGCAACCGCAGCACGATCTTTTCACCCCACAGCGTGGGCAGCGTGCTGACGCGGAAATCGAGCTGCTTCTTCTTTCCGCCGATCTGCATCTTCAGCATGATGCGACCGTCCTGCGGCAGTCGCTTCTCGCTGATGTCGAGCTTTGACATGATTTTCAGACGCGAGGTGATCGCATCCTTCAACTTCAGCGGAGGCGTCATGATCGACTGCAGTACGCCGTCAATACGGAAGCGCACGCGGAACTCTTTCTCATAGGGCTCCATGTGGATGTCGCTGGCTCCGCGCTTAACGGCATCCGTCAGAACCAGGTTCACAAGCTTTACGATGGGTGCTTCGTCGGCGGCCTTTTCAAGATCGGCGAGCCCAAGTTCTTCCTGATCGGCTTGCAGCTCGACGTCCGCATCATCCATCTCAGTGATCGATTGCATCACCGAGTCGAGATCTTCGGCCTTGTCGGTGCCGTAAGCCTTCTCAATTCCTTCGAGAATCGCGCTTTCTGAAGCCACTACCGGTTCGATATTGAAACCGGTCATGAACTTGATGTCGTCCATGGCGAAGACATTCGTCGGATCGACCATGGCGATGGTGAGCGATGCGCCTACGCGGCTGAGCGGAAGAATCTGATAGCGCTTCGCAGTTTCGTAAGGAATGAGCTTCACGACCGAAGCGTCAATTTCGAAGTAAGAAAGATTGATTGCGGGAACGCCGTACTGGCGCGAAAGGAAATTCGTTACATCCTCATCGGTGAGGAAGTTGAGCTTTACCAGTGCGCTGCCCAGGCGGCAGTTTTGTTCCTTCTGTACCTTGACCGCCTGTTGCAATTGCTCTGGGGTAATGATCTTCTCTTTAACGAGAAGGTCGCCCAGTCGTTGAGACATACCCCATTCTCCGTACGGCAGAAACGATTCCGGGGAACGCGAACCCGGCGCAGAAGCGTGCCGACTCAGGGGATAGCAGGCACAAGTTCCGGTGACACAAATTGTCACCTTGATTCAGTAACCGTGAAAGTAACTTTGGTACTTGTACTCACACTTAAGATTTTCAGAAGTAGTTGATTCACCGAATCCCGCTCTGGACGGCCTTTCTCGTGAATCTGCGCAGAGGGTCACGCACTTTGGACACCTCGCAGGAAGACGCCTAGACTGGACCAGATGCCGAAGCGCTCACCTGAAGAGAAAGTCCTTGCGATTTATACGAAGTTAGCCGAGGAATGGGGGCCGCAGCACTGGTGGCCTGCGCAAAGCCGCTTCGAAGTGATCGTCGGCGCGTACCTGACGCAGAACACCAGTTGGACAAACGTTGAGATTGCGCTAGGGAATTTGCGTCGGGCACGTGTTTTGAACGTGGCGGGAATTCGGGCCATTGACATAGAGAAACTTGAACAGTTGATTCGCTCATCCGGCTACTTTCGGCAGAAGGCACGCAAGCTGAAAATTTTTGTTAAGTTTCTCGACAGTGAATATGGTGGATCGCTGACGAGAATGTTTGCGCAACCCACAGCAGTTCTTCGCGAACAGCTTCTTGCACTGAATGGCGTTGGGCCGGAGACTGCTGATTCAATTCTTCTCTACGCCGGCCAGCATCCCGTGTTCGTGGTGGATGCCTACACGAAGCGGCTCGCTTCCCGCCATGGAGTTCTCACCGAAAAATCTAGCTATGAAGAATTCCGGAGTCTGTTTGAACACACTCTGAATAATCCTGATCTTGTAACGATCCATTCATTCACAAAGAATGGAGGAACGGGCGTCTTCGCCCGTTCAGCCCAGTCTACTGGACTGGCCGCCCACAAACCCTCGCGCATGAGCATCGCTAAGCGCACCGCCCTCGCACAAGTCTTCAATGAAATGCACGGATTGATCGTCAGCGCGGGCAAACAGTATTGCCTGAAGTCCCAAGGCAAGTGCGCCGAGTGCCCACTCGGGCCGCTCCTCGAAGGCAGCAATGCTTCTCAGCGGTCTCGATGAAACTCTGCGAGCTCTGCGGTTACGATCTTTGTTTGGATCGGCAAAAGCTTTTTAACCGCAAAAATCGCCGAGGAGCGAAAATCGAGAATGCAGAGAAACCAGTTTCGAGAAATCTTGCCTTCCGAACGGTGACCAGCCTTTGCGTTCCCATTCGATTCGTGTTCTTCTAACTCGCGCATGTCCGAAGAAATTTCATCTACTGATCCCGCCAAACCTTCGCGTCACTGGCACGCCGTAACCGCCGGTTTCCTCGGATGGACGCTCGATGCTTTCGATTTCTTCGTCGTGGTTTTTCTGGTCGATACGCTCGCCAAACAATTCGCCGTAAGTAAGGCAGAGCTCGTCTTTTCGATCACCGCAACACTGGCCATGCGTCCTGTGGGCGCGATCATATTTGGCCTGCTCGCCGACCGCTATGGCCGCCGCCGTCCGCTGATGGCGAACGTGATCTTTTTCTCGGTCATCGAATTGCTGTGCGGCTTCGCGCCGAACTACACGATCTTTCTCATCCTGCGCGCGATTTACGGAATTGG
>DAIPJJ010000088.1:0-17379 GCA_036770325.1 Terriglobales bacterium
CAAGACCTTCAAGAATCGGCATCGTCAAAATGGTTTGCGATTCCTGGCCAAATGCACGTTGCAACTCGCGGCCCATAAGGAGGTTGAATTTCTGGTCGGTGCCGCCGAGTTCGACATCACATTTCAGCATGACCGAGTCATATCCCTGCGCCAGCGGATATAACAGTTCATGCAGCGCGATGGGCTTCTCTTCCTGAAAACGTTTATGGAAGTCTTCCCGTTCGAGCATCTGTGAAACTGTGGTCTTCGCCGCCAGCTTGATCCAGTCAGCAGCCTTCATCTTTTCGAACCACTCATTATTGAAGCGGACTTCGGTCGTCCGTGGCGAAAGAATTTTATAGACCTGCTCCATGTAGGTCTTCGCGTTCTTCATCAATTCGTCTGCGCTTAGCGGCGGGCGAGTTGCGGAACGTCCGGTGGGATCGCCAATCATGCCGGTAAAATCGCCAATCAGAAAGATCACCGTGTGGCCGAGGTCCTGAAAATGTTTCAGTTTGCGCAGAAGAACGGTATGGCCGAGATGGAGGTCGGGGGCGGTCGGATCGAAGCCAGCTTTTATCCGCAGAGGTTTGCCGGAGACGCGAGATTTCTCCAGCTTCTCGCGCAGCTCAGACTCCTTAACAATTTCCGACGATCCTTTTTTTATGTAAGTTAACTGCTCATCGACTGGTGCAAAAGTGGGCATGGTAAAGAATTATTGCAGATGATTGGGTTCTTCGCCTCGCGGAGCTAGCGGGCGCGCGCGAGAACGAGCGTCACGTCGTCCGGCTGTTCGGCGCCACCGATCCAGTCTGAAACTGCAGCGGTCACGATCTCAGAAATGCGCGCGAGCGGAAGATCACGGTTCTCCTGTACGAGTTCGATCAGCCGCTGCTCGCCGAACTCGCCGAAGTCGTTCTCCGGCTCAGTCACGCCGTCGCTGTAGGCGAGAAAAATCTCGCCGGGGCAAAGCTGAACCGAATTTTCCTCATAACTGATGTTGTCGAAGAGCCCCACGACCGTTCCGCCATCTTCAAGGCGCTTAGCAATTCCGTTCTCAGTAAGCAGCAGCGGTGGAAGGTGGCCTGCGTTGCTGAAGTTTAGCCGGCGCTCCTGCTCGTCATAGATCGCAAGGAACAACGTCGCGTATTTCTCCGCTGGAGTGCTGTTGTAAAGCTGATGGTTCAGCAACGAAAGCAGCGTGCCCGGCGAAACCTCGGCGCCTTCCAGCAACGATGCCACGGTCATCGATCCACCACCGACCGCCCGCACCTCGCGCAATGCAGGGATGCCCTCCACCGAGTACGCGCGAACTGCCGAGTGAATGGTCGCCATCAACAGCGCGGCAGAAATTCCTTTGCCGCTGACGTCACCGACGGCCAATAGCAGACGCCCCTCGCCGAGAGAAAGGAAGTCGTAGTAATCGCCGCTCACGCTACGCGCCGGGCGGCAAAACCCGTGAACTTCAAGGCCGGGCAGTTGAGTAATGTGCCGAGGAAAGAGCTGAGACTGGACTTCCTGCGCGATGGTGATTTCGTTTTCGAGACGCTGCTTTTCTTTCTGCTCGAGAATGAGTTTCTCGATTGAGGCGGTCATCGAGTTGAACGAAGTCGCAAGTGCCGCGAGCTGGTCGTTCGAGGTAATCGGAATTCGATGGCTGAAGTCGGCGCGATTGATGTGCATCGTCCCGCGATAAAGATGAGCCACTGCGTTGGTTAGCGATCGAGTAAGGCGCGTGCCGATCCAGAGTGCGACCACCACAATGATGGCGAATCCGATGAGGGCCGCCAGGAGTTCGCCTTCGACTGTATATGCGAACGCACCGGGAGCTGAAAAGAGATGGTCGTAGAGAGCCGACACCCGGGTCTCAACATCGATTGCTGCGGAGTTCGCGGTCTGCCCGTCTGCCCAGTTTGTAACTGCTATCGACGTCGAAAGGGTTACGGACCGGTCCAGCAGGTTTCGAGCGCCCGGAACGGTTCCAGATGTCAGAATTGGACGTAGCGACGCTGCGCCTGTCTCGCCAGGATTGGAACCCACCGATGTGCGCGATTGTTCGAGCGTGATTTCACCGAGGCCAGATGCGATTGCTGCCAAGGTCGGCGGTCCAAACGGCGTGCTGGAGACAACAACCAGCTTTCCGCGGGAGGTTCCGGCCGTAGTTCCGGCGCGCAGGTATAGCTTTCCGCCATCTTGCACCACCCCGCTGAATTCGGCAGGAAGGTTCTGCGGAGGCTGCGTGACTGGATTCGCTGTACCCGTAATCAGTCGTTTGTTGTCCACCCATGCCGAGGTATTGCCGGATGCCTTGCTGATTCCTTCGAGCAGCGAACTCTGATTTGCATCGAGGCTGGCGCTGATCTGCCGCCCAACCGCGGTGTTCTCCGAGCGCAACTGCTTAAGTTGGTCGTCCAGTCTGGAACTGACGATATAGGTGGCGAACTGCCCCGAGAACAAAAACAATGAAAGTCCCGCTAATCCGGCCAGCAAAATCAGCGGTACGACTCCGATAAATACATATGTGACGATGAGCCGGTTGCGCATCCGCCAGAGCGCGTGGTCGGAAAGCCAGCGCGCCAATAGAACGATGAATAGAACAATGGCGAATAGAGTAAGAAAAATTGTCCAGCCGCGGAGCGTCTCCGAGTAGGAGCTGCCAAGCGCGCCTGCGATCTCCTCAATGAGCAACAGGAGCAGATCGAGTCCGAGTACGTACAGCGTGAAGAAGGCGAGCTTGCCCCGCGGATACAGGCCATTGTGCTCCAGCCACACACGCGCACGTAATACGCGGGAATGCATAAATATTGCCCTGAATTATAGATGGAAGCCAGCCACTTTCCGTGCTCAGGTCGCTTGCCTCTAGTTGGCTTAGACGTGAATGGCAAGATAAGGAACTTCCCGGTCTCGGATTTTCGCGGATCAACACGGATCAACACGGGTTCAATTCACAGAGACGCCGAGATCGCCGAGAGAACCCGGCCAAATTCGAATTGATCAGTGAACCCGCGTGATCCGTGTCTGACTCTCAACTGCCCGTTCAAAAAACCACATACGACATCCAGCTACGGAAGCTCTGCTGCTAGAATGCTCGCTGTGTCCCCCAGAGTTCCTTTTCTTTTCCTGATGATTGCTGCAGCGTGCATGTGCTATGCGCAGGAACCGAGCCCACCCGCGAAGCCCAAAGTCAAAGTCAATGTGTTGAACGTGTGCTCGCCTTCCGAGGTCGAGCAGCAGGAAATATCCTCTGCTTTAGCGCGCATTCCAAAACAGCCTGCGTTCAGCGCCGATTTCGAGGTGGATCGCGGACGGTCAGTACTCGATCCGGCTGCGAATCCGCTTTCAGCGGCAGGGAACGTGGTCTCAATGCCGGCTTCAACAGAGGCATCAGGCCCGGCCTCAGCCCAGTTTGTTCGGATTCGCCATGAATTCTCTGGCAGCGTGCCGTTTTCCACGGTGCAATATTCCTTCAGCCGAGATCAGGAGCAGATGGTGGAGACGCTGGTGTTTCGTCTTCGCGAGCCGAAGGACCTGCTGGAAATTTCAATCGAAGCGAGGGCATCTTCGGTGACCAGTCCTGCGGCAATGCTCGCGACGAGCACCCCCGCGGGAAGAATTAAGCTGGAACGGTTCGGCAAGTCGTCGGTCGTGTTAGCCCGTTGTACCGGGCAGGATGGCGCTCCGCCGGTCGATCAGAGCAAATATCAATCATTGTTTTCGTCGGCCACAACAATTTTGTCTGACTATCGAGGAGCGCTGGAGGCCAAGAAATTAATACCTGAAGAACTGGCCAGGATGAGCGTTGCGGCCCCGCGCCGGAAGAGCGCGAACAGCCCTCACCACCAGTGAAATTCGCCAGCCTGCGACCAATTTTCATTTCCGTAATCTAACGAGTTCTATGGCCATAAGAAATGTGGTGATCATCGGGTCGGGCTGCGCCGGTCACACGGCCGCCTTGTATACGGCGCGGGCAAAACTTGAGCCGCTGGTTATCGAAGGCCACGAGCCCGGGGGACAGCTTTCGCTGACGACGCTGGTGGAAAATTTCCCCGGATTTCCAGAAGGCATTCAGGGTCCCGAACTGATCGCAAACATGCGGCGGCAGGCAGAGCGGTTTGGGGCAGAGTATCAACTGGCGCACGTCACGTCTGCGGATTTGAGTAAGAATCCATTCACCTTGCAAATCGGCAAGGACACGATTCAAACGCGGACCCTAATTATTGCCAGTGGGGCGTCCGCACGTTGGCTGGGGTTGCCGAGCGAACAAGCGTTGATTGGGCATGGAGTATCGTCCTGCGCCACCTGCGACGGCTTCTTTTTTTCTGGGAAAGAAATCGCGGTGATCGGCGGTGGGGATTCTGCGATGGAAGAAGCTTTGTTTTTGACTCGATTCGCCACCAAGGTCTCCTTAATTCACCGCCGCGACGAATTCCGGGCGTCGAAGATCATGCTGGAGCGAGCGAAGCAGCATGAAAAGATTCGCTTCGTCCCGAACACCGTGGTTGAAGAAGTGAACGACGTTGCGAAGAAAGAAGTTACCGGGCTGAAGCTCCGCGACGTGAAGTCCGGAAGAGTTTCTGAGCTGCCGGTGAGCGCGATGTTTCTTGGCATCGGGCATATTCCGAATGCGAAGATCTTCGACGGCCAACTGGATATGGACCAGGACGGCTATTTGAAAACTACCAATAATGTCTTCACGAAAGTTCCCGGAGTGTTTGCCTGCGGAGACGTTCAAGATCGCAGATATCGACAGGCAATTACCGCCGCTGGATCAGGTTGCATGGCCGCGCTCGAAGTGGAAAAGTTCCTGGAAGAGAAGAGCGCGGAGTAAATCCAGACGGCCATTTCACGGCCAGCCGCGATCAAAAGCTACAATTGAAACGTGAGTGCAGTGGCTACTCCCGTCGCGCCGCGTGTCGATAAGCCCTGGCGAAAGTTCACTCTAAGGCAGCGGGTCCTGCTCTGGATGATTGAGTGGGCAGGCTACTTCGCCATACGGCTGCTTTGCCCGACGGTGCGGTTCGCAATTTCGTGGGAAGACGGCGCGCCAAAGAGCCTCGCCGAGCGGCCGCGCGTGTATTCCTTCTGGCACAACTGTATGATTTCCGCCATGTGGTGGTGCCGCGATCTGCAGGTGCGCGTAATGAGCAGTGACAGCTTCGACGGCGAGTACACGGGCCGTATCATGCAGAAGTTCGGGTTTGTAAAAGTTCGCGGCTCAAGTTCGAAAGGAGCGGTGCGGGCATTACTCGGCATGAAACGCGAGATCGAGCAGGGCTGGACCGTGGCCTTTACTATCGATGGACCGAAGGGCCCACGCTATGTCGCGAAACCCGGGCCGGTGGTCTTGTCCAGAAGTACGGGCGTACCCATGGTTGTGTTCCACATTGCGCTCGACCGGGCATGGGTGCTGAAAACCTGGGATGGATGCATGATACCCAAACCATTCAGCCGCGCGCTGATGCGGATCAGCCGGGAGATTCCAGTTCCGCGGGACGGCAGAGACGAAGAGTATCTGCATGAACTTCAGTCGGCGCTCGATCGCGTTCGAATCTTCGCGGAAGAAAACGTGGCAAAGGCGGGGAGTTCGGAATTCCCGTACGGGCATAGCAATGCCGACGTTTCGCCGGCCGGTCACTGACGCAAGAGTAAATCAAAATCCCATCCTGGTGACAAAATGCGCGACTACGAACGCGGCGCCTCAACTGCGTTCGAATGTTGCCGGCACTAGCCTGAATATTGAATCTCGCTCTCGCGCAGTGCAGTCTGCGACTTAGGAATGTTCAGGATTGCGGAATGCATAACAGAGAACCGAGCTTTATACTCGTGTGCTCTTTGGAGTTGCTTTGCGAGCAGTTTGAAAACATGGAGGTGAAATGAAGGGACTTCTGCCCGCCTTGTTGCTGACCGCGGTTCAAATTGTGGCGGCTCAGGCACCGGTTGAGATTGGAAATGTCCACGCCCGGACAACCATCAGTCTTGATGGGACCTGGAACACGATTGTTGACCCGTACGACATCGGCTTGGGCAGCCGCATTTACGAGAATGCGAAACCGAAGACGAAAAGCGAGCTGATTGAGTACGACTTTGATAAATCGCCGAAATTGCACGTGCCGGGCGACTGGAACACGCAACGGGATTCGCTCCTATTTTATGAAGGGCCGATGTGGTATCAGCGCTACTTTCCGTATCAGAAAAAGGCCGGAGCACGGACTTTCCTTTATTTCGGCGCGGCCAACTACTATTCGCGCGTTTGGCTAAATGGGAAAAAGCTCGGGGAACACACGGGAGGATTTACACCATTCGACTTCGAAGTGACGGATGAATTACAGGACGGCGAGAACAGCGTGGTTGTTGAGGTGGACAATACGCGCCACCTGGAGGGAGTGCCGTCGCTCAAAACTGACTGGTGGAACTATGGCGGCCTGACCAGAAGCGTGGAGCTCATAGAGGTGCCGCAAACATTCATCGAGAACTTTTCTCTTCAGCTTGAAAAAACTAAGAGCGACACGCTGGCGGGCTGGGTGCAGTTCAATGGCGCCGTGCACGGCGGCGAAGTCACCGTTGAGGTTCCCGAAATTCATGTAAAGCAGGTAGCGAAGGTCGATGCATCCGGACGCGCCACGTATCAGTTTCCTGCGCATGTGGAGTTGTGGTCACCAGAGAATCCGAAGTTATATCGCGTAGTGATTTCAGGCCAAGGCGATAGCGTTACGGACGAGATTGGATTCCGTACGATTGAAACACGCGGATCCCAGATCCTGCTCAACGGCAAGCCCGTTTTTCTTCGCGGAGTTTCGATGCACGAAGAAGCGCCGTTCCGCAGTGGACGGGCTTTTTCGGAAGAGGATGACCGCACGCTGCTGACCTGGGCAAAAGAACTGGGCTGCAACTTCGTCCGCTTCGCTCACTACCCTTACAACGAGGACATGGTTCGGCTGGCGGACAGGATGGGCTTAATGGTCTGGGAGGAAATCCCGGTTTATTGGGACATTCAGTGGCAGAATGCGCAGACTTTGGAGAATGCCAAAGACCAGCTCCACGAAATTATTTCTCGCGATCGAAACCGGGCCGCAATTGTGATCTGGTCGATGTCGAACGAAACGCCGATTTCGCCTGAGCGGACGGAGTTCATCAAACAACTGTCAGCGTATGCACGCCAACTAGACGCGACTCGTCTGATCGGCTCGGCGATGAACCACGTCGACCGCAGTGTTCCCGGTGTGCACACGCTTTCCGATCCGATGGGCGAATTTCTTGATGTGCTTGGATTGAATGAGTACCTGGGCTGGTACGAAGGAAAAATCGAAGGCACCGACCATATGCAATGGAAGTTTGCATATGAGAAGCCGGTGATCGTGAGTGAATTTGGCGGAGGCGCCCAATACAACTTACACGGCGACACGCAGACGCGCTTCACTGAGGAGTATCAGGCGAATCTCTTCGAGCATCAGCTAGCGATGCTCTCGCGAATGCCGCAACTGGCAGGGATGTCGCCTTGGGTGTTGATGGATTTCCGTTCGCCGCGGCGGTTACTTCCCGACATTCAGGACTACTTCAACCGGAAAGGGCTGATCTCGGGGCAGGGGCAGCGAAAGCAGGCATTCTATGTGCTGCAGAATTTCTACAAGAGGAAGGCTCAGGAGAGCGGTGCGACTAGATAGGCGGTGTGGGACTCTGGGTGCTTCGGACGGTCAGGCCACAATCCTGGTCCGCTGGATTTGAGGAATAGTCTTGGTGTAACCAGAAGGATGACGCAGCTTCCAATCCCATGCGCTGCGGATGATCTGATCGAGATCGGACGAGCGCGGCTGCCAATTCAATTCCTTTATCAACTTCTCGGGGCTCGCGCAGAGGATGGCAGGGTCGCCTTGCCGTCGAGGAGCTTGATGCACCGGGATCTGCTTGCCCGTTACGCGCTCAACTGCCTGAATAACTTGACGAACGGTGTGCCCTTCGCCGTTGCCGATGTTGTAAGCGTTAAAGCCCGGGTGCTGCGCTGACTCGAGCGCTTGCACGTGCGCGGCTGCAATGTCAGAAACGTGAACGTAGTCGCGGAGACAGGTGCCGTCGATAGTTGGATAGTCGTGACCGTAGATGTCGAATCTCTCTCGCTCGCCAGCCGCCACCTGCAAGAGTAAAGGTATGATGTGCGTTTCCGGTTGATGATGCTCGCCTGAAGTTGCCGTTGCTCCTGCGGCATTGAAGTACCGGAACGCAACAACTCGCCATTCGTAAGCCCGCGCGTACCATTCGAGAACACGCTCAAACATCAACTTTGTTTCGCCGTAGGAATTGATCGGCAGCTTCGTTGCTTCTTCCGAGATGGGGACTGTTTTCGGCCATCCGTAAACAGCCGCGGAAGAGGAAAAAATAAATGTCGTGACTCCAGCCGCGCGAACCGACTCAAGCAGTTTGATCCCATCGGCGACGTTCACGTCAAAGAACATGCCAGGATTGGAGACCGATTCTGGTATGAGCGCCTTCGCAGCGAAGTGGAACACTGCATCAACTTTGTAGTGAGCGAAGACTTTGGTCATCGCCGCGCGGTCGCCGTAGTCCAATTCGTAAAACTCCGCGGCATCTGGAACCGCCTCGGCGTGGCCGGTCGAAAGGTCATCGATGACTATAACTTCGTGACCTCGGTCGATAAGTTGTTTACAGCAAATGGAACCGACATACCCAGCTCCCCCGGTAACCAGAATGCGTTTCACCTAGTAAGCTCCTTTGCCATGGATGACTCTGAGTGGAGTTAGAAGCAGCAGCCGGCAATCGAGGCCAAAAGTCCAGCGATTTATGTAGTCGATATCCATTCGGACGCGCTCTTCGTAGCACACCTCCTGGCGTCCGTGGACTTGCCAATAGCCCGTTAACCCCGGCTTCATAGTCAACAAAAGCCGCTGATACTCGCCATACTTAGCAAGTTCAACAGCAGTTATCATGCGCGGACCAACCAGACTCATTTGCCCGGCCAGCACATTGATAAGCTGCGGAAATTCATCAAGACTGTATCGGCGCAAGACTCGACCCAGACGAGTCACGCGCGGATCGTCGCGCAACTTAAAGTTCTGCGAAAATGCAGCCTGCAATGCCGAATTGCGAGCCAGGATTTCATCGGCATCAGCGCGCATGGTACGAAACTTAAACGCGTCAAACTCACCGTGGGCTCCCACGACACGACGGCGGTAAAAGACTGGCCGCCCATCGAAGAGCAACACGCATAACGCGACAAAAGCAAATAGCGGCAGAATTATTATGAGCAGCGCCAGGCTGCCGCATATGTCAAGAACGCGCTTCAGGAGCTTGTAGTTCATGCAGTCCGGATAGTCATTGCGCTAGGCCGCAATCGCCACCGGTTCAACCTGCGTCCGCGAAAGGACCTGGTCGAAACATTCCACGAGGCGAGGCCCCCAAACCTGTAATGAATATTGCTTCACGATTGTGTCGCGCGCTCTCTCAGCCAGGCGACGTCGTAGATCGACATCGCAGATCAGGCGCTTGATTGCCCCGAGCCATTCGTCCGAAGACTTAGCGAGCAAGCCGTTGACTTCGTGTTGAATCAAGTCTGTTGTCACGCCGACCGGGGAGGCCACGGTAGCTACGCCGCAGGCCATGTATTGAATGGCTTTGAATGCGCACTTACCGCGAGTCCACTCTGTATCGGGCATGGGCATTAGGCCGATATCCAATGAGCGTATGTCCTCGCCTTCGGTACGTAGATTGAACGGCAAGGACACGGATTTAGGGAGCTGAGGCTTATAGTCCGGATAACCAAAAAAACGAAAGCGAACGCGTTCGGGATAAGCGCGTGCAATCTGCTGTAATGGCGGTTCAATCATTGACAGATAAGAAGCTGTTGAAGCGCTGCCGACCCAACCGATCGTGATCGGCATTGAACTTGCAGGCAGAGCGGGCTTTGGCCAGACTTTTTCTGTATCTACAACCGTCGGGACTATGGTGACCAGCGAATTGAATTGACGAGCGTGCGCGGCCAGGACGGCGTTGCCGACGACAACGTGCGAGCTCTGCCGAATAACCTCGTCGTACCCTTTTCCATGTTTCACTCGATACAGAAAAGGATGAGAAAGCCCAGAACAATTGTCGTGCCCGACGTAAATGGCATCGTCAAAACTAAAGATTACTTTTGGATGCCGTCGCAGGACATAGCTTTCAACTAACGGAGCAAAGAAGGGGAACGCCTCGCGGTGAATCAGGACCAGGTCAAAATCGCCGAGGTGCTGCAGGGCTTGGAACCGGCGCAGACCACAATGCATAGTCTGTGCCACCTTCGTAAGCAGTTTTTTTCGTGAACGAAGAGCGTAGAACAATGCTGGAGTCGCAAAGGATTCAACCGCGCATTTGTAACCAGCTTGCTCGAGAACTGGAATGAATTGATGTATGCGATAGCGGCAGGAAGCATCTTCTTCCGGGTATGCGGTCAGGATGAGAAGGGATGGCAAGATTAGAGACTCTTACAAAACTGCTAACGGTGGCTTGCTTCCAGGACTTGGTTGTAAGCAGCGAGGCAGCGCCGTAGTGGTTCACCGCTCCAGGTGAAATTTTTGCGAATTCGTTCAACCGCACCCTCGCCCAGTTTCTTACGCAAAGTTGCGTCACGCAGGAGCAAATCTATTGCTCTGCCAAATGCTTCTTCGTCGCCTGGGCCAACAAGGATTCCGCTCTTTCCGTCCTCGATGTATTCCGTATTCTGTCCGACCCTCGAAGTAACGACGGCTTTCCCTATTGACATGTAGTCAATGATTCGCGCTGAACACTTCGAACGATGAACAGGATCATCGGGGTAGGGGAAGGCGGCTACATCACACGCCCAGATCAGTTGAATAAACTTGTGATAGGAAAGCCGAGGGAAGAAAAACACCTGTATCCCAGGATGCTGCTTGTAGAATTGCTTTATTCGAAATAATTCCGGACCTTCTCCCACGAAAACAATCGAGGAACGGTTTCTTTCCGCAGCCGCAGTAGCTGATCTGCAAAACAACATGAAGTCTTCCCCAGGCTCGAAGTGCCCGGAGTAAAAGATGCTCGGGCCAGCGGGGAGTCCGAACTCAGCACGCGCCTCAGTCTGCGACATAGCTCGGGCGCGTGCATGGACAGCCAGGTTTCCAGGGGATGTTCCGCAGTTAGGTAGATAGAACACGCCGCTGGATGTTTTGCGGGCGTCGCAGACACGGCGTTCAAGTGTGCGGCTTGCTACGGTTATCGCCGGGGTTGTGCGCATCATCCAGCGCTCCTGGCGATCGATATACTCCTTCAATATCCAAGGATAAGCCTTGATATCGTTGAACCCACCCCAACCCTCCCAGTCGTCACAATCCAGGACCACTCTGCGCATCCCTTTCAGGTGGAAGTAAGTCCCTGCGGCGCCTGCAAAGCCCTTGGGTTTGAATATGTGAATCACGTCGGGGCGAAACTTCTCGACAGCCGCAACCAATCGGGCGAAAAGCGCAGGGTAGCTCAGCGCGGTGGAACCAACTTTCATCCCGTAGATCTCGACGCCTTCCTCAGTCCATGTGCGGCTGGACTCTTGCAGGTTGTCGTAAGGTGTTACGAAGATCTTTACCTGGTGCCCAAGTCGAGCGAGCTCTGCTGCAATTGGGAAAGCCCGGCCCTGGATCGTACCTTTTGGCCGAAAACCAAAACCACCGACAAAGGCGAGTTTCATATCGCTTCGAGCGCGTCAGAGCACAGGTGCAGCAGTAATCTCGACCATATCTCCGCGACGCGCGAGATCGTAAAACCGCTCCACCCACCCGGACAAAACGCGGAGAGGCTTAGAGCGAAACAAGTTACCTGCCGACGGCCTTTCCAATCCGTCATTGAGCCAGATTTGAATACTACCGAGAAGCCCAACGTAGTCCGAATTGAAAACAACGCGTTTGATATCAAACGAATGTTGCGCAAGTAACCGGGTGAGAGTTCGAGGGGAGTAACTCAGTGGATGTATTGGCGGGCAGAGGTGCCACCAATTACTCTTGAACATTCGTGCAGTCACACTGTCGATATTTGGAACGGCAAGCAGCAGTACTCCCGAGGGCTTAAGTATTCGATGAATTTCGTCCAGTGTTTCGTGAGGGCAGCTAATGTGCTCAAATGAATGACTGGCCCGAACGTAGTCGAAATAGGCAGAAGGGAATCGAGCCTCCTGGAGAGTCCCTGGGTGTATTTTCAGTCCCTGAAAGCAACCAAGGTCGGTTGCCGCTCTGTTAACCTCGACCCCATAAGAGTCCCACCCACGCGCGGCCATGTTGCGCAGAAATGAGCCACTCCCGCAACCGACATCCAGGAATGTTCCTGGTTTCAAAAAGTACGGTTCCTTTGTTCCCTGCCAATAACCGAGTAGCCTTTTCGCGATACGCTTCCATTTGCCCAACGCAGGCTCTTCAGCATAGGCATAGTAGTCACTTGGATACAGCGAGGTGAGCTCCTCACCTGAATACATGGGATTTACAAATACCAGCGAGCATTCGCTGCATCGGGCCAAGTCGTAAGTCCCGGGAATACCATAGTGGACGTCTCTTGCCGATAGAAAGTGCGCCAGTGTGCGAGCGTGGCAGAGTGGGCAACTATCAAGAAATGTACTCATCTCTTAGCCGAGTCGAGATGCCACCAGACTTTTCATGCGACCATTGCCGGAAGATCATTCGCCCGACAAATGGAGAACCTGAGTTAAACGTTGACGATCGGAGCTAAGAAGTCCACAGTTCCAAAAGAGCAGAATTGCCCCGGCGGTTGCGACAACAAGGAGGGACTGATGACTATCGCCCGAGATAATGCTTCTCGTGGAGAGAAATGGCAATATTAAGAGAAAAGGAAGCACGCAACTCAGCGGCCTAAGTAACCCCTGCTTAATCAACTGTCGACGATTTATCGAAATAAGAGAAGTCCGCGGGACGTTGTAGAACAAGTGAAGGGCAACTCCCACGACTGAACCTATCAAAGTCCCGACCGCTACTCCTAATGCCCCCAACGTTACAGCGCCGATAATGCTCGCTACGAGATTTGTGACGCCTTCAGCAATGGGAGAAACCATAGCCTTCCCCTGCTGCCCAGTGCCAAGTAACAGGGTTGCGTACGGTAAGCATGTCAGCCTGACTATATTGGCCGTCAGTAGAACCATCAAGATCAGGGTACTATGTTCGGCGTAGTCCGCCCCAGCCCAGTGCATGATAATGAAGTGACCTCCGACCAGCAAAGGAACTGAGATAGCCAAAAGGAGCAACACTCCGTATCGAGTGCTCGTCAAGAGCAAGGCACCGAGCTGATGCGAATCCTGGCGCGCAGTCAGAACTGCTGAAGCAGGCAGTAGTGCAGAAAATACTGCACCGTGAGCCTGAGCTACAAACGTGCTGAGTGTTGCAGCAATCGCGTAGTATGCGGTGGACTTGTAATCAAAGATGCCCACTATGGTGAGATCAAGGCCGCTTATCATCAGCATGGCAATGCTCGAGACCATCACCGCCCCTGAGTAGGTTGTGACTAGTCGCGCATATTTTCTAGTGACCAGTGCTACCCGAATCCGGACCTGCGCCGCCCACCGCCGCCAGGCAAAGTATGATGCGGCGTATGAGAGCACGTTCGCCAATGCTACCGCGGCCCCCATCGCGGCCAAGTCCCAACGTTTCAGCACGACAGCTACCACAAAAATTGCCATCGCAACTTTGTTCGCTACCCCTATTGCTGCGGGAATTTCGTTCCGTTGCTTCCCGATGAAGAGTGCCTGGATAACATTGACCGGTAAACCGATCGCCAACGTCGCCCCCATCAAGAGCAGGCCGATGCGCGCCGGCAGGTAGAGAGCTGCGGGCATCTGCTTAAAAATGGCAGGAAGCTGCCAAGCCAAGACCGCGATCACGATACACCCTAAACATGCCGCCAGGGTCAAAAGAGCAAAAGCTGTGCTAACGATGCTGTCGCGCTCTCGCGTATTGTGCAGCTCTTCTTCATGAGCAACGAATCTGGAAACCGCGGTTTGGATACCAAAGTCAAGGTACGTAACATACAACGTCAACTGCAAGAGAATCGCCCACGCCGCATACGTATCTTTTGAAAGTTCGCGCACCAGAAACGGAGGCAAGAGTAGTGCGATGATGCCAGTGCCAGCTAGTCGCACGAGATTAGCAGACGCATTCTTGACGATCGTCTGCGCTAAGTTGTTGCCGGAACACGTCAACATTCGTTTCAAGTATTGCAGCTATCGCGAGAGGGAATGCCGCCAGACAGCCAGTCCCTCGTAGAATGCTCTCTCGCGAAGGCAGAACATCGAAAGGTTGGCTTTTCGGGATACGAGTTGGAAAAGAAGATGAGCCTGGTATGCGGGCAGGTAACAGAGAGCGCCGAGCAAACCAAAATGCTTCAGCATGAAATATACGCGGTTGCGTGTCGTGTAGCGGATCATGAAGTCTGAAAACAACCCTCCGGTCAAGCTATGAGCCTTGTGCAGCAAGGTAGCCGACGGCAGGTACATGAGTTTGATTCCTGCCCGCTTCGCGCGATAACAAAAATCTGTATCTTCCACGTAAGTGAAGTAGTGGGTGTCCATTAGCCCGATTCTTGCGAAAACCTCTTTGTGGATGAGCAAACAACAAGCCGGTGCGTGATCAACCGGCCGAGCATCGTCATACTGCCCGACGTCTTTTTCGGCATATCCATAATGAAACCCAGAATAGGCTCGGCGAGAGTCCATCCCGCCACCCGCGCTCCAAATCGTCCGGTCGTGATAAAAAAGAATTTTGGGCGCGATCATCTCGCATCGATAGCTCGAGAGTCCTTCCACCAATTTGTCCAACAGCCCGGGCCCAAACTCAGTGTCATTGTTGAGAAGCAAGACAGCGTCGCAATTATCTTCCAGAGCTTGCCGGATACCCTGGTTGTTTGCTTCCGCGATGCCCAGGTTTTCCGAGTTAGCAAGCAATCGAATTCGCGGATCGGAACAGGCAGTGACTTGGACCCGAGTATTGTCATGCGACGCGTTGTCGATGACGTAAAGCGACCACTGTTGAAAGGTCTGTTGAACCATGCTAGCCAGAAAGGGCTCAATCACGTGGCTGCTGTTATAAGTGACCGTTACTGCTCCAACTTTCATGATCTATGCACCTATTTGCGGGCCAGCGCAATGAGCTTGTCGCCTATGTGTATGTGCGCGAAGACATAGTTTCCCAGGCGCCTGAGAAAACCGAACCGTGATTGCTTGCTGAAGGCGGACTTGATTGACCCGCATTGTTCGCCTGCGGCGGTTCGTCCGCTAAGCCGCGCGAGATTAGCTGCATACAAGTCTTTGGTTCTGATGTCGATGTTTCGAAAACCGGAGTCCCGCAACAGTCGCCGCATGGTAGAAGGCTGAAAGTAGTTTGCGTGCTCGTCCGGCCCGATTCCATAAGCCTGTGAGCCGTATAGCTTCACGAACAGACTGTTGAAATTAGGCGTGATCAGAAAAAGGACGCCACCCGGACGCAGAAGTCTATGAATGTCGCTCATCAGCGAGCGAAGGTCGACGACGTGCTCGATGACGTCCATCATCGTGATGACATCGAATGACTCGGAGCGGAATCCGCCGTCCTGTACGGTTCCTTGATGAACGAGGCATCCGCTGAAGTCGGCTGCGTAGCGCGCTGCGAACTCTGAAGTCTCAACTCCAGTTGCTTTCCAGCCTGCTGCCTTTGCCTCCTTCAGCATGAATCCGAGGGCGCATCCAAGATCGAGAAGGGCGGGATTGGCTGGCAAATCAGCGTAGCTCGAAATCATTCTCAAGTGAGCACGCCGCTCTTCCAAGCTGTTTTCCCAGTTGGCTTTATGAAGAGTCAGATAGTCGCTGACAAAGTAGTTGTCACTCTCATGCTCACCGTGAAAGTAGCCGAGTGGGTTAACGAACCGAAAACCGCATTCTTCACATTTCCGAATTCCTTCGAATTCCGGAGTAGAAACCTTCGAGTCACACAGAGGACATGGCCGCAGGGTTGGGGCGACTGTCGCAGGTTGTATAGCTACGTTATTCACGAGGACGAAGGCATTAAGAAAGTAGTTCCAGACTCAACCATCCTGGCAAATGCCTCGGCCATACCTACGAGCAGCCATAGCAGATATCCAGCGTGTGGCCCGAGAAGAACCGAGTCGTCGGAAAACCAGCCGATCAAATTCACGGAGAAAGCAAACGCAAATGCCCAGGCAATGATTTTTATCGCTCCAGTACTTCGCATAAGTTTCAAGTTAGTTCTGATTGTGCCAATAAATACTGCAAGAACGGCTATGAGCCCCACTATGCCGGTGTTTGCAAGAAGATAGAGATAAGTTTGATGTGGCGTACTCCCCTGGGACTGACTTCCGCGAACAAAATCAAAATCTGAAGAAAAGAACTCGAAATTGCCAATCCCCGCCCCGATAAAAGGATGCTGCCACCACAGTTGCAACGCGAGCTTCCAACCGTAAAGACGGGTACCTGCGTCCCAGGCGAGGCTACCTATCGCTGTGCCACTAGCCTTGGCCTCTATCACTGGTCGAAGCGGTCCTATGGCGAGCAGGCCCATCACCAGGCATAGCACCAGAAGAGAAATGACGATGCTTTTGGCGCGATGGCGACCACCAAAAGCAATGACAAACAAGAAGGAAGTAGCTGCCAAGGCTAACCACGCGCCAAATGTGAATGTAAGGACCAACCCGAGTAACATGCAAAGCGTCATCAACAACCATTTAGAACTCAGCCGCCGCCGTCCTTCAGTGACCCAGAGCAAGATCCCGACCGGGATGCACAAATTAAAATAGTGCCCCAGTTCCATTTCGGAGGTCAGGACCGAGATGATACGGTTCCGCCACTCCCAGAACTCGTCACGATAGTGCGCCAAGTTGGTATCGAGACGCGGATTCACGATCCAGAAGAGACCTCCGAAATCCTGAATCGCCCATTGATAAAAGCCGTAAACCGCAACCAGAAAGGTGGAAACAGCCAATACACGAAACACCTGAAACAACTTCTCTCGTGTGTCAATCAGATTCAGGCAGAGATAGACCAAGCCTATGTTGGATCCAAATCGGATGGTGTCTTTCAGGGTAAAAGGAAGATCGTGAGCGCGGACTAATGAAAGCAGGAGTAGGGCCGCTACGATCGCGAGCCACTTTTGATAACGGCTTCTGACGAAGCTTGGCCGGTCCCTCCAAGTGAGTATGAACGGAATCCATGCGAAAACTTTCAGCAACTCCGCCGCGACTGGAATAGAGCCAACTTCGAAAATGAAATTGAACGGTATGAGAAACACCATGAACAGCAAAAGTTCATAGGGACGCGTGAGGAAGTAAATGCAGAGAGGGATTGCAACAACTGCGATTACCGGTAGAGGCGTATAGAAAAGAGAGACCGCCAGCGCCGTCCCAACAGTGGCGACGCCAATAGCG
>DAIPJJ010000254.1:0-4715 GCA_036770325.1 Terriglobales bacterium
TTCTCACCGGGGAAGACCTTATCAAAGCCGGCTACTCGCCCGGTCCCCAGTTTAAGGAGATTCTCTCGGCAGTTGAGGATGCCCAACTGGACGGCCGCATTCATTCCTCAGTTGATGCTATGGAGTTCGTTCGCCGCGAATTTCCGCGAAAGATCAAGAACTCGGCCTAGCTAACGCAAGCTTGTTTTCCATGCGTTTCGCGCGAGTGTTCGCCTGTGCCGCCGGCTTCCTGCAGGGATACGCGGGCGGGAGCCACCCTGCGCTGTGATCTGCGTCCATCCTTCCGATGGATTGAATACAGAAATGTAGCCTCCGTCGGCGAGTTGCAATTCTTTCGAGAGATGTTGTTTAAAGTCCAGCCGGTCGGCGCAGGTTGGCTCGAACCACGCTGGCGTCACGAAGTCCGAGACCAGTACTCCGTCGATCAGATACCCGAGATTGTCGGCCTCGACCGCATCGCAGACTTCAAGCGCATAGATTTTGCTGTCGTTTCCGACAGCGCACCAGTTGATCCAGGGATCGGCGAGCATTTCAAGCAATTCGTGGCTTAACGTCACGGTCCATGAGGATCCGCTATCGATGTCAAGCTTGGCAAAGATCTTTCCGAGTGGAGACCCCTGGCTCGTGAGCTCGTGATACCCGAGAGCGCCCGCCTGATCGGGATTGTCGAGAACAACGATTGCCACCAGCCGTTCACGATCGGCTGGCCCTTCGGAAGAAAGTTGAGGGTGCAATCCAAGTCCCAGTAGGCTCGGAAATCATTACTCACCTGTTTTTGCAATGCGGGAACAACGGCCTCTACCTGCGCATCAGTGAGGCAGGTAGAGGCATTGGTGATTGCGAGCATCGGAATGGGCATGTTTGCTCCGAGAGTTGTTGGTGGGTCGTCAGCGGGCAGAGAGGAGTCTGATTTCGCTAACGACCAACGACCAATGACCAATGGCCAATGACGACGTCTAGACTTACCGCAACACGCTTTGCGCAAACGCCGCGTCCAGCACGGGATTTCCGGTTGGTGCGCAGATTTGTTGGTTCCATTGTTTCTTTAAGTCATTCGGGTGCAGGAGTGCGGCTTTGGGTGCCTGGCGCGCTGCCGGAACAGAAGTGTGCGGCATCAAAGAGGCGAAGCTGTTCACTGTGGTGAGGATCAGATTGACGGCGGCAGTGGTTCGCGCGGATAAAGTGGGATTCGAAATGTGAGCCGATTGCAGCAGCGCGGGCAAGTTTTGGTTGAGATTGCCGATCGCACTCTGCACTTTTTGCAGAGTGCTCGCACTCGGACTGGCTTTGTATTCGCTGTAGAGGACCTGCAGCAGGTTCAGGTCGCGGCTCGCCTGCGCCGAAATATTTTGAATTACCGCCACATCTGCGACGCTGGCTTGCTGACCGGACGAGAGGCTGGTCACCAGCGTCGCGATGTTGAGCGCCATCTGTGTGAGCACAGGCAGGTCCTGCAATGCGACGTTGATCCATTCGGCGCTGCACCCGGTAGTTGCGAATCCGATCGCCAGTACCAGGGCAAGAAAAGGCTTCGATTTAGAATTGATTTTCATGTTGTCTCCAGTGGTTGGTTTGACAGAAGTCGTTGGTCGAGCGTCATTGGTCGTTGGCGAAACCTCACAGCCATGCGGTCTTCTGAAGCCAACGACCAACAACCAATGACCAACGACGGTTTTCATGAAGTCCCTTGACGACTACCTTCGCGACGCCGAGCAGGCACACGGACACCTTTGCGCCGGACAGGTGCTCGGCGTCCGTATGGCCATGCTTGGGCTTCAGAAATTAGGAATTGATGATCCTCAAGGCGAAGACCGCAAACGATTGGTTACATTTGTTGAGATCGATCGTTGCGCCACCGACGCGGTTGCGGTTGTGACCGGCTGCCGCCTCGGCAAACGTGCATTGAAATTTCGCGACTTCGGCAAAATGGCCGCGACATTTGTCGACGTAAACTCAGGCCGCGCGATTCGCGTTGCTGCGAAAGAGTCTTCAAAAGATCTCGCGCGAAAACTGCATCCTGATCTCGAAAAAAATCAGCAGCAAATGCTCGCTTACCGTGAGATTGCAGACGGCGACCTGTTCACCGCGCAATGGGTGAAAATCGAACTTGCTCCGGAAGAATTTCCCGGATACAGGAGCGAACGAATTGTCTGTGATGAATGCGGCGAAGGAATCAACTTCCGCCGCGAAGTCCGCCGCGAGGGCAGAATTCTGTGCCGAAGCTGCGCGGGCGAACGGTATTATGAAGTACTCGAATAACTTCGCATCCTGTCATCCTGAGGAAGTGTGTTGGTTCACGAGTGAAACCAACACACGACGACGGACCTATGCATTTGCTCAACGGCAAGTACATAGGTCCTTCGCTACTCTCAGATGACAGTATTAGGGAGTGAAACTAAGCCGCCTTCTCATACGCGTTCGCCACGCGCAAGATCGTGCTCTCGGCGAAGTGCTTGCCAAAAATCTGCATGCCGATCGGAAGTTTTTCTTTGGTCGTGCCGACCGGAATCGAGATCCCCGGAATGCCGGCAAGATTCGCCGTCACGGTGTAAATATCAGCCAGGTACATCGCTAATGGATCATCTACTTTTTCACCGAGCTTGAAAGCAGCAGTGGGGCTTGTGGGTCCAACGATCGCGTCCACTTTTTTAAATGCGTATTCGAAATCTCGCGTCAACAAAGTACGAACACGCTGCGCTTTCAGATAATAAGCGTCATAGTATCCGGCACTCAGCGCGTAGGTTCCCAGCATGATTCGCCGCTTAACTTCCGCCCCGAATCCCTGGTCGCGGCTGCGGCGGTACATCTCGGAAAGCGAGCGCGCACCTTTGGCTCGAATTCCATAGCGCACGCCGTCGAAGCGTGCGAGATTCGAGGAGGCCTCAGCAGTAGCGACTAAGTAATAAGCGGGAATCGCATACTTCGTGTGTGGCAGCGAGACTTCGACGATTTCGCATCCGAGCTCCGCCAGCTTCTGAATCGCAGCTTCAACCGCTGTTCGCACTTCAGCATCGAGTCCTTCGCCGAAATATTCCTTTGCGACTCCGATTTTCATTCCCTTAACGGGCCGATCCAGTTCGGCGGCATAGTCCGGAACCGGAACTTCCGCCGAAGTTGAATCCATGGGATCGCGCCCAGCGATCGTGCGCAGCATGATCGCCGCATCCTTCACGGATTTTCCGAACGGCCCAATGTGATCGAGCGATGATGCGAACGCGATCAGACCGTAGCGAGAAACGCGTCCGTAAGTCGGTTTAAGTCCGACGACTCCGCAAAATGATGCCGGCTGGCGAATCGAGCCGCCGGTATCTGATCCGAGCGTTGTAACGGCCATATCGGCGGCAACGGCAGCGGCAGAACCGCCAGAAGAACCGCCAGGAACACGACTCAAATCACGTGGATTGTGGACCGGTTTGAATGCAGAATTCTCATTCGAAGATCCCATCGCGAACTCGTCGCAGTTGAGTTTGCCGAGAACAACCGCGCCCGCTGCTTCAAGCTTTGCCACTGCCGTGCAGTCATACGGCGGAATGTAGTTGCCGAGAATCTTCGATCCGGCCGTGGTGCGAACGCCTTTCGTGACCAGAACGTCTTTGATTCCGACGGGAACTCCAGCGAGTGGCGGCAGCTTATCGACTTTCTCTCCAAGACGATCGACTTCGGCTGCCTTCGCCAGCGCGCGTTCTTTCGAAAGAATGAGATACGCGCCGATCTTTGGATCATCCGATTCGATTTTTGCGTAAAACGTCTCAGCCAGTGCAGTCGCGCTGATCTTGCGCTCCTGAACTGCAGAGCGAGCGGAGTCGATCGTGAGACTGGTAAGTTCCATTGGTTCTCAGTGGTTAGTGATCAGTGGTCAGTGACTAGTGGTCAGTGGTCAGTAGTCAGTGCCTGGTGCATGAGGGCGAGTACCAGCCACTGACCACTAGCCACTAATCACTGCTTCTCAATCACTTTTGGTACTTTGAAAAACGTCCCGTCTGCCTCCGGAGCGTTGGCCAGTGCGACCTCGGTTGTGAACGATTTGCGCAAGCCTTCCTTCACATCCTCGCGGCTCGCATAGGCAAAGCGCTCGCTGCCTTTCTTCGTTTCATCAACACCGTAGCGGTCTGAAACCTGCGCCATCGGCGGGACATTCGCGGTATCCAGTTCGTTCAGCGAATCGACATGCCCGAGAATCGAATTCAAGTCTCGGACCAGACGTGCGCGCTCATCTTCGCTCAACTCAAGGTTAGCGAGATCGGCCACGTAGCTGACGTCTTTTTCGCTGACTTTCATTTCGTAGAAATAAGCGCCGCGCTACTTGCGGGCCGCGAGAACGAACTCAATTCGATCGACGCGCTTCGTCGAATACTTATGCAAGGCAATCAGATATTGCGGCATCAGATACTGCATTTCTGCGCGCCATCCTGCGTCCGGAACCTCCACCCACAGAACGCCGGCGCGAAAGTTTACCGCCCGTGTGCGCTCAGCTACTGCCGATCCGCACGCGATCGGCCAGGCTGACATTGGGCCTTCGTTTGAACGCCGTAAACTCGCGGCGACAACTTTCTCAAGAGTCGGAGCAATAGAATTCACGGGAACCTCGATTCTAGCATTTACAAATGGAAGGAATGACGGCGGCTGATGAAGAATGAAGTCGGTTAAATTTTCCCTATATTTCTAGGATAGCAATTTGGGTGGGGCAAATGTGACACGTTTCCAAGATTTATTTT
>DAIPJJ010000089.1:0-17349 GCA_036770325.1 Terriglobales bacterium
TCCGTACTGACTGCTCTGCTTGTTCGTATTCTTGCTTGGCAGCCTGAAGGTCAGGTTGTTCAGTGAGCATGAGTTGTTCAAGAGAATTGAGATCCGTTTTGACCGGTTTGTAATCGAGAGCTTCGGCTGGTGGTCGCAGTACGGTAGCGTACATTGGTGGCAGACCAAGCAAGCGGTTCAACTCTTGCAGGGCCCTGCTCGCCTCACTTATGACCAACCGTTGCTCGCGAACGGCATCACCATAGGAAAGCCTTGCAAGGTTTAGATCGATCCTTGGCGCGTCTCCCAGTTTGAATTTGTCTTCATAAAATTGCAGAACACGCTGTTGCAGTTTTAGCGCAGCTTCCGCGAACTGCCTTCGGCGTTCCAGCGCCAGAGCCGCAAAATAAGCTTTGCGCACTTCGGACGCGAGATTCCATTCCTCGGCAGAGACTTCAGCACGGACTTGTTCAAGACGTGCCTCCGCTCTTCGAATGTGCGCGTCGCGCTCGCCTGGACGTGGTGGCAACCAATTGATCGCTGTGCCAATTCCTGCAGTCCCGAGACTGTGCGTGAAGTTCTGAATGTGCAGAAGATTTAGCTGAATTTCTGGATTTGTGAGGAGGCGGGCAGTAACCAACTCGCCCTCGGCAACACCTTTAGCCGAGCGAAATGCGCGAATCGATGGGTTCAGGTACTCTGCGACAAGAACCGCGTCTTCTGGAGTCAGTCCGTTTTTGGGATCGAAGGTTTGAGGATTCCCCGAAAGACCGCTGGTCTTCGCTGGTGCAGGGGAGGGCTTCAGCGCTTCGAGGCTGATGTTCTGAAGATCTTGGAGAACATGGCGATCAATAAGCTGCTTGCGATGATAGCCCGTCGCGCAACCAACCAACATGGTCGCCATACCGATCAATATGGGGAACAAAAACAGTAGTCGCGCACGACTATGCACTTTCAGCCTCCATGGAGAGTTGGAACGGACTAAGGCAGAACTACGCGGATGGTGTGATCAGCACTTCAGAAGCGAGTTTCGGCCAGAACTATCAAGGAGAGCAACAGGTTGTAATAGGTCTTGGAGACTCTCGACGACCCTTGAGGGCACGACCTGATGCGAATCGATCACGGGAGTCGGCAAAGCCAAATCTTGAAAGGAATGGCCAACAGCATTACCGAGATTGAAGTCGTGACAGAATCCGCAACCTTGCAAAGAGGAATTGAGGTGGGGAGGGACTGCAATGCGTGCGACCATATCGTCCGGCAGGACATCGTCGCAGCCAAAGCTGGTTCGTCCAGAGGACTCGACGCATATGACGTTCGGACGACCGAATGCGGTAGGCACTAAAGTGACTAGGGCCAGCACCGCAGCCAAGATGTTCGAAGCGCGTGTCATTGCTGTCGCTCCAACATACCAGAGGCCATGCCGTCGAGTCGATAGAAGTTCTCGCATTGGCGGTTGGCCAAAGAACGGCTGTACTCGCGATTGAATTGGCTGATGCTGTCGTAGGCATACCTCGTATGCTGCACTTGTGGCATCCACGCCATCCGTAAGCATCCTAAGCTTTGCCACCTTTGCTGCCTATTGGGACTTTGCAACCGGAATTCTGGCCCTGCTGGCGCTCGCTACGGTACGAATACGACCACTCTTTTGGCTATTCATCGGCGCCTTCAATCTTGTGGGGACGTTTGACCTCGTCCTCGACTATTACCACGCTACTAAAGTCGGACTTCCAGCAATGGCCGGGCACCTCGGCGCGACCTACGTGATTCCCTTCATCTACGTGCCCTTGCTGATGATCACGGATATCACCGCTTTATATTTGTTGGTGCGCCGACCGTGTTTACAAGCAACGCGGCAGGGTGTTGCTGCGGTTGCGTGACTGGAGTCTTGGCGCGAAGGGGCCATGACGCCCGTCGCAAGCAGCACAGATGCAGGATGGCACAGCTGCCCCAGTGAAGTTCGAAAAGCGGCGAAGTTGTGCCTTCTTACAACCAACGCCGGACGGCGGCCTTGTAACTCGAATACTGGTCGCCGAAGGCGCGATCGAGAAACCGTTCTTCTCGCGGGATCACAACCGCCGCGATGATGCCGACCGCTGGAAGGAGCGTCAAGAGCAACCAAACGTCATTCAACCAAACTGACAATCCAATTACGAACAGAATGAACGACAAATAGATGGGATTGCGACTGAACCGGTACGGCCCCGTTCGCACGATCGTGTTGCTGCGTTTGCTTCCGCGCACAGAAGTCCCAGCTGCGCGAAATTCTAGGTAAGAAAGCAGAAACAGCAGCACGGCGCAAAGAGTAAGCAAGGGGCCGATCAATCCAAATGTCGCGGACCGAAAAGGCAGTGGCCATGCCCAGTTCAGGGCGATTCCCAGCAGAATCGAACCCAAGAAGATAAGCGGCGGTCGGAGCAAGCCCGGATTGGGCCCGCCTTTCATCGTTTGCCTGGCATCGATTTCGCGCACACTGTTCATGATCGTCTCCATTCCCTTGCCTTAAAGCAACGGAAATCCTATTCTGCAACCTCAAGTCGACTTGAGGTCAAGAGGGGAGATCTGTGGATATAACGGAAGTGGCGCGGCGCTCTGGTGTCCCTGCCTCGACGCTGCGCTTCTATGAGGAAAAGGGGTTGATCGTCTCGATTGGCAGGCGGGGTCTGCACCGTGTGTTCGACCCGGGCGTATTGGAACGGCTGGCGCTGATCGCCGTTGGGCGGGCTGCCGGCTTCTCGCTCGATGAAATCGCACTGATGTTCGCGCCAGATGGGCGCCCTCGCATCGACCGGCAGATGCTTTTGTCCAAAGCGGAGGAACTGGACAGGACAATCCGCAAACTGACCACCATGCGTGACAGCCTGCGGCACGCTGCTGCCTGCCGAGCACCAAGCCACATGGAATGCCCGACCTTCCGCCGTATCCTGCGGGCCGCCGCTTCCGGAGCTCTTGGAGCACAAAGGAAAAGGAATCTTGCGGTACTGTAACTTCGTGCGCGTCGACGGGATCCGCGGATGCCCCTCTTTGTTTCGCCTCGCAATTCCTTTGACATTGGCCCGTGGACGCTCAGAGGAAGCCCGTCCCCGGCGAAGGAACGCTCACACTCTTTCGGCTGCAAACTGAGCAATCCGGTGGGCGAAGCCAATCACGCGTCCTACGATGTCGGCCTCCTGCGGGTATCGCAGATGCCGTATCGCTACGGGCGATTTCGGTGATGGCACGAGCTGCAGGTAGTTCCCCTCAATCGCGCACCAACTGCACGCGTAATGATTGTCGCGCAATTCAACAAAGTAAACGGGACGTTCATGTTCGTTTGGCCAAACTCCTTTGATCACTTTGTTTTGTTGTGGATCAATCTGTAGGAATGCGCCAGGACGTATCAGAGGATCAAGGGTGTAATCGTCGGTGCCGACATATCCATAAAGGACAGCTTGTGGGTCTGCTTGCTGGAGCAGGAAAAAGGGCATTTCCCCCAGGCCCTGAAATACGCCGCGTACGAGAGTCGTTTGCTCTAAAGGAATCTTAGGCCGCACATTCGGGGCAGTGACGACAAGAGGTTTCAATGAGTCGAGGGAAAGACCACTCAAGTGTGTATATGGGAGAGCTACGAGTCCCCGTTCCTTGCCAAGATCTGCGATGTTGAGACCAAACAGCGCCAAGATCTCATTGATGTCGCAATCGTAGATCAGGCTTAGGCTATGGAACTTCGCCAGACGAGGTTTGGATCTTCCGGTCTCCAGGTCGCTGACCCAATTGTGAGATACGAAGTACGCCGGGTTGTTTTTTTCCTCTACGATTTTTCGGCTGAATTTCTCTACGTCGCGGATAGATAAATGGCGTCTCTCCCGTTTGGCTCGGAGGCGCTCACCCGATTCGAAACTTGACGGCTGGGCCAACATCGGAACGGCTCAGGTTGGCGATGCGGTATGGTAGGCGCAATTCGGGCTGTTTGTCCACACCGATTCCATTTTGTTCGCAAATCCGACATAGCCTCGTTGACCTACTACTTACATAATTCCAGTGGGAGTGGTCGCACTTTCGACCAGCATGGCACCTTCAACGCATCCCCTGGCACGCGAAAACCCTCAATTTATCCGCACAAATCGGTCAGCTGCCCGAATTACCGGACAGCTTGGCGAAATCTGTGACAGAGCCAGAAGAAATTGGTAAACGGAGGCGATGTCTTTGCGAGTGAATTGAGAGACCGTCGAAGACTATCCTCCGAGCCTACATGTTTCACTAGTACTCGGTCTTCGCATCGGTGCCGAGGGGGCACTTCTCGCGAGCAAAGGCGGTACGAAAGGCTCGAGAGTGCCTTCCCGACCAATACGCATTTCGAATGGCGAGCTTGCCGATCGCGTCAAGTTCATCTTGGCGAAACGGAATCTCACGCTCTATCAGGTTTCTGAAAGATCCGCTACGCTTTTTGGCCACTCATCACCTCATTACCTACCCCACAACCTCTATTACGATCTCCGTCATGGGAGCTTCACTCCTAGTATTTTTCAACTATTCGCGTTGAGCCGGATTTCGGGTTACCGGCTTACAGATTGGCTTCGAGTATTTGGCTTCGATGTTGACGCAATTCCCCGTCTCCAGATTCAGCTGTCGTCAAGCCGTACAGCGCTCGTGGCGGCATCATCGGAAGATCTGCACAGGCCCATAGCGTGGCTTCGGAATCTGACTGCTAGGCCAGTCACTGAAGACATCGTTCCGTTGTCGCAGGTCCTGGAATGGGCAAATCCACGAAGGCTGGGCTCGCTGGCGAGACGTAAGGACGAAGAGTTCTTGTTCGTCAAGATCGGATATCAGGACGCGTGGAGTTTTCCTGAGCTGCTTCCCGGCAGTATCGTTCGTGTACGTCCGATATCAATGGATGATCTCCTGCAGCGGTCCAGAGGCGAACAATCCAAAGGTCTGATCTTGCTCGAGCACGCGAAGGGGTTCTGTTGCTGCCGTATTCGCTTCGTTGGCGCGGGGCGGATCGCGATGGTCGCTACTCAGATGCCGTATGCACAGGTCGAGGTCAATGTTCCAGAGGAGGCGCGGATCATTGGAATCGCGGATCTCGAGATCCGCAACCTACTCCGACCGGAGCAGCCTGCGGTTCCCAAACAATTCGCGAAGCGGTGGAGGCCGGAGGCATTGCCAGAGGGCCCGCTTCAGCTTGGCCCACTGCTTCGTCAGGCCCGGTTGCGAATGGGACTCTCATTCCGACAAGCATCAGGGATCAGTCGCGAGGTCGCCAATGTACTGGATGACCTGCGCTATTTCGCGGCTCCCGGATCACTGTCTGACTACGAGAATGCCAATATCCCACCGCGTCACTTCCACAAGGTCATCACCTTCTGTGTGGTGTATTCGCTCGATTTCCGGACTGTCCTTCATGCTCTAAGTCTGAGCCCGCAGGATGCTGGTCAAGAACCAATCCCACAAGTGCTGACAGAAGAGCCTCCGGCGGCTGCGTCTGAAATGGTCCTGGAGGCAGATGAGACCGGGCAAAGCGGGTTCCTTGAAAAACTGCTTGCTGAGCTCGGTGAAATTCCATTCTTCCTGCGAGGATCGATTTCAACATTTTCGGGTTTGCGGAATCCGTCGTTGAAAGATTGTTTCTGGATCGGTGGCGTGCAAGAGTCTCACCCTTATCTGGTCGGGGCGCTGCTAGCGCTTGTGAATCGTCAAAAGAAAAAAACAAACGACTGCGGCTCGAAACCGATGTGGCAACAGCCACTTTACGTCGTTCTCAAGCGTGATGGAACCTACATGTGCGGGTGTTGCAGCCGGGAGAATAATAGCGTCGTTGTTCATACCTACGCAGGTGGAGTGCATCGGCGAGATCAGTTCCGAAATCGCGATGCCGAGGTCATTGGAAAGATCGTCGCCGTGGTGCGAAAGCTCTCCTGACCTAACATTCAAGATTCACGGCGATCTCGTTCGGCCTCGCCGTGTAGGAAGCGGTTGTTCCGGAGTGGTGACCTTTGCCCGAAGCCGGTGTTGAGGAAAGTCTTTTTTGTTGAGCGTGGCAATAAAGTCGGCGCTACCGTGCTCTGCGCAAGCGCAAACAGGGTCATCTCCTGGATCGGGAGAGACCTCATCAACGGTTGGAACTTCGATCTCCTCAGCTTCTTCGCGCAGTAGATTGACGATCAGGCCAATGAGTTGAGGCCGCACGCGGAGGCGCGTAAGAACGGCCTTGTATTCAGCGATGATGTCGGCACTGGTGAGCCAGGTGAAATGCCCTTTCTCGATCCAAGTTCGAATCAACTGCGCGCTAGGGTTTGTGACTTGCACATCTGGTTTGAAACCGGAAACTCCGGCCACAAGCACCGAGGTGTCGATGACTCCTCTACGCGCTTGTGGTTGTTGCTTCCGAGGCAACCGTCATCTCCGGTGTGGATCTCTTGGCCTGACGCTCGCTCTTTACGGCCTGGAGGATATCCTCTTCGCTAAGATCTCCGAGATCAACCGCGGCTTCGTTTAGCGCCTCGACAAATTCCGCTTTCCAGCCAGGGCGTTTTCTACCTCTTGGAAGATCTTTGTATACGTTGGCCAACGGAAGCCTCTCTTCAATCTCCTCTGCGAGGGACCGCACAGGGATCTTAATCTCAATAGCCTCCGAACCAGCGAACGGGCGGGACCTAACACAGATGAACTGCTGCTCTCTTCCTGCATTTGCTGCCTTGTAGGTCAATTGCACGAGGCGCACCAGATAGCTGGTCGAAACACCAAGTGAGACCCTCAAGTACCAACCGATCTTTGCTTGAAGCAACACGTTCTGGTCAAACCAGTACAGGCCCTCGCGCCTTTTCGGCTTAACTACTCCGAACTGCACAAAGTTCTGCAACTCCTTCGGAGGCATGCCGAGGACCGCGCTCGCTTGCTTCAGCTTCAAAGAGGCAGTTTGCATATCAACCACCTTTACCGTCTAAATATTAGATGATATTGAGGGACAGGGCAAGACCGAAAAAGCGGGGATCCCGCAAGTGTTTCATAGCAAAGCAAATATGCCCTCTCGCAGGATTCCAAGCTGCGACCTCTGAAATAGGCAACGCTGTTGTTTCAATACCAAGCTCGAAAATGAAATAGGCGCTTCCCGAGAGGTCCGTGCCGGTCAGCAGTATAGGTCGAATTTCCGAACAGGCGGCTGCTGATCCCGCCGATGCAATATGTTTTGTTTCCAACAAGACTGGGCCGAATTGAGGGAAAAGCGAACGATGCATGCTTTCTCTGGACGATTGCGAATCGCAGTTCGTATGCTTCGGCAACCGAAGTGTCTCTCCGATGTTGGTTCAAAAAATACGAAGCAGTTCTGCGCTTGCAGACGCAGGGAGAACTGCGCTGGCTCTCGAAGCAGATTCGTCCGTTTGTGCCTTGGCACGTGGCCAGCTTTCTTTGCATGACCGCGGGCAGTCTCCTGGCTCTTCTCACGCCGCTCGTTCTCAAATGGCTCATTGATCAGGTCCTGCCGAAGCGAGAAACCGGATTACTCCTTCTTGCTGCTTTGTTGATCTTTCTTAGCTACCAAGGAAGAACGGCGCTGACCGGCCTCGGAAATTTCCTGACGCTCACCGCTGTTCAGAAAATGGCGCTCCGGCTCCGCATGGACATGTTGCGCCACTTGGACAGACTTTCGGCTGACTACTATGAAAGCACTCCGCCAGGGGCAGTCATGTATCCGCTCAAGGAACCGATCGAGGAAGTAGCCTACTTCGGAGCCGATCTCCTTCCCGCAATTCTCCGGATGTGCCTGACAACCGGCTTCACCGTGGTGACCATGTTGGTATTGAGTCCGGTACTGACGTTTGCCATCTTCCCGCTGATTCCCCTTTTCCTCATTGCGCGGCATCACTTTCGCTCCAAGCTCTCCACCGATTCGGATATGGTTCAAACGAATCTGGTTGAGTGGAACGGTTTCCTAGAAGAGCACATCTCCTCCGTTCTTCCTATCCAACTGCTCGGCCAAGAAAGGCGTCAGGAAAGGAGAGCGTTTCGACTTTTGTCCCAGACCACCCGTTCTTATCTCGCGCTCTTCAGGACCGCGAGTTGGTTCACCGTCTGGACTTCCATGGCGGTTGTGGTCGCGATGTCGACGGTGATCGGTTACGGCGGCTGGAATGTTGTCGCGGGTTCGTTGAGTCTCGGCAGTCTCGTTGCCTTCTACAGCTTCGTCACCCAACTCTTTGATCCTTTAAGTGGGGCGGCAGAGCTTTACTCGCGAGCGCAGAGAACATTTGCAAGCATCCGCCAATTGCAGGGAGTGTACGGGTTGCGTCCAAGCGTTACCAATCCGCCCGTTTGCATTCCGTTCCCCTGCCATGATTGGGCATTGGAATTCGCGGCCGTTGAATTCGGATACGAACCGCAGCCATGCACACTTCATATTCCGTCTCTTCGGATTGCTGCGGGGGAACGAGTTGCCATTGTTGGGGAGAACGGCGCCGGCAAGAGCACGCTGGCCAGACTGGTCACGAGGCTTTATGACGTGAAGTCGGGGGCTATCCAGATAGGAGGGGTGGATGTCCGAGAGATGGGGTTGAAGGATCTGCGCTGCGGCGTCTGCTACCTACCGCGGGATCCCGTCTTGTTCGAAGGAACGCTCGCGTCGAATCTGCGATTTGTCAGGCCAGAAGCATCTGATCGTGAGTTGCGAGAAGCGATTGAACTCGCCGACCTCGCGGGTATGGTCAGGGCGCTTCCAGATGGTCTCCAGCAACGCCTTGGACCTGACGCCTGCCAACTATCAGGAGGTCAGCGCCAACGCCTCGCAATTGCACGAGCCCTGCTGCAAAAACCGCGTATCGTGATTCTCGACGAGGCCACTTCCTGCCTGGATCCGGCGTCGGAAGCATTGATCCTCCGCAATGTATCTGAGTACCTTCCCAGTTCTACTTTAATTGTTGTTTCCCATCGAGCGTCCACCCTAACGGGATTCGGCAGAGTTCTGGTTCTCGGCGCCGGCCGGATCGTAGCGGATTCTAAACCCGAATCAATCGTTTCCGGCCGACCAGTTGTTTCCACGGCCTTCATGAAGAGCGTTTCGCCCAGCCCCTGATCTAAGAGGACCCACGATGGCGTCCTTTATCCGAAGTGTTGTCGATTCTGAGATTCGACGCGTCTTGATGTCCCGCATCGGGGGTTGGCCGAAGAAGCGCTTGTATTCGCGGTTGAACTGACTCGGGCTCTCATACCCAACCTGAAACGCTGCGCTGGCGGCATCGAGCCCCTCTATAAGCATTCGTTCTCGTGCTGCTACCAACCGAAGCTGCTTTTGATATTGAAGCGGACTCATGGCTGTCAACTCACGGAAATGATGGTGCAGCGTTGACATGCCCATCCGCGCGACTTCTGCCAGTTCGTCCACGCGCAGAGGTTTCGCGTAGTTGGCCCTGAGCCAGGCAATCGCCTTCGCCGTTCTATGGCTCTGGTCGCCGAGTGTGGCGATGGCGCGGAGACGTGCTCCTTGCGGACCTCGAAGCAACCGATAAACGATCTCACGCTGGATTAGGCCGCTAAGGAACGAAATGTCTTCGGGAGCATCCAGCAAATCCAGAAGCCGAGAACACGGCGTCAGAAGATCGACCGTCGTCTTCCCAATTGCGAGACCGGGAGCGTCGGATGAGCCATTCTGCGATTGAAACTCCGCGTGATTCAGAATCTCTCTCACTGCTCCCATATCGAGTTTGAGCAGCATGGAAAGTAGCGGCACTCCCTCGCTTGCTTCTACGATCTGACTGACGACTGGAAGATCCAGTGAACTCAGCAGGAATGTTGACCCATCGCAGAGGTACGTCGTGGCGCCGAGCGTGATACGTTTTTGGCCTTGCACGAAAACGTTGAAGCTCGGTTCGTAGGTGGCAGGATAGCAGGGAGTTGTATCTGTTCGCCGATACAGCGTCAGACCCGGTATTGGGGTTGCATGTTCTCCTGCGGTGCGAGCATGAGCAGCAATCTTCCGAGCCAGTTCAGCCCGCAATTCAGCGACCCCGGACGGTCCTTCGCTGGTCGCAAGGTGGCGCGTCATTGGCCTGACCACCGACTGCTTCATGACTGCATCTTACTCCCGACCTGGCGTCCGGCCTTCACAAAATTCCTCGTAGCGACAGGATCAGGCAATCAATCGGCAGGATTGTGTTATCCGTTTGATCGGTCCAAGGTCTCTAATGCCTAGGTGCGAAGGACTGAGATGAAGTCGCTGCTCTTTTTGAGTCTTGTGCTGCTTAGCGGGGGAGCTGCAGCGCAGTCTGCGCCCAGCACTCCGGACCGTAACACGGAAATTGTTGGCGCATGGAAATTGGTTTCGCTCGAAGAGCCGGGCGGAGACGGGCAGGTTCACCGAGCCGACTGTACCGGCATGTTCGTCTTCACTCGCAACGGCAAAGCATCTGTCCAGGTCATGTACCGAACTGTGCAGACTGGCAATGCCTATGCGCAAGGCGGTTACGAGGCTTCCTACGGCAGCTACCGCATCGACAGCTCCTCCACTTTCACGTTTCACATTGATGGCGCGCTCGTGCGAACGCTCATCGGCAAAGACCTGAAACGTGGCTACGAAATCTCTAACAATCGCTTGATTGTGAAACCTACCGACCCGAACGAACACTGGAAAGTCGTTTGGGAACGCTACTGAGGAACATGGAGATTGAAAAAATGAAGGAACACAAGCTTGGGGAAAGCAATCTTGATGTCGGAAGCCGGCACAGCAGCCACTCGCTTGGAGGGAGAGGAGCTAACGAATGAAACTGTGGTTCGAGAACAAGGTGGCGCTGGTCACTGGAGCTGGACAAGGAATGGGTCTTGCCGCGGCACGTGCCTTCGCCGAGGAAGGCGCGGCAGTTGCACTTGCCGATCGCGATGAAGCTCTCGTACGAAGGGCCGCGAACGATCTCACAAAAGAAGGACACAAGGCGATAGCCATTCGCTGCGACGTAACGAATGAGCAGCAGGTTCGGGAAATGGTCAACAGGACTGTTGCCGACTTCGGACGGCTGGATGCCGCGTTCAATAACGCGGGGGTGCAAAGCCCTGCCATTGAGACAGCAGACGCCAGTAGCGAAGAGTTTGATCGGGTGACTGCCATCAATCTCAAAAGCGTGTGGATGTGCATGAAATACGAGCTGCAGCAGATGCGCAAGCAGGGCTCTGGCGCCATCGTGAACAACTCATCCATTGGCGGCCTCATCGGCCTGCCGGGACGCGCCATTTATCACGCCGCAAAGCATGGCGTGATTGGTCTGACGAAAAGCGCGGCCCTGGAGTATGCCGCGAGGGGCATCGCGATCAATGCGGTATGTCCCGGCACCATTGATACGCCTATGGTTGCCGAAATGATCGCGAAAGACCCTCAAGCAATGGAAGGCATCATGAAGATGCAACCTATCGGCCGGCTAGGAAAAGCGGAGGAGGTAGCGTCAGCAGTTCTTTGGCTGTGCAGTCCCGGAGCGGCATTCGTCATTGGACACGCCCTGGCCGTCGATGGCGGCTTTACGGCGCAGTAACGACGTTTGGGAGCGCTACTAAAAAGAATCAGAGTCGGAAGCAGGAGAAACAAAGTGAAAAAACGCAGGCTCGGAAAAAGCAATCTTGAGGTTTCGGCTCTCGGCCTCGGCTGCATGGGTATGAGCTGGTCCTATGGGCCGGCGAAAGACAAACAGGCGATGATTTCTCTCCTTCGCGCTGCGGTCGAACGCGGCGTCACATTCTTCGACACAGCCGAAGTCTATGGGCCATTGACGAACGAGGAACTTGTGGGCGAGGCCTTGGCCCCTTTCCGTGGGCAGGTGGTGATCGCGACCAAGTTCGGCTGGGCGCCCGCCCCCGGTGATCGGGAACGATGGAGCGCCTTGAACAGCCGGCCCGAGCACATCCAGGAGGCGGTTGACGGCTCACTCCAGCGCCTGAGAGTGGATGCGATTGACCTCTATTACCAGCACCGCGTCGATCCCAACGTGCCGATCGAAGACGTTGCCGGAGCGGTGAAGGACTTGATCCAGCAAGGGAAAGTGAAGCACTTCGGACTTTCCGAAGCCGGCGCGCCAACGATTCGCCGAGCGCATGCAGTTCAACCTGTGACTGCACTGCAAAGCGAATATTCGTTGTGGTTCAGGCGGCCGGAACAGGAGATTCTGCCGATTCTGGAAGAACTCGGCATCGGTTTCGTCCCATATAGCCCGCTGGGTAAGGGATTTCTCACCGGAAAGATCGCTGCAGATACGAAGTTCGACAGCACTGACTTCCGCAGCACGCTTCCGCGTTTCCGACCGGAGAACATGGATGCGAATCAAGCGATGGTGGCTCTACTCGAGAGATTTGCGACGGAGAGGAAAGCGACGCCCGCGCAAATCGCGCTTGCATGGTTACTAGCGAAGAAGCCGTGGATCGCCCCCATTCCCGGCACTACCAAGCTCCATCGCCTGGAAGAAAACATTGGAGCCGCTGAGGTCGAACTTACAGCAAACGAGCTCAGGGAACTTGAACGCGCCGCCTCAAACATAGATGTGCAAGGGGCGCGATATCCCGAGCAAATTGAGCAAATGAGTTATCGCTGAGAAAGAGAGAGATACATGCACGGAGCAGTTTTGGTCGCGCCGTACGAGATTCGGTTCGAAGAGCGGGAGGAACCGAAGATCATTAAGCCGACCGACGCCATCATCCGGACCGCGGTGACCTGCGTCTGCGGGTCGGACTTGTGGCCCTACCGCGGCATCAACCCGGTCACGCAACCCAGCCCTATGGGCCACGAGTACTGCGGCGTTGTCGAGGACGTCGGGAGTGCGGTGAAGTCCATCAAGCCGGGTCAGTTTGTCATCGGATCGTTCGCCACATCGGACAATACCTGCCCCAATTGCCAATATGGATATCAATCGTCCTGCGTCCAACGCGAGTTCATGAGCACTGCGCAGGCGCCATTCGTGCGCATTCCTCTTGCGGACGGAACCCTCGTTTCTACGCCAGGTCGTCCACCTGAAGATCTACTCCCAAGCCTGCTGACACTCTCCGATGTGATGGGAACGGGCTGGTTCGCGGCCGACGCCGCGAACGTAAAGCCGGGTAAAACGGTTGCAGTAGTGGGCGATGGCGCTGTCGGTCTACTCGCGGTGCTTTCGGCAAAGCAGATGGGCGCCGAACGGATCATCGCCATGAGCCGTCATCAGTCGCGACAGAAACTCGCACGCGAGTTCGGCGCCACTGACATCGTGGAAGAGCGGGGCCAAGCCGCCGTCGAGCGCATTAAGGAAATGACAAACGGAATCGGCGCTGATTCAGTCCTGGAATGCGTAGGTACGAAGGAGTCGATGATGCAGGCGATCGGTTCCACGCGCCCCGGAGGGTACGTGAGCTACGTTGGCGTGCCGCATGGCGTCGAACTGAACGGACAGGAGTTGTTCTTCTCGCATGTTCACCTGCACGGTGGGCCTGCTCCAGTTCGCCGCTATCTGCCCGAACTCATCAACCGTGTATGGAACCGCAAGATTAACCCTGGAAAGGTATTCGATTTGACCTTGCCGCTTGATCAAGTCGCGGAGGGTTATCGCGCAATGGACGAGCGTCGCGCAATCAAGACGCTGTTGCGTCCAAACGGAACGAAGTAAAGAGAACACGGACTGCCCGCGATGGATGGAAGAAGTCAGCGACAACAATACCGGAAGCAAGTCTGAGGAGAGAAAAATGCCGCATGTAGTCGTGAAATTTTGGCCGGGCAAATCGGAGCAGCAGAAGACTCGTCTGGCTGAGGCGATTACAAAGAATGTGATGGAGATTCTCCACTACGGAGGCGATTCCGTTTCCGTCGCGTTCGAAGAAGTGAAATCCCGCGATTGGCTGGAGCAGGTGTACAAGCCCGACATCTTGAACAAGTGGGACACTGTTTACCAGCAGCCAGGCTATGACCCCGAATGATCTCTAATATGAGGAGTAGCAGAAATGCCAAAGTCATCAGATGGGGCCAGGAAACTGATCGGCGACTTTTCTCCGAAGCTGGTTGAACTCACCGACGGAGTGTTGTTTGACGATGTCTGGGAGCGCAAGGAGTTATCAAAACGTGATCGGAGCCTTATCACCGTGGCGGCACTCGTCGCGTTGAATCGTCCCGATCAGTTGCGCTTTCATCTCGCGAGAGCCGTGGAGAATGGAGTGAAGAAGGAAGAATTGATCGAAGCCATCACTCATCTCGCGTTCTACTCTGGTTGGCCTAATGCAATGACGGCAGTCATGCTTGCAAAAGAGCTTTTCGAGAAGCCCAATAGTCAATGACGCAGCCTCGCCGTTCGTCTGACAACTCGCTACGCGTTGCCTTGGTAACCGGTGCAAATCGCGGAATCGGACTCGAAGTCTGTCGCCAACTGGCCGAGCGAGACTTCGTTGTGCTGCTTACAGCGCGAGACGCTGCAAAGGCGAGAAGCGCAGTGAAGAAACTCGCGAACGTCGGTACGGTAGAAGCTTTTGTGCTGGATGTTGCGGATGCACCCAGCATCCAGAATGCCGCGGCCGAAATAGCGAGCCGATACGGGCATCTTGATGTGCTCGTGAACAACGCCGGCATCAACTACGACACATGGGAAACGGTTGCGAATGCAAATATCAACGTCACGGTATTTGAGACGATCACGACGAACCTGATAGGGCCGTGGCGCATGTGCCAGGCATTCCTGCCATTGCTACGCAAAAGTCGGGCGGGCCGAATCGTGAACGTGTCATCCGAATCGGGATCGCTCTCGGAAATGGGCGCCGGCCCACCTGCGTATCAGGTCACCAAAGCTGCGTTGAATGCGCTGACGCGAACGCTCGCCGGTGAACTTCAGGGCACGCGCATCCTCGTGAACGCGGTGTGCCCAGGCTGGGTCGCGACGGACATGGGGGGAACTGGTGCCCCACGTTCTCTGAGTGAGGGTGCCGCTAGCATCATCTGGGCGGCCACACTGCCCGACAATGGTCCCACTGGCGGCTTCTTTCGTGACGGGAAACCCCTGCCGTGGTAACAGCCGCGTTCTGCGGTTTGAAATGAACACACCTCGTTTACTTCCGAATTATCGGCCATTTCACTGTTGCTGGTGAAAAGTGCCTGCTGCAGGCCAAAGCATTGCTTGATGCCTGGCACAAGAACCGGTACTCCAGATTGTCGAGACTTTCCCTACGCTACCAGCGACCTATCGATTAAAGCGGAAAAGCGAACGTATTTGATTTCAGAGAAGCCGCATGCAACTGATGCATGTTGTTGAGGCGACAACGTAGTTCGAAAACGCCTGATTCTTTCCCGAACGATTTCATAAATGAGTGGCGTTTCCACTGCTTTCAGTGGCAAGGTGTGCCACACGCGATTCGAAAAGCGAACTGTAGTAGTGGGGTTAGCCCTTGTACAGAGTGTCGGATGGAGTTCGGAGCACACACGGCCAGGATGGCGCGATCGTTCTCGACATCCAACAAGGACAAATGTTCAACCTAAATCCTGTGGGGTCGAGGATTCTGGAACTTCTTGAGAGTGGATCGGCAGAAGCGGACATCGTGGACACAATCAGCCGTGAGTTTGGCGCAAATCGGGAGATTGTCGAGAACGACGTGCGCGAATTCATCGGCTCGCTCAAGGAACACAAACTGGTCGCCGAGCGCTAGCAGATCAAGCGGTCGGAAGGAGAACAAGGTAGTGGACTCTACCACACAGAGCGAGCACGAGACATACAGAGTCATCGTGCTGAGTCAGGACGGGAAGGACATCCTTTTAGTTCCACACGGCGACGGGTTCAGGCTCCCTTCCGTAGAAACGCCACGCTGGCAACGCGTGACAGAGAATCTAACCGAGGCGGTCAGAACGGATTGGGGGGAAGAAGTCCTATGTCTCTTCGAACCAAATGAGTCGCCAGGAACAAATGGCACTGGAACTCACTACCAGGTCGCAGAACATTGGCAGACTCTTGGCGTTCCGAAACTGCCTACGGGATGGATTCCGCTCGCGACGTTATCCAAGGAGTCGCTCATCCACGCATGTGACTACGTCGCAATCCAGCAATCGGGCGCTCAAGGGAACGAATACAGGAAGACGGCGGCGGCCGGTCCGTTCACACGTCTGGGCTGGTTCAGGGAATTGCGCGAATGGGTCGAGGGAGTAATTGAACCATTGGGGTTCCATCTCAACGGGAATTTCAACCAACTCAATGCCAGTCCCTCCTTCAGCCTGATTCGATTCGAGACGGACGGCCCCGCCCTGTGGTTCAAAGCTGTGGGTGAACCCAACCAGAAGGAATTCCCAATCACTTGTGTGCTTGCCCAGTTGTTTCCAGGCGACGTGCCAAGCGTGCTGGCGACACGGCCGGAGTGGAATGGATGGCTTACGCGGGAAGCCTCCGGAAATCTGCTGTGTGATGTACAGGAAAAGGCTCTCTGGGAAAAAGCCGCGGTTGCATTGGCCGAATTGCAGATCGGATCCATTCACCACGGCGCCCGGCTTCTCCAGGCGGGGGCGCGTGATCTGGGTGTCAACGCACTATCCAAGATGGTCAAGCCATTTGTGGAGACCATGACACAACTGATGGAACGCCAAACGAAGATTCCCCCGATTCCTCTCGACCACGAGGAACTGGTTCTCATTGGAGACCGCATAGAGACTGCGCTTGAGGCGTTAGAAGTGCTCGGAATTCCGGAAACCCTCGGTCATCTCGATATCAATCCTGGGAATATCATCGCTTCACCTGACCGATTTGTATTTCTGGATTGGGCGGAAGCCTACATCGGAAATCCCTTCCTCACATTTCAGCATTTACTCGAACACTTTCGACGAACTAGCGGCCAGCATTCATCTGAGGAATGCCGGTTAGTCGAATCCTACATTGCGGCGTGGCGTCGAATCGTGCCGCGAGATTCGATTACTGCGGGCTTGGCTCTTTCTCCGCTGCTCGCGGTCTTCTCCTACGCGACCGGGGCTGGCATGTTGTGCGATCAGCAGCGGCTGCGGGATCCGCAATTCGCGGGATACTTGCGCAGTTTGGTGCGACGGATGAAACGTGAATCGATCCATTGGACTAACCGAGGTGAAAAATGCAGTACGCAAGCGATCGCTCGCCAGGATTAAGAGGTGGCGCAGTCGACAGTGGAACCCACTTGCTCTCAAGCAAGCGAAATCAACTTGGCAGCTACGCTCTCCCCCTGAGGGCGTATCGTGTGCTGATTCACTTCGATCGCTACTTGGCACGCGGAGATTTTGCAGCACTTCATCAGGCGGTCCGCACATTTCCTCTCGCTCAAGTCCGGATCGAGCCGATCGACATCGACCGAATCTGTCGTGCCGTTGACATAGCTTGCATTTGGTACTGGAAAGAAGTGCTTTGCCTTCAGCGGTCGGCCGCTACCACATGCTTGCTCAGAAAGTGCGGAGCCCCAGCACAG
>DAIPJJ010000090.1:0-17335 GCA_036770325.1 Terriglobales bacterium
TTCCTCAAGTAATTAGTAAAGGGCCCGGTAACAAAGGATGTAGGCCGCCGGGCGTCTCGCCCGTCGCCTTCTTCAAAGCCCCAGCTCGTCACCCTTCGCCAGATCCACTCCGACATCATCCACTGTGTTTCGCAAGTCCCCGGCGAACCACTCGCCGGCGACGGCCTGATCACCAATACCCCCGGAATTCTGCTGGGAGTTCTCACCGCCGACTGCCTGCCCGTGATTCTGGTCGATCCCAAGCACCGCGCCGTTGGAGTTTTCCACGCCGGCTGGCGCGGAACTGTCAAGCGCATCGTTGAAAAAGGCGTTGGCGAGATGCACCGCTGGTTCGGCTCAAAGCCTTCAGACCTGCGTGCCGCAATCGGCCCAGGGAACCGCGGCTGTTGTTACGAGGTCGGACCGGAAGTGCAGTCGCAATTTGAATCGCAGTTCGGTTATGCCAAAGAGCTTTTCCGGGAGACAAAAGAACGCAACGAGATACATGAGAGGTATCCGTTGCTTTTTTTGACGGCGCGGGCGCCGGGCCATAGCGAACTGCCGAAGAAAATCTTCCTCGATATCCCTGAAGCAAACTGGCAGCAGCTATTGGCCGCAGGAGTTCAGGCGAAAAACATCTCCGATATTGGCCTGTGCACTTCCTGCCGTGCCGACCTATTCTTCTCACATCGTCGAGACAGAGGCGTTACGGGAAGAATGATGGCTGTGGTGGGGATCGAGCCTGTGTAGCGACGGGCGCCTTGCCCGTCCATAGCTACTCCGCCGCGACCGGATCCAAATGCTTAACTGCTCCCTCAAGGTGGTCGAGGGTTTGCTTTACAGTCAGCGAGTACATTTCGCGTCCAACGCCTTCGCCGGATTCGAGCGCAGTCTTCAGAAAGTGCCCAGCAATTGCGATCGCCAGAGGATCGGTAATCGTCTTTCCGGTGCGCTTCTTATATTCATCCCAGGCAGGCAGGGGCAGTGCCACCCACACAGGCCGGCCGTCAACCAGGAACTTGATATCGACCGCGTCAGCATGGCGAGTTGCCACCGCTACAATCAGCGCCTGATACAGGCAGTGCACCGGCTTTTTGGTCCAGCGATCGAATGCCTGGAAGTCGCGAAACATGAATGAAAAATATAACAGAAGGAACTGCGGGTGATGCTCTCAGCCGAAATCCAGCGTTCGAACAGAAACAGCGGCCTGGAACCCCCAAGCTACCGCAACGGCTGCCAACCCTTGCATTGATTCGCGCTAATTGGCTGATTCAAAGGCTCGCCCTGCTGAAACCGAATTACCCCATCCGAGGTCGAACAGAAGTTTCGCGTACCCGTGCCGTTGCCAGCCGGGGTTGCGACCGCCACATAGTCCCTGCATTTCGTTTGCTGGCAGAACGCTTTGATCGTAAAGCGGAATCCAGACTTCGTGCACCAGGAATCGCTCGCACAGGTCACATTCCCTAAATCACTGGAGATCAAGTTGGCATGCTGCGCGCTTAGAAGATTGATGCTACGAGGATCGGCCCCGAGCGACGCCATATCGCGCGCAAATCCTCTTTGTGGATAAGTGGCGGAGTACGTCACCTGCGCCGTATTCAGCGTTCGTAGCGTAGCTACCGCTGCGGATTCATTCGCCGCGATCCGGGCCCGCAACAAGTTCGGGATGGCAATGGCCGCGCCGATCATTACGCCTGCCGCATCTGCTCCTGAACTCGTGCTGACCTCGCGCAAGGCGCTCTCATCGCCGTAGCCCCAGATGGTGAGCGGAGCGTTACCGCGCAAACGGGACAGCGTATCTGCCAGCTCCGGTGACGCCTGCTTCAGCCAAAGCGATGACATGGCCACCGGATCTTCGTAAAACATTGCGGAGGCCGACGCCGTTCCGCCCGACGGAACTGCCGCCTGGAATTTCGCCGAACTTATCAGTGAGCCGCCAGAGTTGTGGAACTGCACCGCTTGAGCGAGATTTTCGCGACTCGAAGCGATGATCATGTATCCGTCAACAAACGCGCACGCAATTTCGAGCGGCTTCGTGCGGGACGGAATCCGAAGCACATGGTAGGTAATGCCGCCTTCTTCCGACTGCTCCGCAGGAAACGGACTGGTGGCAAGCAGCCTGCTTAACGTGCTCTGCAATCCTTGCGAATCATTGACCTGCAGAATGGCTTTCCAATCAGGATTCGGCTGAGCAATGGTGTCCAACTCCAGCGTGATCTCGCCACCGAAATGGCTCAGCAGGTCGCGTTTCAGGTTGAGATTCATGGCCTGCTGCATCTGGTCGATTGAAGCCCAGGCGTTCGGATTCGACTCGGTCGCAAGCTCGCGAACATCCGCGAATATCTCTGACAAATTTTTCAGCTTGAGCGTGAACGCGAGCACGGCATTACTGGAAACAAAGCCCAGGCTGTTCAATGGCGCTGGCGCTGCCAGCCAGGAAGCCAGTCCATGCCGCGGACCAGTGAAGCTGAGCTCAGCCTGACTCGCGGTCTTGCCTTCACCGCTCTTGTGTTCCCAGATCAAATACTTCACGTCGGCGAAACCAGTGCGCTGAAACATTTCCGGGTCCTTCATCGTGCCCGGCGGCACTTGTTTCAAGAGCTGTTCAAGGTCCGCGCCAGCCAGTGCAGAAGCACCATCTGTATAGGCTTGAAGCAGGCGCATGCCGAACGCAGTGGACGCGAACCGCCCGGCCTTCCGTTCAATCAGGCTGTTGAAGTTGCGCGCAGCGTTCACACTGGGTGCGGCAATCACAAAATCCGGACGCACCACGATGACAGCCCCATTGCCGGCGGCGTCATCTTTTGCCACCGCCAGTTCCTGTAGATCGATGACCCGCAGAGTCGGCTTCGATTTGCTCGGAATCTGCCGCAGCATCTGCTGCAGAAAATCTTTGAAGCCCGGCTTGCGAACTCTCGCAATCGCTACAACAGTGTGCTCGGGGCCCGTTCCTCCGCCGGCGACCACAATTTCATCCCCAATGTATTGAGAAAACTCGTCCACTTTTTCAATCGTCGATTCCAGCCATGGGCTGCTCTTTGCAAGCTCCCCGTGTTGCCACCAGTCTCGCAATACCTGACTGTTCTGGAGTTCTTCATGAAAAATCTGCAGGCTTTGGTGAGTGGCGTTTCCGTAGTTGGGCAAAGCGGCATAGTACAGAGTCGATTCCGGCAACAACGGCAAAAGTTCGCTCTGACGACGAATGGGTGGCGGCTGCACTTCTTTTTGCAGCCTGGTAAACAGCTTCCCGAGCTCTTCCGAGAGGCCCGGATAATTCTTCAAATCATTCGCCCACGCCGATTCAGCAGCAGACTTTCCGGTGGTTTGAGCAGCACAAGTGCACGCCGCCAGAAATAGGGCGGCCATTGCAATGGCAGATTTCGCGAAACGTAGTCCCATACGCGTTTGTCCTTTTGCGAGGAGTGGCTGATCGTAGCCGACCAGTAAGGAATGGGGTAGGTTTCCGTCGTTCAGGGACTTAGGGGCTGAATTTCGACCCGATTACGCCAGCAGGCGGGCTGCGTCTTTTGCGTAGTAAGTCAGAATGATTCCGGCTCCGGCACGGCGAATGGAAGTGAGAGATTCCAGGATCACGCGATCGCGGTCGATCCAGTTATTTCGCGCTGCTGCCTCGATCATCGCGTATTCGCCTGAAACCTGATACGCGGCCACCGGCACATCGAAGCGCTCGCGGGCGGCGGCGATCACGTCGAGGTACGGCATCGCCGGCTTGACCATGATCATGTCAGCGCCTTCTTCAATATCGAGCTCGATTTCGCGCATCGCCTCGCGCAGGTTGGCGCCATCCATCTGATAAGAGCGTCGGTCACCGAACTGCGGCGCCGAATCCGCGGCCTCGCGGAACGGGCCATAGAAGGCCGAAGCAAATTTTGCCGCGTAGGAAAGAATCGGCGAATTCTCGAACTCAGCTTCGTCGAGCGCCTTGCGGATCGCAGCCACGCGGCCGTCCATCATGTCGGAAGGCGCGATGATATCGATTCCGGCTTTCACCAGCGAAACCGACGTTCGGGCGAGTAGTTCCAGCGTAGCGTCGTTCAGGATTTCGTAGCTGCTGGCCACTTTCGCGACAACGTCATCGATGGTCTTCTGCAGATCGCGCCGCTCTACCACGGCGGAAGCATTCCTTGCCGCCGCGCCCAGCGACTGCGGTCCGTGAGTTGCCTTCACCACTCCGCAATGCCCATGCGACATGTATTCGCAAAGGCAAACGTCACCAATCAGAACGAGATCAGGAACTTCACCCTTGATAGCGCGGGCCGCGCGCTGCACGATCCCGTTCTCTTCCCAGGCGCCGGTCGCGACTTCATCTTTCTTCTCCGGAAGTCCAAACAGAATGACTGCCGGAACCCCGAGCGCATGGGCTTCCTGTGCCTCGCGCACAGCTTCATCAACCGAGAGATTGAAAACGCCCGGCATGGAGCGGACTTCCTTCCGCAGGCCCTCGCCCGGGCACACAAATAATGGATAAACGAAGTTCTCCGGGGTGAGCCGCGTCTCACGCACCATCGACCGCAGCGCGCCGGTCCGGCGCAGGCGGCGAAGGCGAGTTGCCGGGAATGCCATGAGCAAATTCTAGCAGGCGGGCTACTGGACCAGACAGGACACAAGCCTCGGCGACAGCTAACATAGGCAGGTGCCTGGAATGGAATATACGAGCGGCTGGGTTCTTGAATTCGCGAGTTTGCGCGAGTTGCTGCGAGGCTACGCGGCATCCGACCTCGGACGCGCCCGAGTGGCTGGTCTCGTTCCTTCCACCGATCTCGGCTGGATTGAAAATCAGCACCAGCTCACGGCCGAAATTCGCGAATTCCGGCGTGCAGGCGGAGGCTTTGAATTTGCCGGCCTTACCGATATATCCCAACTCCTGGAAAAATCCCGCATTGCCGGCGTCGCGCTTGAAACGACTGAGATTCGCGACGTGATAACGATTGTCGATCGTGCGGCTCAATGGAGGGAGATTGCGTTCAATCCGCCGCAAGGAATGAAGAGCGATTGGGCGGCGGTCCGGCAGCTTTCTTCCCAGTTGGCCGACTTCGCAGATTTCCTTCGCAACTTTCGCAACAAAATTCTTCCCGACGGAACACTCGACGATCGTGCCTCCCCCGAACTGGCGAGCATTCGTCGCGAGGTCGAAAAGCAGCGGCGCGCGATCCAGCAGTCCTTGCAGTCCCACTTGCGGCGTCTGAGCGAAGGTGGCGCAGCCCAGGAAGAGGTAGTCACAGTCCGAGGCGAACGCTTCGTGATTCCAGTGAAGGCTGAGCACAAACGGCGCGTACAGGGCGTGGTGCACGGCGCGAGTTCAAGCGGCCAGACCGTATTCGTCGAGCCGCTTGAAACTATCGAGCAGAACAACGAACTCGTGCGGCTTCTCGAAGACGAGCAGGCGGAAGTGCGGCGCATCCTGGCGGAGATGACCCGCAAAATCGGTGAGTTCGCGGGCGAAATTTCTGCTGCCGTCGATGTCCTCGCCGAACTGGAACTCCAATTCGCGAAAGCCCGATTCGCCGAAGACTACGACAGCATTTCTCCCGTTTTCACCAAGCACACACCCGAGGGTGCCCCACCCTTGTCTCTCCCGCCCTTGGAGAGACAGGGTGGGGACTTTGACGTTCAGAGCCACTTCATCCTCCGCGACGCCCGCCATCCTCTTCTCGAACGAAATCTCAAAGCCAAGAACGGCCAGATTATTCCCACAACAATCGAACTCGAAGGCGACCACCGTGAGTTGATCATCACCGGGCCGAACACCGGAGGCAAAACCGTCGCGCTTAAAACCGCAGGATTATTGGTTCTGATGGCGCAATCCGGAATTCCGGCTCCCGCCACGCGGATGGAGATGCCAACGTTCGACGCCGTGCTGGCCGACATTGGCGACTATCAGTCAATCGAGCAAAATCTTTCGACCTTCTCCGCTCACGTTACCAACATCGACTTCATCTCGCGCACGGCAACTTCGCAATCGCTTGTCCTGCTCGACGAACTCGGCTCGGCTACTGATCCCGAAGAAGGCGCGGCGCTGGCCGTGGCAATTGCTGAGCATTTTCTTCGCATCGGCTGTGTCACCATCATCTCGACCCACCACACGTCATTAAAAGTCTTTGGCGCGAATTCGGCAGGAGTACTGAACGCGGCAGTCGGTTTCGACGAGTCAACGCTGCAACCGACTTACGAGCTTAGGGCCGGCATCCCCGGCGCGTCAGCGGGAATCAACATCGCGCAGCGGCTTGGCCTCAATCCGGAAATCATTCACTCCGCGCGGTCCCGGCTTGGCTCGCAGACACGCGACGTCTCCCAGTTTCTCGACCGCTTGCATTCCGAGCTGCGCGAGATCGAAGCAGAACGGTTGCGGCTCCGTGAAAAAGAAAGCGAGCTTGATCGTGAACGCACCCGCCTCGCTAACGAAGGCAAGCGGGAGCAGCAGGAAAAAGTCCGCGAGCTCGAGAAAAAGCTGGAGTCATTGCTGCGGGATTTTGAATACCACGCCCGCGAAGCAATAAGCGCAATCCAGGACAGAGCCGCCGCGCAAAAGCTCTCAAAGGATGCTGAGCGCCGCATCGCAAAATTGCGCCGCGATTTTCGTGAGCAGTTCGACTCTTCAGTGGTTGCACATGCCACGGGCGCGGACCGCGGCGATCCCAATGCGCAACCGGGACTCGTGCAGCACGTAATGGAAGGCGATCTGGTGAAGTTGAAGTCCGTTGGCCGGAATGCCCGGGTCGTTCGCCGTTTCGACGACAAACATTTCGAAGTTGAAGTCGGCGCGATGAAGATGCGTGTTCCCCGCGAGGACATCGCCGAAGTCGTTTCGCGCGCCTCCGAAACTCCCGTCAAGGCTGCGCGTTCCCAAGGCGTCTCCGTCGTGCTCGAACGCGACGACGAGAATGTTCCGTCAGAGATCAACGTGATCGGTCATACTGTGGATGACGCCACGCGCGAAGTGGAAAAGTTTGTCGATCGCGCTTTCCTTGCGGGCTTGCAGCGAGTGCGAATCGTGCATGGTAGCGGCATGGGAATTCTGCGCAAGGCGCTTCGGCAGTTCTTGCAGCAACATCCGCACGTGGAGTCAATTGCCGAGCCCCCGCAGAATGAAGGCGGCGCGGGAGCGACAGTGGCGGAGTTGAGAGTGTAGACAATAATCATTCGAGGGTGCCCCACCCTTGTCGCGCACTTTGCGACAGGGTGGGGGTTTTGAATTTCTCAATGACCATCCGTCCCGCAACTCGCGACGACATCTCCACGCTGCTCTCGCTTGTCCGGGGATTGGCTAACTACGAGAAAAAACCGGAAGCTGTAGTCGCGACCAAGCAGGACTTACTGCGCGACATGTTCGGTCCGCAGCCGAAATTCCGGGCACTACTAGCCGAGTGGGAAGGAGAGCCCGCGGGGTACGCGTCGTTTTTTCATTTCTATTCCACTTACAACGGGCGCTCAGCACTCTTTCTCGAAGACTTGTTTGTGCTCGAGAAATTTCGCGGCAAAGGACTAGGCATGGCGCTGCTCAAGTCCGTCGCGAAACTTGCGATTGAAGAAGGCTGCTACGGTCTGCGCTGGGAAGTGCTCGACTGGAACCACTCTGCCATCAAGTTTTACGAAAAATTGGGGGCAATGTTTTTGAATGAACGCCGGGTAGTTGCGTTCGATATGGACGCGCTGCGGAAAGTAGCACAGGCGGAGTAAATTTTTTCACCACGGAGGCACGGAGCCACGGAGCTAGTTTCTGGAGGATGAATTTTGCATTTCTCGGCGTTCTCGGCGTCTCTGCGGTGAAAAGGTCTTGTTGAATACGTGTTGATCCGCGAAAATCCGTGGCGAAGAAGTTCTCCGTGTCTCCGTGTCTCCGTGGTAAGTGATTTATGAAACCAATAAAAATTGTCGCCGCTGGCTTTGGGAGACAGAATCAATCCTTAGGGAATTTCTTGGCGTTCTCGGCGTCTCTGCGGTGAAAAGGTCTTGTTGAATACGTGTTGATCCGCGAAAATCCGTGTCTCCGTGGTGAGTGATTTATGAAACCAATAAAAATTGCCGCCGCTGGCTTTGGGAGACAGAATCAATCCTTCGGGAATTTCTTGGCGTTCTCGGCGTCTCGGCGGTGAAAAGGTCTTGTTGAATCTGTGTTGATCCGCGAAAATCCGTGGCGAAGAAGTTCTCCGTGTCTCCGTGGTGACTGATTTATGAAACGAATAAAAGTCATCGGCGCAGGGCTCGCGGGATCAGAAGCGGCGTGGCAGTGTGCGCGCCGCAGCATAGAGATCGAACTTTATGAAATGCGTCCAGTGCAAAATACCCCCGCGCACCAGACATCCGAATTCGCCGAGCTCGTCTGCTCGAATTCACTGAAGTCAGAATCCGAGAACACCGCACCGTGGCTGCTCAAAGAAGAAATGCGGCGCTCGGGATCTCTACTGATCGAGATTGCGCGCGAGTGCGCCGTTCCGGCCGGACATGCGCTGGCCGTCGATCGCACAGAGTTTTCGAAGAAAGTAACCGAGACGATTTCCAGGGAGCCGCTGATTCAGGTTCGTCGGGAAGAAGTGAAGCGGATCAATGAAGATGACCTGACGATCATCGCGACCGGACCTCTCACTTCGGACGCCTTAGCGCGTGAGATTGCCAGATTGAGCACACAGCGAAGTGTTCAAAGTACAGACCGTGTGGCTCGGACATTCTTGTCCGAGGAAGCTCGCCCCTCTGGCGTTGCAGGACAGCAGGATTGCAGCACAGCCGTTGTCCAGTCCGCGTCGAAAGAAGTGTCCGATTCACACGAGCAGTTGTATTTTTACGATTCCATCAGCCCGATCGTCGAAGCCGATTCGATCGACATGTCGAAGGTGTACCTTGCGGCGCGGTACGACAAAGGTTCCGCCGACTACATCAACTGTCCAATGTCGAAAGAAGAGTACGGCCGCTTTTACGATGCGCTGCTTTCAGCCGAATCAGTCGAAGCCAAAGACTGGGAGAAGCTGAACTACTTCGAGGCCTGTCTGCCGATTGAAGAAATCGCGCGTCGCGGACGCGACACTCTGCGTTTTGGTCCGATGAAGCCGGTTGGCCTGCGCGATCCGCGTACCGGGAAGCCGCCATATGCAGTCGTGCAGCTTCGCCAGGAGAACCTTCGGGCAGATTCCTACAATTTGGTCGGCTTCCAGAACCATTTGAAGTACGGCGAGCAGGCGCGCGTCCTCCGCCTGATTCCGGGCCTGGAAAACGCACGCTTCCTCCGTTACGGGCAGATTCATCGCAACACATATATCAATTCGCCTGCGCTGCTGACTCCGACGCTGCAGATGAAGGAACATCCGAATGTCCTCTTTGCGGGACAGATTTGCGGCGTCGAAGGCTATGTCGAGTCAATTGCAACAGGAATGCTGGCGGGAATTTTCGCTGCCCAACTGATTTCGGGAGAAGCTCCCGCCGCTCCGCCGCGCGCAACGGCCCTCGGATCGCTTGTTCACTACATCACGCATGCCGATCCGAAAAAATTCCAGCCTGCGAACATCACATTCGATCTTCTGCCACTGCTGGAGAAGAAGATTCGCGACCGGAAGGAGCGACATAGGATGCAATGCGAGCTGGCGCTATCGGACCTGAGAACTTGGTTGAATGGCTCCGAAGCTTTAACTCGACCCGTGGGAGTCGAGAGAGCCTCATAGCGGGCGCTGCATATGGGTAAGAAGGAACTCACTCGTCGCCAGAACTTAATCGACCAATTCGTTGCTTCATTTAAGAAATTGGATGAGATGACGGCCTTTGACCACGACCCAATTGCAATCGAACTTGCCTCCGCAGAAATGAACGAGTTCGGATTTCGCGAATGGCGAGCGAAAGAGGTGAACACGAACCCGGCAGCGCTGGACGCTTTATATGCCAAGCTTCCTGCCCGGTTTCCACCAATATACGAGCAGCTTGTGCTCTCTTACCGTTGGGCCGAAGTCGACCTTAGGCTGTTTCGCCTGTTGCCGAACCCGCCAGGTTCGGATCTGAAGGGCCTACAAGAAGAGATCATCACTCGCGATCCGGCGATCTGGGACTGCCTCTCGAAATCCGGCTACATGCAGTTCGGCAAAGGCCCTGATATGGACTACGATCCCGTGTGCTTCGACCTGAGCTCACGTACCAAGAACGGCGACTATAGAGTCGTCAAGGTTGATCATGAGGAGATTCTTTGTAACGATCGGTTGAAAGTTGTTGCGCAACTTGCCGCTAGCTTCGAAGATCTGGTATTAGAAACTATCGGCTTGGCCGCGAAAAAGTAATCTCCCCAACTTTCATCCGAACAAATCTCCTTTGATCTTCGTACTACTCCTCAGGACGCGCCCGCCTGGCTTACTTTCCAGCCAGGCGAGCGTCCAAATTGGAGCGATTCCTGTGTGGTTCGGGTGTGTGGGGCGGGCGCCTCGCCCGCCTAACAATCGCGGACAAGAGTGTCCGCGCTACACATGCAACTATGGTCCTGCGCGATCTCATCTCCGACGTCTTTCGCACCCTCTGGTCGCACAAGCTGCGCACGTTCCTGACCATGTTCGGCATCGCCTGGGGCATCGTTTCGATCGTCCTCATGGTCGCGGCCGGTGAAGGCTTGCGAAAAGGCCAGGCAGAGCAGGCCAAAACGCTTGGCAAGGACATCATGATCGTCTTCCATGGCCGCACCAGCCTGCAGGCCGGTGGAACCCGCGCTGGCCGCATCGTTCACTGGGAAGACGCCGACGTGCAGGCCGTCACGTCACAATCGCCTGATTGCCAATACGCGCTCCCCGAACTCGAGCAAGGCGACGTACGCACGCACAGCAACTACAACAATGCGTCGTTCCTGGTGACCGGGTCTTATCCGGAGTTCGGCGAAATTCGCAGCCTCACCGTCGGCACCGGCCGCTTCTACAACTGGGACGACGAAAACAATGCACGCCGGGTGGCATTCCTCGGCACCGACGCCGCCAAGCAGCTCTTCCCCGAAGGCCGCAATCCGATTGGCGAGAACGTCTACCTCAACGACATTCCGTATCTCGTGATCGGCGTGATGGAGAAGAAAAAACAGGATTCGAGCTACGACGGCTGGGACGTCAACAAAGTTTTCGTTCCGTTTTCCGCCATGCACCGCGATTTTCCTGACAAGCCTCCGGCCACGCCGCATACCTTCGACCAGATGCTGGTCACGCCGAAGTCCGTCGAGCAGCATGAAGCTTGTAAACACGAGGTGCGCATGGCGCTCGCAACCATGCACCACTACGATCCGCTCGACAAAGAAGCTTGTCCGATTTGGGACACGGTCCAGGAAGCGCAAGCTTTCTCGAAGATGACCAACGGCATGAAGTATTTTCTCGGCGCGGTCGGGTTCGTGACACTCTTCCTCGGTGGCATCGGCGTAATGAACGTGATGATGGTCGCCGTACGCGAACGTACGCGTGAAATTGGCGTCCGCAAGGCGCTCGGCGCAAAAGCTGACGTGATCCTGAAACAATTTTTTGTTGAGGCGATGATCATCGCGCTGGTCAGTGGCGGCGTCGGTATGGGTGTTGCCTACGGGCTCTGCTGGCTGGTCAATCTCATGCCCATGCCGGACTTCTTCGCCGGTCTGCTGCCAACGTGGAAGACAGGATTGCTCGCGTTCGCTATGCTCGGCGGAATTGCCGTGCTCTCGGCGCTGTATCCCGCGCGCCGGGCGGCGTCGGTCGATCCCATTGAAGCGTTGAGATTTGAAGCGGGAGGATGAGGAATCGGGTGATCTGGTGATCGGGTCATCGGGTGATCTGAATTCATCCAGCGCTCAGATCATTGGACGTGAGGTCGAATGTCTAGTTCAACTGTGGAGCTAGAAGCTAGGAGCTAGCAGCTAGAAGCTGATGCTAACTGAAATCATTCGCGAAGCCTGGGTAGCGCTGAAGCGCAACTACACGCGCAGTTTTCTCACCATGCTCGGCATCGTGTGGGGAATTGCGACCGTGACGTTGCTCATCGCCTACGGCAGCAGCTTCCGAAATATTCTGGTCAGCGGCTTCGACGCGTTCGGGAAAAGCGTTGTCATCTGCTGGCCGCAGCAGACGAGCGAACAGCCCGGCGGCCAGCGTGCGGGCAAGAAGGTCGTGCTCGAAAAAGCCGACATCGAGATGATCAAGGCCACCGCGCCGCTCGTGAAATATGCCTGTCTTGAAACCGTGCGGCGGCCGAGCATTCAGTATGGCAATCGCATGGTGGGCACTGATCCCGTCCGCGGTGTGTGCCCCGAATATGGCGAGATGCGCAACGAAGTGCCCGCCGAAGGTCGCTGGATCGACGCCGAAGATGAGCTGGAACGCCGGCGCGTGATCTTCCTTGGCGGCAAGTTAAAAGAAGACCTGTTCAGTGGGAGGCCCGCTGTTGGTGAGACGGTGCTCGTGCAAGGCGTGCGCTTCACGGTGATCGGCGTGATGGCGCGGAAAATCCAGCTCAGCAATTATTTTTCCAGCGACGACGATTCTTCCTGGATCCCGTACTCGACCGCCGGCGATCTCTGGAATACTCGCTACGCTGCCGTGCTGGTTTTCCAGCCCATTGCGCCGCAGTTCGAGAAGCGTGCGATGGCGCAGGTTTTGGCGGCGGTCGCCACACGGCAACAGTTTTCTCCCACCGACCCAAAGGCGTTCCAGATGTTCGGACGCGACGAATTTCGTCCGGTGATCGATGCCATCACCATCGGCCTCGAAGTCCTGCTCACCTTTATTGGCGCGCTCACGCTTGGCATCGGCGGAGTCGGCGTCATGAACATCATGCTGGTCTCGGTCGAAGAGCGCATTCGCGAAATCGGACTGCGTCGTGCGCTAGGGGCGAGAAAAATCCACATCAAACTGCAGTTCCTGGCTGAGACTCTTCTGATCATGCTGCTTGGCGGATTGATCGGCGTTTTGGTTTCCTACGTAGTATCCGCTGCGGTCGGCACTTTGCCTCTGATGGGCCCATTATTTGAAGATGACTCAGGCAAAGCCGACATCCATCTGCATATTTCGACCATGACGCTGCTGGTTTCCTCACTTGTACTGCTCCTCGTCGGCGTAATCAGCGGCCTGGTTCCCGCGCTGCGAGCATCTAAGCTCGACCCCGTAGAAGCGCTGCGATACGAGTAATAGGAAAGATGCGCAGGAGATGTGAGGGTTGCTGCGGACGCTCTCCGCGAGCTCGTGTCGGCTCTCTGCGATCTGCGAGCGTTGTTCCTGGCGCTTCTCCGCGAACTCGCGTCGCTTTCTCCGCGATCGTTAAGATCTTTTCGATGCCGACGCAGAAAGCCGACGTGTAGTCCCGACCATTGCATGCCTGCTTGCCTTATCATTTCTGCATGGCCGCCCAGCCGCAGACAGCCGGAATTCTCACCTTCGAAGAAGCACGGCGCACTGTTGAAGAGCATGCCTCAGGGCTGCGTCCGCAAGGCAGAGAGTTGCTGTCAGTCCTTGATGCTCTCGGGCGTGTTCTCGCTGAACCGGTTCATGCTGATCGCGATTACCCGCCGTTCCCGCGTGCTACACGCGATGGATACGCGCTACAGTCGTCTGACCTCGCGAATATTCCCGCTGAACTGAAAGTTGCAGGCGAAATCAAAGCCGGTGCATCAATCCCCGCCGCTGCGCTTCAAACCGGCGAGGCCCTCGCCATCATGACCGGCGCACCAGTACCGGAGGGTGCCGATGCCGTGGTTATGGTCGAGCACACTTCGCGCACCGGCGATCGCGTGCGGATCAACCGGAGCGTTGCTCACCGCGAGAACATCGTTCCCGCCGGGGCCGAGGCCAAACGGGGCGAGAAACTTCTTTCGCCCGGAACCAGGATTGGTTACGCGGAAATCGCACTGGCCGCATCCGTCGGGCGCTCGCGCGTGCTCGTTCACGCCAGGCCACGAATCGCGGTTCTTTCAACTGGGGATGAAGTCGTCGATATCGACGTTCCGCCCGGGCCAAACCAGATCCGAAATTCCAACGGCTACTCGCTTGCCGCACAGATCAAAGATGTTGGCGGTGAGCCTGTGCTGTTGCCGATCGCGCCCGATGAATCGGCGCGTCTCCGTGAACTGATCGCCGAAGGCCTCGACTGCGACCTTCTATTGCTTTCCGGCGGAGTCTCGATGGGAAAGTACGACCTCGTCGAGCAGGTCCTCACAGAATTGAACGCCGAGTTCTTCTTCACCGGAGCCCAAATCCAACCCGGCAAGCCCATCGTCTTTGGGCGAGTCCTGTTTCCGTGTGCCGCGGACCAGGGTCCCCACTCGGCGCGGTTTTCGCCGGGTGGGGTGGGGGACACTCCTGTCCGCGAGGCACGTAACACATATTTTTTCGGCCTCCCCGGCAATCCCATCTCCACCATGGTCACTTTCGAGCTCTTCGCCAAGCCTATGATCGAGGCACTCGCCGGAATGCATCCGCGACAACTGGTATTCACGCACGCGAAATTGAAATCTGAAATCCGCACCAAGACCGGTCTCAAGCGTTTCCTTCCGGCAATCCTCTCCGGCGAATTCGAACGAACCGAAGTCGAGCTCGTGCACTGGCAAGGTTCAGGGGACATCGTGTCTCTCGCGCGCTCAAATTGCTTCCTTGTCATTCCGCCCGATCGCGAGCGCCTGGAAGCGGGTGAGTGGGTGCCGGTACTGCTAAGATGACCTTTCTTCAGGTGATCACGATTGGCGGCTAAGCTTTCCCACTACGATCGTTCCGGACGCGCCCGCATGGTCGACGTCTCGGCCAAGTCGCCCACCGTCCGCGAAGCCCGCGCCAGTGCCTTAGTAGTAATGACACCGACAGTACTAGGCGCGCTGAGCCGGAACCCAAAAGGCGATCCATTGGAAACGGCCCGCCTGGCCGGCATTATGGCTGCCAAGAAGACTGCTGAGCTGATCCCGCTTTGCCACCCATTGCCGCTTTCGCACATTGATGTCGAATTGCGGCAGTGCGAGAATGGGATTGCAATCTCTTCGCTCGCAAAAACTACGGCCGAAACGGGCGCAGAGATGGAGGCCTTAGTCGCCGCAAGTGTGGCGGCCCTGACTGTTTACGACATGTGCAAGGCACTCGACAAAGGAATTGAGATTCGCGAAATTGTGCTGGTGAAAAAGTCCGGCGGCAAGAGTGGAGATTACATTCGCAAGAAGTAGAAGTGGTGCGTCAGGCAAATGTCGGTTTTCCTGACGGCTGATGGCTGACGGCTGATAGCTAAATGCAAAGCAACGTCAAAATCTTGTTGGTGGATGACAACCCGATGGTGCTGGGCATGCTGCGTGATGCCCTCGCGCCGCTGGCCAAAGTCACCACTGCGGGCGATGGCGCCGATGCTCTGCTCAAAGCCGTGGACGACGCTCCCGACCTTCTGGTGAGCGACTTCCGCATGCCCGGCATGGACGGCCGCCAGTTGGTTGAAAAACTCCGCAGCCGCGCCAGCACAAAAACCGTGTCGGTCGTTCTTCTGGCCACTAAGGCCGACATCTCAGAAAAGCTTGCCACTCAGGACCATCTTGCCGACGACTTCGTCGAGAAGCCATTCTTCCTGCGTGAAGCCATTCAGCACATCAAGCGTGTCATCGACAAGATCGCTCTCGAGAAGATGGCCACCACCGCCGCATCTTCTTCCGACGACGGACTCGTTCGCGGCAATCTTTCGCAGATGAATGTGATCGATCTCGTGCAGTCGCTCGAAATGGGCCGTAAAAGCTGCCTCCTGACGCTCACGCACGACAAAGAAAAATGCGAAATGTATTTCAAGGAAGGCCAGGTTCCGCATGCGGTCTACGGATCGCTAAAAGGTGATGCTGCCGTTTTTAAGGTTCTAAGCTGGACCGCGGGAAACTTCCAGATCAATTTCTCCGGCAAGACCAAGGAGCAGTCCACCACTCTGAATACTCAAGGCTTGCTGATGGAAGGCCTGCGCATCCTGGATGAGTCGCGCCGCGATAGCGGCGGAGCGGAGGAGGAAGAAGATGTCCTCCTCGATTCCTGAAACTTTTCGCGCCGCCGTTCTGACGGTTAGCGATTCCTGCGCACGCGGCGAGCGCAACGACCTCTCTGGCCCGGCGGTTGCGAAAGCGCTCCAACAGCATCACTTTACAGTTGTCGAAACTCGCATCGTTGCTGACGATCATGGCGGTATCCAGAAAGCCATTGTCGAGCTTGCCCGCAAAGCACGCCTGGTTGTGACTACCGGTGGCACAGGAATCTCCGCCCGCGATGTCACTCCCGAAGCCACGCGCTCGGTATGCGGCCGCATGCTCGACGGTGTTTCCGAGGTCATGCGGCGCGAAGGTGAAAAGAAAACCATGTTCGCCATTTTGAGCCGTGGAGTGTGCGGCGTGTGCGGATCGTCGGTGGTGCTGAATCTGCCGGGTAGCCCAAATGGTGCCGTCGAGTCTCTTCAGGCGGTAATCGATGTGCTCCCGCATGCCATCCAAATCCTCGCCGGAAAAACCGAGCACATGGCAAACTAACCCACACAGGCATTGCTCGATCTCCCTTCCAGTCTCGGAATGAACGACATCAAGCGCATTCTCGCCCGCTACACGACTTTCTTATGGCACATCTTGCAGCCGCTCGGGATTTGGGGAGCCTTCATCGGCTCAGCCCTGGATGGTGCCGCCGTCGGCCTGCCAGTCGACATCGTCGTTGCAGCCTATGTTTCGCAGAACCATCACAAGTGGCTGCTGTACGTGATCATGGCCGCTGCGGGATCGGCCATCGGAAGCCTCGTGATTTATGGCATCGGTTATTGGGGTGGGGAAGAATTTCTCCGCAAACGCGTCTCGGCAGCGCGCTTTGAGAAGCTGCACAACGCATTCGAGAAGCATCCTTTCTGGAGCCTGATGTTTCCCGCCATGCTCCCACCGCCTACGCCGTTCAAGGCCATCGTGCTGGCTTCCGCCGTTGCGGAAATGAGCGTCACTCACTTTCTACTCGCAATTTTCTTTGGCCGGATCTTACGATTTGCCGCCCTTGCCCTCATCGTTATGCAATTCGGCCCCGGCGAAATCCACAAAGTGCGGATTTTTTTCAGCCACCACTTCCACTGGATTGTGTTGACCGTCGCGGTCGCAGTTCTGGTTTGGTTTCTGGTGAGAAGAAGGAACGCGAGCATGGCCAGCCAGCCACATGGACACTAGGCTGGGAACGAGAGGAGACTTCAGTTGTGCCATGCGGCCGCAGGTTATGCGCGAGCGTAGCGAGAAGAGCTGCGTTAGAGTGGTTAGCTCAGAGCGGCTTAAGCCACTGAGGTGAATCAATGGCCTCGCTTCATCACTGGTTCGACGTTTCAAAAGCAGCACCTACTCCGGAACGGGCGCGATAGTCGCAACCGGGGTTCTCTGGTTGTTTAAGCGTGCCAGCCAACAGGGGTT
>DAIPJJ010000255.1:0-4693 GCA_036770325.1 Terriglobales bacterium
AGTGAAAAGCTCGAGGCTTCCGCCTACGTCCATCCATCGTGAAGTGACCCACGGGTGCAGCTTGCGGTTCATCGTGCCAGAAGGAGGCACTTGACAAGCTATTTATATCTCTAGAAATATAGAAATATGCCGGCTGCAAACCATAGCATCAGCCAAAACGTAACCAAATATGCGGACATGTTTTCGGCCATGGGGACGGAGCCCCGCTTACGCATCATGCAATTGCTTTTGTCCGCACATCCCGACGGGCTCGTTGTGAGTGAGATTCAGGAGGAGTTGGAAATTCCAAATTCAACTCTTTCCCATCATCTCGACAAGCTGAGGAATGAAGACTTGGTTGGCGTGCGGCGCGAGAGCACATTTTTGCGTTACACCGCGAACACGGAAGCCTTGCAAGAGCTGTTGCAATTTCTTTACGCGGAGTGCTGTACCAGAAATAAAGCAGTGAAGCCACAATCCATTGTTCAGATCTGCAAATAGGGGGATTCAAAATGATCGGCACAGATATCAAGTCCGTCGTAAAACAGAAATACGGAGAAGCCGCTCTGCGCGCCAAGACAGGCGGGAGTTCTTGTTGCGGGGCCACGGCAAAATGTGGTTGCAATGATCCCATCACCTCGAATCTTTACGCCGCCACACAAGCCAAAGACATTCCCGAAGAGGCGCTGCTCGCTTCACTTGGTTGCGGCAATCCGACCGCACTGGCACAACTCAATCCCGGCGAAGTGGTACTGGACCTTGGTTCCGGCGGCGGAATTGATGTGTTGCTGTCGGCGAAGCGCGTGGGGCAGACGGGAAAGGCTTACGGCCTCGACATGACCGATGAAATGCTGGCGCTCGCAAACGAGAACAAAGCAAAAGCTGGAGCCGAGAACGTTGAATTTCTTAAAGGCGAGATAGAGAACATTCCTCTCCCGGATAATTCAGTAGATGTCATTATCTCCAATTGCGTCATTAATCTCTCGGCTGACAAGGGCCGTGTGATTCGCGAGGCGTTCCGGGTACTTAAGCCCGGCGGACGTTTGGCTGTCTCGGATGTCGTAACCCGTGGCGAGATTGTTCCAGAAGTTCGGAAGAGCGTGCTCTTGTGGGTTGGCTGCATTGCCGGAGCCCTTGAAGAGAACGAATATCGCCAGAAGCTATCGCTCGCTGGATTCGAGCAGGTTGAAGTAGAAGCGACAAGGATTTATCGAGTCGAAGATGCCCGCGAGTTTCTCTCGGACCAGAACATCGATGTCGACGCAATCGCGCCGCAGGTGGACGGCAAATTTATGAGCGCGTTTATCCGGGCTGTTAAGCCAAAACACAGTTGCTGCTCACCGACCTGTTGCAACTGAGCGCCTATGAAAGACCACTACAATGTTTTGTTTTTGTGTACTGGGAACTCGGCGCGCTCAATCATGGCTGAGGCGATCATGAATTTCAAAGGGCGGTTACGGTTCACTGCCTACAGCGCTGGCAGTCATCCCGCTGGGAGAGTGCGACCTGAAGCCCTGAAGCAGTTGGAGGCAGCGCGCATCCCGACAGCCAATGTGCGTAGCAAGAGTTGGAATGAATTTTCGAGACCCGATTCTCCCCAACTCGATTTTATTTTCACAGTTTGTGATAACGCGGCAAATGAAATTTGTCCGGTGTGGCCAGGCCAGCCGATGACTGCACACTGGGGTGTTCCCGATCCGGCAGAAGTTGCGGGATCGCCCGAGGAAATAGCAAAGGCGTATAGGGATGCTTTCTTTTCTCTCGAACGCCGGATCAGTTTGTTTCTGAGCCTTCCATTTACAGCAATAGACCGTCTTTCGCTGAAGCGCGAATTGGAGAGCATCGGTCGCCAGACGATGGCGCCAATTCCAACCCCGGTGAGGGACAGACAAGCTCCTCTTCCATTCACTGTGAACGCATGCTCCCTGCTGCATTCTCGTAACGCCGGTTAAAGACCAGTACCGGTATCTGTCACTCAAGCTGCCCTGGGCAAGTCTCTGCGATGTTCGCTTGCTTCGCTTTCTCTCGCTGGACGGCCCGAGAGTGAACTCGGCGCGTTCGGATGTGCGCCTTTGTCTACTCCAATTCCCAGTCGGTCCACAAGTTCCCCACCGAGCCATCCGCCCACCAACGCCAGCACGGCTGCGATAAACGACAACGTGAGTGCTCCATTGCTGGGGACGGCCGATGACGAGCCTCGCAGAAACCAGCTCACAATAAACAGGACCACCACAACTACATTCGTTCCACCGTGCAAAAGTCCGATAGTTTTGGCGCGCGTGCCGGATGGAATTCCAGTCCAGTCGATCAGGCCAAACACCGCCGCGCATAGACCACCGATAATTCCCGCCGCAATCATCCAGTAGGAAACACCGAACCACGACGCATCAGCCTGCACTAATCCCACGATATCGAACGCGACCGCAGTCGCTAGCAGTCCAAGCGGAAAAACAATCAACATCGGATGAACCGGGTGCCCGAGGAACTTAGCTTGCATTGATCACCTCCGTGATTGCACCAGGTTAGTTGCGGAGGAATGAACAAGGTTGTGCTCTTAAACGTCAATTCGCAGACTTCGTTTCGCGTTTTTGGGATACACGACCATTCCCTAAGTACTTCACTGTATAAGCTCCTTTCTGTACCGTCGCCGTAAGTAAGCTCCTGTTTCTGAGTTGAAGCTTTAGGTAAACACTCCGATTGTGCGTCTGCTCTGCTGGATTCATTGTTCTTCATGAGGACTGTTTCCTCAGGAGAAATCAAATGAAAGTGCAGTCGCATTTCCTGCTTGCCCTCAGCGCTATAGCCGCGGTCGCTTTTATAGCCGCTACTGCTTTCGCCGAGGACCACGACTTCAGAGATCGCCATCATCATTACCTCATAGTTAACAATGACAACTCGCAAGCCAATTCAGCCTCGTTCTATAAAGTCGGAGACGATGGTTCACTTACCGAAGCCGCAGTCGTTCCTACTGCAGGTCTTGGTCTAGACGGAATCGGCGCCGTGGTAACTCGCCGCGTTAACGTCCTTGCCGACGAGCGCGATGATTGCGCATTTGTTTCCAACGGAGGATCGAGAACCATCGCTGCCATCTCGATTCGGGAACTTAAGCTCATAGGAACATTTAGCGGCAGCGTAAATGAGGTCAGCTCCCAATTTAATATCGGCTTGGCGAACAACGGCAGATTTCTCTACGCCAGCTTCGCCGCGTCAAAAACTCTCGCCACGTTCAGGATTCTGCCCGGTTGCAAACTTCGCTTTCTTCGCGACGTTCCTGCGGTCGGCCTGAACGGAGGCGAAATGCTTTCGATGGCCGTGCATCGAGACATTCTGGTTGGCAGCTTCGACGACGGGTCAATCGGCTCCTTCAATTTGCGGCATGGCGTGCCTGTTTCGAATGGCGACCTCGAAACGACCACCGCTCATGCGGAGGACAGTAATCCGATCGGCGGCGTTGACATCTCCGCTGACGGACACTTCGCAGTAGTCGGAAATGTCTTCAATCCATTAGTTGAAGTCTCGGATATCTCGTCCGGGAAGCTCACGCCTACCGTGGTCTATCGCAACATCGGGACCGGTAGCGATACCAATTTCGTTTCGTTCAGTCCCAACGGAAAGTGGCTGTACATTGGCAACTTCTTTTCCGGTCAGGTCACCGCTGCGTTGTTCAACCGCCTGACCGGAGAAGTCTCAGGCGGCTGCACCTCGAATTTCCTAAGCGGAGTGAACTTCACGTCTGAGATCGCCACTGCTACCCAGCACGGCACCGGTTCGACGCTGTACGTTTCCGAAGCCGACCGCAACATCGGTATTGTCGATATCGACGTGAACGCCGGCTCCTGTTCGCTCAGCGAGCAGATGGGCTCTCCGGTGAACGATCCGAACACGGAAACGCTCGAGTCGATCGCCTCGTTCCCGCCGCGTGCTTTTTAGCTTTTCCATGGCGTTGCCTCCTTTGGGCATGGCGCAAGCCATGCCCTTTTTTCGGAAATTGGGTTCCGTGTTATGCCAAGGGAAAAGGGAGACTACGAGCCGCGCAGCGGCGAAATTTAGATAGACCGGCAGGTGAGTTCGAGGGTCCGTCTCCCTTCCATCCCTATGTCATCGCGAGCAAAGCGAGGGATCTGCAGTTGTGCTGAACGGCCCTGAAGTGCCGGGAAAAAAATCATCAGAGCCGAGTCCGCTTCAGCGGACGAAACACTTACCAGCCGCAGCCTAACGGTTTGTACCATGGCGGCAGTATTGAGCCAGCTAAGTACAAGCAATATAATGTACTTATCTCGGATAAAAAGCACTAGGGTGGGACGGTCTTGACGACTTCCCGCTCACATTTCTATAATTAGCACTCAGAAGCACTGAGTGCTAACAATCAGCGACTCAGATCATCGCAATCACAAAAACAAATTCCAGTTCTACAACAATTCAGAAAGGAGTCTGAAATGGCAACGAAATTCACCCCACTCCATGACCGCATTCTGGTTCGTCGCGTGGAAGAAGGCGAAACCACCCGCGGCGGAATCATTATTCCTGACTCGGCGAAAGAGAAGCCGCAGGAAGGCGAAGTTGTTTCCGCAGGCAAAGGCAAGATCAGCGAAGATGGCAAGGTTCGTCCTCTCGATGTGAAGGAAGGCGACCGCATCCTGTTCGGCAAATACTCAGGTACCGAGATCAAGCTGGACGGCGAAGATTACATCATCATGCGCGAAGAGGAAGTGCT
>DAIPJJ010000091.1:0-17120 GCA_036770325.1 Terriglobales bacterium
AGCGCTCCTCTCCAGCGCCGCCTCAAAAGCATCAAGTGATAACGACCGCAAAAGATTCCGCCGCAACCCGCGCTCGACTTCCCCCAGCCGTTCCGCGGCTGATGTGAGCCAGTCAAAGCTCACTCCCTCCGCCAATTTCCGCAGTTCGCCCAAAATGTCAGTGTTTCTGACCAGCGCCTGCGACTTCGATTCCAAAAACATCAGGTCCTGCAAAAGAGAGTATGTGCACTTCAGCAGCAACTCGATCTTTTCCCGTCCCTCCGCCCCTGCGCGATACGTCTCTGTGATCTTGAACAGCTCGCTGTGATCCGCCGCCCGCAACGCGGTCCGCAGAATCGTAAGCGCGTCCGCCCGCGCTGCCGAATAACTTTCGAGATCAAAGTTCCGCGCCCGTCCAACCGCGCCTTCAGAAAGCCGCGCCACCAGAGCCCGTTGCTGCGGCTTCCACTCCGGCCGATGCCTCGCCAGATATTTTTCGATCTCTTCAAGCGAAAGACACCGCAACTGCAGCGTCATGCAACGCGATCGGATTGTCGGCAGCAACTCGCCAGCATTCTCAGCCAGCAGAAATATCGTCGCGAACTCCGGCGGCTCTTCGAGCACTTTGAGCAGCGAATTTGCCGCTTCCTTCATAAACGCCGAATCGGTGAAGATGAAGACCCGCTCCCGCCCTTCCGCTGGCCGAAAATAAATCGACTCAACAACCCGCCGCACCTGATCGACTTTGATCATCATCTGCGGCGGATCAGGAGGGATGACCAGCACATCCGGATGCGTCTGGATGAATAGCCTCGTTTCCTTTTTCTCCGTTTCCTTAAGTGCCTCTCGCGCTTCCCTGGCCTCCGCACACCGCGATTCCAAATCTTCCGACTGCGCGATACGATCGCAATTCGAGCACTTGCCGCAAAAGTCCGGCAGGCCATCGCTGAGCGGCTTTTCAAGACAATTCATCGCACGGGCAATCATCGTCGCCAACGTGTACTTGCCCGAACCCGCCGGACCCGCAAGAATCACGCCGTGCGGAAAGCGGTCACGCGCCAGCATCTCGCGAATCTGCGGGACGGCTGCTTCGTTTCCATGAAAATCAGAAAAAGGCATAAGACCTGATGCTTACAACATTTTAGATTTTCTCTGCGTTCTCGTTTTTCAACTCAGCGACCTCTGCGGTTAAAAGCTTTTACCGACCCAACCAGAAACTTCAACCGCAGAGTTCGCAAAGTTCAGTCGAGATCGCCGAGACACCGCGACTCACCCTCGCGAGATCGCCCATCGAAACGCGCTTCCCGCACCGCCCTCTCCCCGCACTTCAATTGTTCCTTCACCTACCCGCGCGCGCACTTTGACTCCATTCACTTCCGCCTTCTGCAGACGCTTCGCTTCGTCGGAAGAAAGCAACAATCGCACACTCCAGTTATTCCTCACCGCCGGGTTATACCAACCTTCATATCCTCGCGCAGTCTTGATCACACCAACCAATGGAGACTCAAATCGAAAATCCTGCAACGGCAACTTCGGCGCAAGCGCCAGCCCATTTTCCGTGAACTCTAATCCGAGCAGCTTCGTCAGCGAATACAGCGGACACGCATGCGTATGCATGTTGAGCACTGGAAAATCCGTCCAGCCAAATGGCTTCCCTCCAGTCGTCTCTCCCGGATGCTTGCTCAACGCGGAATTCAGAACATCCGGCCCGCTCCATGTGCCGTACCAGATTTCCGGATAGACTTCCGCGTGCTTCGCAAATGAATTTTTCTTCCACTCTTCCCACGCCATCGCGCCATCCACACGCGCCAGCGCCCAAATCAAAGTTTGATTCAGCGACGGCCAAACTCCGCCCGCGACCGAAGTGCCCGGCTCCGTCTTCCAAACACCTTTACCCACACGATCCACACTGTCACTGATCTGGATGGCGCCAACAGGCGATGGCCGTCGTAAATTGTCATCGATCGCCTTCACCAGCGTCGCCGTTTGATCTTCACTCGTCGCGCCGCTGATCAACGCCCACGGCTGCGGCTCAATCCACAATCCATTCTCCCCCAGCCAGCCCATCGTTGGCCCGAGCCACGCGCGCCGGAACCATTTTCCCGTCCATTGCTTCCCAACCGCATCCCGGTGCTCCTCGGCCTTTTGCCGGATCGGGCCCGCAACTCGCCCTTCGTCACCTGCATAGGTGAGCATCAGCGCGTAGTAGTCGAACACATATGCCGCCATCGCGGAGTTCACTACGCTCTCACCTTGCTCCACGCACTCTGCATGCGACGCCGCCGGCACCCACGCGGTCACGAGCGCATCGTTCCAGTCATCCTGCAACATGCGCATCAGACCGTGCTGGCCCGTTTTCACATCGTCAACCAGATGCTTGTAGCATCGCGTCAGCAACTCGCGCACAGTCGCCCCCTCCGCGCGCACGCCGTAGATCGGCACGATTCGTGACTCGAGGAAACCTACATCGCGCGTCGCCAGCACGTATTCACTCGTCGCCCACAAAAGCCAGAGCGGCATGTCGCTCGAATTGTCGGAAACGGTCGGCATGGGCATGCCATGGCCAACAATGCCGTAAGGAATCGAGCCATCCGCACGGACTTCGCGCAACGTGTAGTGCAGCACTTCGCGCACGATCTCGGGATTGCTGAACACGAACGGCAGCACATGCTGCAGTGGATCGCGCGCCGCGCCCTGGAATCCCATCACGTACTGGTAAATGCTGGCCTGCGAAATGATGTGATGATGAAAAAAATTGTCGTAACTCATCCCGCTGCGAAGGTAGTAATGGTTCCACGTTACCTCGCGCTCGACCCACGGATCGCTTTGCGTGCTGAACCTCAGGCCACTCTTCTTCCATTGCTCGCTTGAATCCCGCAAAGCCGTCTGCGTACTCTTGCGGTATTTCGTCGCCAGCGTATCGAGGTCCGTTCCGCTCGGAAGGTAGCCGTACATGAAAGTCAGCGTCCGGCTCTCGCCCGGCTGAAGTGCAAACTTGCGTTCGAGCAGCAGCGCGCTTTGTGGGCCGCTCTGATCTAAATTTCCGTCCAGCGGGTGATCCAATCCGCTCGGATGCTCCGCTCCTCCTGCCCCGAAAAAATCTTTGCCGTTGCTGGAGAACCCATCCGGCGGCGTATCGAGTGAAACCAGAAAAGTGCGCGGCGGATTCAAGTCGTCGAAGCTCGCAAGCTTCGGCGCGTTCTTGTCCGGAGCGGCCAGGAACGGATTCGGATTTTTCTCGAGGTACGCGATCATTCCGGCAAATGCTTTCTCTTCCGCCGGATCTCGCCCGCTGAACTGCTTGCTCTCGAGCAACCCCGAGCCGTCGCTCGACTTTTTAAAGCTGTGCTCGAACCTCGCGCCGAATTCCCGGCGCAGTTCATGCATACCCTTGCCGGCAAATCCCTCCATGAATGAGCGAAACGAAAATTGATAGAGCTGGCATGCCCAGTACTCGACCCATCGAAGCTGTGCCTCGGCACTGCCGTGGTTCGTGATCGTCACCTGCGACAGTAAGATGGGGTCATCCCCGAACGGCGCGAAGATCACCTGGTCAATGTTGTATTGATCACCTGCAACCTTCTTGCGGAAATATCCGATACCGAAGATGCGATCGAAATTCTTCCCGCCCGAATAAAACGTGCTCAACGCCGATTTGCCATCGGTGAGATACCCAAACCCGCCCGCGAAAGCTCCCCGCTCCGGATCGTAGTCATTCAGAAATTTCGGCGCGCCTTCATCCTGCCGAACACGCACATGCCCGTAATTCGAAGCGACGGCAGTGATTCGATCGTTCCCCACCTGATGAATATGCTCAGTCGCAGACAGAATTCCGGGGTTCACTTCTGTCTTCGCCTTGGGATCAGTCACCTGATCGCAGGTGTAGTGAAATGCCGGAAGTCCAAACTCGTCTTCGATCCAGGCTCCGAAGTAGCCGTACGCCTTCTGCTGATTGCCTCCGCCGGTCGATTGCTTTGTCTGCGCAAATGACTCAAGGTCCGGCAACAGCTTTGCCGCGGCCGCAATCTTCGCCGCATTCGTCAGAAATTCCCGCCGATCAACGGACATTTCGCGCTTTCCTCGAACCGAGCTCCAAATCGAGTTTCTTTGAAACGACTTCCACAATCTTTGCTCCCGTTTCATCCGGCGTTCCGCGCGCATCGATCACCACGACTCTTCCGGATTCACGTTTTGCGATTTCCAGATACGCGCTTCTTACTCGCGAAAAGAACGCCCGATTCTCGCTTTCAAATCGACTTTCATCCGAAGCGCCAGCGTCGCTCTTTGCTTCATTTCGGCGGCGCGCCCGACGCACACACGCATCCACATCGGAATCCATCAGAATGGTGAGATCAGGCTGCAAGTCTCCACAGATCACGCGATGCAGTTCCAGAATCGGCTTGCTTCCCAACCTGCGTCCCCCGCCCTGGTAAGCTTCGCTCGAATCCGTGAAGCGGTCGCAAAGCACGATTTGTCCCGCCTGCAACCCCGGCAGTATTACCTCCTGAATATGTTGCGCACGCGACCCAAACATCAACGCCAGTTCGGCCATCGGAGCAAGTCCCGCAGTTCGCGTATCCAAGAGCAAGCGGCGAATCTTTTCGCCTGCCTCCGTGCCACCCGGCTCGCGCGTCGTTATGACCGAGGCTCCACGGGTTCGCAATGTCCCCGCCAGGCGCTCCAGTTGCGTACTCTTCCCGCAACCGTCCAGCCCTTCAAAAGTAATGAATTTCCCGCGTCGCGAACTCACGCACCGATGATATCAATGAAAACTCCGGCTGCCACGGACCTACTTTTACGCATTTGGATTAAAATTGCCGCTCTCGAAAAAGGTGCAAAATGGCAAAACTCTTCTCCAAAGACATCACCCGTCGCAGTTTCCTCAGCAAGGCCGGCCAGGGACTTCTCGCAACCAACGTCGCTGGGGCTTTACTCAGAGATGCCCATGCGCAACTCAAAGTCCCCGAGCCGCCGGGGAAAAAACTCGGCTGGGCAATTGTTGGACTGGGAAGTCTCGCCATCAATGAAATTCTGCCCGCCTTCGCGACGTGTGAAAAATCGAAGATCGTCGCCTTCGTCAGCGGACATCCCGACAAAGCTCACAAGCTCGCTCTCCGCTACGGAGTGAGCGCGCAAAACATCTACAACTATCAGAACTACGACTCCATCCGGAACAATCCTGAAGTCGATGTCATCTACATCGTGCTTCCAAATGGAATGCATGCCGAGTACACCGTGCGCGGTCTCGAAGCCGGCAAGCACGTTCTATGCGAGAAGCCGATGGCCAACACTCCTGACGAGTGCCGTCAGATGGTTCGCGCCTCGCGAAAAGCCGGCCGCAAATTGATGATCGCTTACCGCTGCCGCTACGAACCCTACAATCAGGAAGCCATCCGCATCGCTCGCTCACGTGAGCTTGGCCCCACGCAGATGATCCTCGCCGATGCAGGTTTTCCCATGGGCGATCCCACGCAGTGGCGATGCAACAAGCAACTCGCCGGCGGCGGATCGATGATGGACATTGGCATCTATGCGCTCAACGCATCGCGTTATCTCACCGGCGAGGAACCGACGGAAGTTAACGCCATGATGTACAGCACGCCCGGCGATCCGCGCTTCAAGGAAGTGGAAGAGCACGTTCTGTTTCAGCTTCGTTTTCCAAGCGGAATTCTCGCCAACTGTTCATCGAGCTATGGCTACTTTCATCAGAGCGTTTTTCGCGTGATGGGGACCGAAGGACGGTTGGTGCTCGATCCCGCATCGTGGTACACCGGCCTGCGCATGTGGATCGAGCGCGATAACAAAATCGAATATCGCGATTTGCCGGTCGTTGACCACTTCACCTCCGAAATGGACCACTTCTCCGATTGCATCATGCAGAACAAAGATCCGCTTACGCCCGGTGAAGAAGGCCTGCGTGACCTCACAATCATTCAGGGGATTTACGAAGCGGCGCGGAGCAACTCGACAGTAAAGCTGCAGCCACCGGCGGTGTAGCTTGACTCATTCTCATCCCCTGTCATTCCGAAGCGCCAGCGAAGCGTGAAGCGAGGAATCTGCTTTTTCGCCATCACGAGTGACTAGAAACCCTTGTCATTCCGAAGCGCCAGCGAATCGTGAAGCGAGGAATCTGCTTTTTTAGCTGACTCGCCCCCGAGTTGGTATCACGGCGCGACTTCAGTCGTGCCCCGCCTTCTCCGTGACTCCGTGTCTCCGTGGTGACGACTATTCAAACCCTCTGTCATTCCGAAGCGCCAGCGAAGCGTGAAGCGAGGGATCTGCTTTTTTCAGCCATCACGAGTGACTAGAAGCTCCTGTCATTCCGAAGCGCCAGCGGAGCGCAAAGCGAGGAATCTGCTTTTTTCAGCCATCACGAGTGACTAGAAGCCCTCGTCATTCCGAAGCGCCAGCGAAGCGTGAAGCGAGTAATCTGCTTCTTGACGTCCCATCAAGAAACAAAAGCGGGTACGTACAGCGCCATCCGTTACCACTCGCGTACCATCTCTGCCGATCGTAGATGACGTTCATCCCACGCGATGCTATATTCACCAGTTTGCCCAAACCCAATTAAGGAGAACCTTGTGAGGCCTTCCTCCCTCGTGATGGTTTTCATCATTGCTTTATTCTGTCCGTCATTCTCATTCGCTGCCGGCCCCGCTCCGCATATCGATATTTCTCTCGACGCAACCGACGCCCCACGAAAAATTTTTCACGCGCAACTAACAATTCCGGCGAGTTCCGGCTCTCTTACTCTTTATTACCCCAAGTGGATTCCCGGCGAACACGCTCCCAGCGGCCCGGTCCTCGATCTCACGGGATTGAAGTTCACCGGCAACGGCCAGTTTCTGAAGTGGCGTCGCGACCTCGCCGACAACTGGACCATCCACGTTGAAGTTCCCAGCGGAGTTCAAGAAGTTCACGCATCGCTCGACTACGTCGCCCCCGATGAATCCGATCAGAGTCTTTTTTCTGCCGGCGCGTCGGCCACGCAAAAGTTGACGGTCATCAGTTGGAACCAGGTGCTTCTCTATCCGCAGGGATGGACTGCCGACCAGATCATGTATTCCGCTACTCTCCGTCTGCCGTCCGGCTGGAATTTCGGCACGCCTTTGCCCGTCGCCTCTCACCAGGGAGACGAGATTCATTTTCAGCCAGTCTCGCTTTATACCCTCGTCGATTCTCCAGTGATCAGCGGCGAATTCCTGAAAATCGTTCCGCTCAACCAGGGCCAGACTCCGCCCGTCGAAATGGACATCGCTGCCGATAGTCCTACGGCCCTCAACGCCCCTCAGGAAGTCTGGGACGAATACAGCAATCTGGTGAAGCAGGCAGTCACACTTTTCGGCGCCACGCATTACCGCGACTACCATTTTCTGTTCAGCCTCAGCGATCACGTTGCTCACTTCGGACTCGAGCATCATGAATCGAACGACAGCCGATCCGAAGAGCGCACGCTGGTTGATCCAGATCTCCGCGCCCTGCACGCCGGACTTCTCTCACACGAATACGTGCACTCGTGGAATGGAAAATACCGCCGCCCCGCCGACCTCACCACTTCCGATTACGAGCAGACCATGCAGGATGATTTGCTCTGGGTGTATGAAGGATTGACCGAATATCTCGGCGATGTTCTTGCGGCGCGCAGTGGACTACGTACTCCTGAGCAATACCGCGATGATCTGGCGCGCACCGCGGCCATGCTCGATCACCGCCCCGGCCGCACCTGGCGAAACTTGCAGGATACGGCCGATGCAGCCGCTCTCCTCTATTACACGCCCAAAGACTGGGATTCCTGGCGGCGCAGCGTGGATTACTACGACGAGGGCGAACTCGACTGGTTGTGGGCAGACAGCATCATTCGCCAGCAGACCGGCGGCAAGAAATCAATCGATGATTTCTGCAAGCTATTCCACGGCGCTCCCAGCACTCCGCCAATCGTGAAAACTTACACTTTTGACGACGTCGTAAACGCCCTGAATCAGATTGCTCCTTATGACTGGCGTGGCTTCTGGAACGAGCGGCTTACCAACCACGGTCCTGGCGCGCCGCTCGGAGGAATCGAGAACACCGGCTGGAAGCTGACCTACGATGAATCGCGCTCCCAGATTATGCGCACATGGGAGTACGATCACCGCGAGATCAATGCCGCATTCTCAATCGGCGCGCTGATCAAAGAAGATGGCGAGATAGAAGACACAATCGAAGGCATGGACGCTGCCCGAGCGGGAATCGGGCCGGGAATGAAAGTCATCGCGGTCAACGGCCGTCGCTTCACACCGCAAGTTTTTCGCGACGCTCTAACCGCCGGCAAAAACTCCACCGAACCTTTGCAGTTGCTGGTCGAAAATACCGACTACTTCAGGACCTTCAATCTGAACTATCACGGTGGCGAAAAATACCCGCACCTGGTACGCGATGATTCGAAAAAAGATTCGCTAACCGACATCATCCGCGCACATTAGTCACGAGGGTGCCCCACCCTTGTCGCGTAGTTTGCGACAGGGCGGGGATTTTGACTTCATTCCACAAAAGATATCCACAGTCTGCGACAGAGCCTGTCGCGAGCGCGGTCGATAAGTTAGAGTTCCGCCTTCTCCGTGTCTCCGTATCTCCGTGGTGACAACAACTATTCACCCCCTGTCATTCCGAAGCGCTAGCGGAGCGTAAAGCGAGGAATCTGCTGTTACGGTGTCGAGAGCGACTGTTATCGATAGCGCGCCCGCAAGGCTGGCATCACGGCATGCTTCAGTCGCGCCCCGCCTTCTCCGTCCCTCCGTGTCTCCGTGGTGAAAAGACAATTACGCGATCTTCGTAGGCGTCGCCTCCACCTCCGTAACTCCCGCAAACAAATCCGTCTCGCTCAGCGCTTCTTTCCGCTCCACTCCAGCGGCCAGGTGATACATCTCCACATTCCCGCGCCTGCGCAGGCTCTCCCGAAAAATCGGCCACAGCGGCTCCTGAGTTTTGTGCGCCTCAAACGCCGCAATTTTCGCCTGCAACTGCTCCCGGATATCGATCACCGCTGTGGTCGGCGGCAACGTAATCGGGGGCCGATTCGGCAGCGGAGCCTCGGCACTCTGGTAATAGAGCTTCTGCGTGATGTGCGGCGTCGGTCCGTTCTTTAATTGATCGGGGTAACGGTTTGCGCGTCCTGCCCAGTGAAACGCCAGCGTCGCAAAAATTCCCGCCATCGAGTGATCAGGATGACCCGTTACTCCGCCCTCCGCGCCTAACGTGATCAACACGTGCGGACAAAAATCGCGCACGAGAGCCGTCAGCTCATACACCACGCGGTTCAACTCCTGCCGGTAGAGTTGCCCATCCGGATAGTTCAGAATCACCGGCCTCGTTACTCCCAAAATCTCGCAGGATGCTGCGAACTCCTTCCGCCGCATCTCCGCGAGCTCGTGATCGCTCTTCGCACCACCCCTGTGCGAAGCCGCCTGCCCCGAAGTCAAACAAACCACGCACGTTTCTACACCCTGATCGCTGTATTTCCGCAGCGTTCCGCCGAAACTGCCGGCCTCATCGTCGGGATGAGCAGTAACACACATCAATCGCAGCATGCGGTGATTCTATCGAATGTGCAGCAGCCCGCATAAGTTGTGAAATTGTTTTCGCAAGAAAAAAGTTTGGCAATGTAAGCGCATCCAATAGAATGGCGCAGGGCGCTGGCCATGCATCTCCTGATCACCTCCGATACGCTGAACAGCAACTTGTGGGCATACACCCGCGAGCTGGTATCAGGCCTGATCGGCCGAGGTTTACGGGTAACGCTGGTCAGCTTCGGAGAAATTCCCCTTCCCGAGCAGACCGCATGGATGGACCGCCTGCGCGGCCTTGACTATCGCCCAACCGCCTTCCGCCTCGACTGGATGCACGAATCGCAGCAGGACTTTGCTGAATCATCTGCTTATCTGCGTGCGCTGCTCGATGAACTCCACCCCGACGTTTTCCACTCGAATCACCTGTGTTACGGCGCTCTCGAAACTTCCGTTCCGCGCATCGTTGTCGCACACGGCGACATTGTGACCTGGTATCGCGCCGTTCACGGCCGCGAACCGAAGCAAAGCGCATGGATCCGCTGGTATCGCGATGTCACGTCCGACGGGCTCGCCGGAGCTTCAACCGTTGTCGCGGCAACCGACTGGATGCTCGAAGAAATTCGCTCCAGTTACTACGTACCCCTGAATGGCACAGTCATCAATCACGGACGCAATCCGATCCTCTTTAATCCTTACGTCACCAAGAACGACGCCGTGCTTGCGATCGGTCGGCTTCTCGATCCAGCCGCGCAGGTCCATCTTCTCGCCGAACACGCCCATCCGGTTCCGGTCTGCGTCGTTGACGCCAAGCAGCCCGAACATTCCCGCGAAACGCAGGTCCGAGCGGACGTGAAGTACAACGACGGAGCCGAAGGTGTGGTCATGCGTGGGCCGCGTTCTGAATCGCAATTGCGTCTTCTTTATAGCCGCGCATCAATGTATGTTTCCGCCTCGCGCTATGAGCCGGACGGAATGACCATTCTCGAAGCTGCACTCTCGCGTTGCGCGCTTATCCTCAACGACATTCCCGCGCTTCGGGAAATTTGGGGACCAGCGGCAGTTTATTTCCGCACTAACGACGGTGACAGTCTCTCTGAAGCGGTCCGCATTCTCAACAGCGACGCCGAGCTGCGCCGCAGCTTCGCCAACCGCGCCTTCAATCGCGCCCGCGAATGCTACAACGCGAACCGCATGACCACCAGCTACATTCAGCTCTACCGCAGCCTCATCACCCAATCGATGAAAGCCGCGTAACCGAACTTACAAATAATTCACACCTGCCATTCCGAAGCACCAGCGGAGCGTGAAGCGAGAGCGCAGAAACTTCTATTGGCAGTGCGCTATGAACGATCCGCCGCTGTATGTACCGGTCACATAGCCGTTATCGTTGATCCCGTTCACTTCCGTGCTCTCACCGCCTGGTGTAAGGACATCCTTGAACTTCCCATTCACGAAAAGAAATCCGCCTGCGTTCCCCGCGTCAGGACTGACCCACGAGCCAACGATGACTCCCGCAGAATTGACGTCGTTCAAAGAGGTTCGGAAGGCATTCGGATAACTGACCGTCTTGTAGACCCCGTTCGCCAGCACGAACCCGTGAGAGGGATCTGCGGCGAAGGGCACAGCCTCGGCGCTGGCCTCATACCAGCCTACAACGGTCCCTGTGTCGCTAATGCTCGTGGGATTTGTGTTAAGCGCCCCCGGGGCGTTGATTGGGGCGAAACTGCCGTTCTTCCACATTTTGAATCCGGTCCACTCCGGACCGAAATCGGCATCGTCGTTGTATTGGTAAGTTCCCACCATTGAGTCCCACTTGTTAATCCCAGTGAGCATGGTCTGTGGGGCGCCGGGAAAATCGATCGTGGTTGCGCTGGAGCCGGTAACAATTAATCCATGATCAAAATCGACGTCGCCCACGGTAACGCCCGAGGCATTGCGCTTGGAGAAGTGCGTCTCGGTAGCGCCGGGGAACTTGTATTTCTGCACTCCCCCGTTCGCCCAGCGGATGTAGCCGCTGACCGGTGGAAGTCCTGTGCCGCCCCCACTCTCCTGGGCTGAGCCGACGACCGTGTTCCAACGATTAATTCCTGAGGCCGAGAAGGTTTTGAAAAATGTCCAGTGATCGCAGGTTGCTTTTGTTTGCGCGTGGCAGAAAGATACCGAGAGCACGACGACTGCAATGAGAGTAATGCGGGAGTACATGGGAATACCTCGTCCACACACAGATGCGGGTTTCATTTTGTGCGGCTACACAGGAAACCCTGTACCGCGGGTAGGTAACACAAAATTGGCGGCCGCGGAACGAACGGGAAGGGCGCGGCTTCAGCCGTGCCGCAAATCGTTGTCATTCCGAAGCGCCAGCGGAGCGTAAAGCGAGGAATCTGCCGTTACGCGCTACCCACTATCAACTTTCCCTCATCAACTCCCACGCTTCCTTATACCTTTCCAGCCGCATCTGCTTCGCCTCCCGATGCGGATAGAACCGCAGCATCGGCGCGGGCACGCACCACCTCCACCGGCAGCACGTACCACACGTCGAGCGGCACAACATGCGCCACCAGGAAATCAATGTCCCGGCACGAATACACTGCCCGGCCTTTCCCTACCGTGTAAGTCGCCCGAGTCTCATACGCCTGCGCTCGCAGACAATCCGTCGCTTTCACCTGCACTCGCAGCAATCGCCGGCCGGTATCGACAATAAAGTCATAGCGCTCGCTGTCTCCCCACGGCTTGGCCACACCAAACCCAAGCTCAGCCGCCTTATAAAGGAACGCAGCCTCCGATCGCTCTCCAGCCCGCTTTGTATTACGAAACCGTTTAGTAGCCAGCGGGTGCCCCGTCCTTGTGTCTCCAGGTTTTGGAGACACAAGGCGGGGACTTTGACTCTGAATTTCACTCCGATTTTCATTTCGTTTACCCGACTTAGTCCCCATTTCCACCCCATAAACGCAAAAAAGGCGCGGACATGTCCGCGCCTTCGCAATTACCTTATAGATATAGAATATCAAATCGTCATAGCCAACTGTGACACACTTACGAAGTTTATTTCTGGCCTGTAATCAGCAGATTGGAAGAAATCCGGCTTGGAAGGGGTCTTGACAAGAATTTTCCACAAGCTGCGTCTTCAGAGAAGGTACTGCCCACCGCGTATCAGGGTACGGCTTCAGCCATGCTGCAATCTGATTGCTGATCTGTCATTCCGAGTGGCTTTAGCCGCGAGGAATCTGCTTTTCGCCGAATACCTACTTCTCCTGTTTTTGGGAGAAGTGGAAGAAAGTAACACTCCCGTTCCCTTTTGGCGGGTTCGCCTACCTTTGGGCTATCTCAACTTGAGCTGGCGGGGCGGCCCAGGCTTTTGAATTTGCTCAAAGTGGCATAACGCGGGTGCCCCATTCTTTCGCGTTTTGTGCGGAAGGATGGGCAGCACAAACTATAATCCAAGCAAACCAACAATCGCAGGTTCGAGGTTCCCACCCTTGCAAAGAACGCAAGGATGGGGCACCCTCAGTCGTGGTGAATTCCAAGAAAACGAAGGGTGGGCCACCCGTCCATAGGAGTTGAGTGCGAAGGCGCGGGCCAGCCCTGCGTTGAAGCCGTTTTTTTTTATCTCGACTTTATCGTGTCCCAGATGGAAGTTGCGAGCGCAACTAGAAATGCAAACTCGCAAGCATGAGTCCAAGATAAGTTTTCGGTTGTCGTGGTGGGCCACGACCCTTGAGTGTGATGCCTTAGACCGAGGTAACGAGTGCCGAGGGTGATCAAAACGAAGCCGACGCCGAAGATCGTGAAGAACCTGCTAACGAGCGACCTGGAGTCTTGGCGCATGCGCAATGTTGCCACCAACTTGGTTCAAACTCCAAGCACAATTGCGCTGCAGCTTATTCAACTTTCCTTTGAGGGACGCGTACAGATCGGAGTCAGAATGAACAGCATGCAAACGCGAAAGAGCCGCGGGCAGAGTTTGCCCGGCTGTTAAACTTCCCCACTCAAGCCAAAATCAGGCTTGAATGGGCCACCCGCCAGCACCTAATGGTAAACTCACGCCTAAATGGCTTCGTCTCATTTATTAAGGAGCACAAATGAGTGTCGATCGAGAAAAGGTTTGGCTCGAGCAGGCCAAAAAGTTGCTGGAAGGCGAGGGATCCCCTGCTTTTCACGAGCTGCCGCCATTCACACTTTCCATGCTGACGTATTTCTATGGGGCGAATAGCCCGCAGGTGAAAACCTATACAGACGGAGTCAACAACATTGCCAAAGGAAAAGACAGCCGCATCAATGCCACTTTCCTACACGCACACGGGACGCTGTCGAGCGTTGTTCGTGAATTAGAAAATGGCCTGATCGGTAGCCTAAGAGTCCCAATACAGGGGGAAGTTCTCGGCGACTTTGTTGGATTGGCGAAAGATGCCTTAGCGGAAAATACTGTGGAAATGAGGAATGTGGCTGCAGTACTTACAGCGGCCTCATTTGAGGACTGCATTAGACGACTAGGTACAGAAAAAGCTGGCGTTGTTGGTAGGCCAAAACTAGAAGCCGTCTTGATCGCTCTTAAAGATGCACAAATCCTTAAGGGAGGCAATCTTTCGCTTGCAAATTCGATGCTCAAGTTTCGGAATGACAGTCTCCATGCAGATTGGCAGCAAGTCACGAAGGCCCAAATTGAGAGTTGTTTGTCTTTGACCGAAGCGCTGCTAATTGAGCATTTCAGCTAAATGCTCGACCGTCAGCCGTGGTGCCGCGTGCGATTTCTCGCCGCAGTTCCGAAAAGCCGGAATGAACTCTCACTGACGCGGACAAGATCACCCTCTACATGGCCATCCTTCGGGCGGGCTGGCCCACCCTTTGCATCATCCCAAAATGAGGCGCCCCACCCTTCGCGGTTTTCGAAGGGTGGGTAACCACCAATCTTCAATCACTTCATTTTTAGTCAGGAGCTGCCCCTCTGTGGAAAATTCTTGTCAATACCCCCAACCACCTCGTTTTTGCCTAAGTACCTGATTCGCTTCCAAACATAAACGGAATTATCACCTTCACAAACCAGACGGCTTTTCGACGACAATTCAATCCTGATACGATTCCCTATATGTGGCTGAAAGAGAACAAGTTTTCCGTAAAACTCGGCGGTATGACATTCATAAACGTTAAGACGATTATGCAGTTTAGGGGCGAGCCCCTATTTACTGTTTACCGCAGCGACACCGACGGCTCACTGGCAATAAATTTCGAAGTCTTTGATTCTGGCAAAAACAAACTGGCCTCAGTTAGGCAGAATAGAATTTACATACACCACGAGAGAGCCAAAGAGCTGAAGATCGGCGGCGATGCAGACACATACACCCTCAGCAATGCCGCAGACGGCACCGTTCTGTTCAACATTACCAGACGAGCTCCTGCGGAAACCGAACTCGATGTTTCCATTCATACATACCTACCCAACGGAGTCCTGCTCGATGCTGGGCCCAACCATACCAGCCTAGCTAGCCACTTCTTTATGGGCGTAACCATTGCCGAGTCTGCCATTGGTGTCAATATCGGGTGAGAAGCCGTTTACTGATCTCCCGCTTTAGCCTTCCGTGCCAGCGCCTTGATCGTTAGTTCAATGTGATCTCGCAAGAGTTCTAGATCATCAGGCGTTATCGTTCCCTTGAGGCTTAGTTCCGCCCGTGCATCCGGTGACAGAGCGAACGCATACGTTTGGACACCAGAAACCTGCTTTTGGGGTTGGCGGGTGGCTCATCCTTTCGATCTCAGTTGGGCATCACCACCCCTGCGGGTGCCCCATCCTTGCGTTCTTTGCAAGGGTGGGAACATCGAACCTACACGTCTGGATATTCTCACCTTGCCCGCACGGAAAGCTTGGAATCCTGGCCTGTCCGCGTGCATTAATCATCGTGTATTAATCTAGGAACTTATTCGAGAGTTCCGCCATCTGTACAAAGCGCAGGAGGGAATTTTGGAAACTGCGATCGGAGTATTTTCCTCGCGCCATGGCGCAGAGGAAGCGGTAAAGCAGTTGCGCCAGCAAGGAATTCCTGAAGAAGCGATCGTCTTCTTAACCTGGTCGGAAAATGAAGCGAAAGTCGCTGCCAGGAGATTGGCCGTGATATCAGGCCTGGCGGGAGGAGCGGCGGACGCATCCGTCGCAATTGCCGAGTTTCTGCTGCCGGGTATGGGAACGGTTTTCGCGCTGGGATTCGGCAAAGTCACACAGTTGCGACTGGCAGCGGTGCGGGCGGCTTCGGCGGTGGGGCTGCATGTGATGGATGGAAAGAAAATTCCGGCGCCCATTTCCGGTAGAGCCGATGGCGTGACCTCGAATTCAACCTCCGATCTGATCTTCGATGAAGCTTCCGATGTTACCTATGAAGACAAAGCCAAATATGCCGCGTTCTTCCGCGAAGTGTTGAAAGACGGCCGGTCGCTCATCGTGGTTCGCACCGAATCAAGGGATCTGGTGGCCTCGGCGTCCCACATATTAGACGAGCTAGGTCTTCAACTCGGGAAACCTGGTCTCGACGAAAGAACCTCCTCTGAGTTGCGAATTGCGAGCCGGCAAGTGGGAGAGGCGGTGTTAATAGAAATGACCGGGAGAATCACCGTCGGCGAGGGAAATCTTCTGCTGCGTGAGATGGTGGGAAATCTGGTGGAAAGCGGAAAGAAGAACATCGTTCTCAACCTCGGGGAGGTCACCTACGTGGACAGCTCCGGCCTGGGCGAGCTGGTAAAGACGCACACGACAATCCGCAACCTGCAAGGCGAATTGAAACTGGTGAACCTGAGCAAGCGGGTGGAGGAATTGCTCCGGATGACGAAGTTATCGTCAGTCTTCGACATCTACGAAGACGAGGCCGGCGCCATCGCCTCATTTGGCGGGCATTCATTGAGACAAGCTACGGCCTGATGACAAGGTCTGGCGCGGGCTCGGAACCGCCGAACGTCGCCAACGTTTGTCTCAGCCTGTTGGAGCACCTGCTCGCACCCAAAGGTCACGACGCGCATCCCTTGCTGGTTCAATAACTTAGCTCCAGCCACTGCGAGTTTTACCCGTTTAATGGCGATTTTCACCCGCTCATTGTTTCTGCCGTGTGATAGCCTATGCCGCTCAATAAGATAGAGGTACAGAAAACCGTCATTGGCCGTAGGTCGTTAGTCGTTCGCCAAAACCACTGGCGCGAGTCGCTGGTGTTTCGCCAACAACTAAGGACAGACGACCAACGACGCTTTTAAATTTCCTGTAGCGGAAAGGCACTGGAAGCATGCATAAGCCGATTAAATATGTTGAGAAGGCAGTCACCCTGGGAGCAAAGGGAGTCTGGTTCGCATTCGAGCGGATGAACCGCATCAAGCCGAACCCGGCGCCAACGCCGAAGTGGTCGGACAAGCCTCTGCTCAAGTCGTACCAGAAGTCGAAGCCGCCGCTCGGCTGGCCGCGCTCGACGGACTCGCTATGCCCGAAGTGCGTGCCTGAAATCCGCCAGCAGATTCTCGACGGCCATCTGCCCCACGAAGTTCTCATCAACGAAAAAGTCGGCGAGATCAAGGCCACCATCATTGAGATGGACGGAAAAATCATGATGGTCAAAGAGTGCCCGAAGC
>DAIPJJ010000092.1:0-16892 GCA_036770325.1 Terriglobales bacterium
TTGCTCGGGATGAAACTGGAACTGCAAATCCCTCGCGTTGCTCGGGATGACAGAGGGATGGAAGGGGACGGAGCCCCCGACTTCAGCCAGGGTCCGCGCCTCCCCTTCAAGGTTACGACGGGAAAATGAGCTGAGTTGCGAGGTCCTAGTTGCTCCAGCTCATGACGGCTTTTTTCCCGGTGGCGCGTTCCTGTTTGAAAGTCCGCGCGATGTCGCCGAGCGATTCTTCCGGGGCGAGCGTCGTAAATTCCCACAAAGGTTTTTCGCCGTGCGCGTAGGTGACCTCGTCGCGTTCGCGAATGTCTTGCTCTTGCGCCAGTCCTGTTTGCGTAGCGCGCTGTGAGTGAACGATTCCGATGATGGTCATTTGCGGGTCAAAGGTCACGCCCGAGCCGGCAGCGACTTGTGCAGCCGAATTTCCGGCGACGATCAGGCAGGCGGCGAGCAAGAAAAACAATTTATTCATCTGTAATCTCCAGTTCCCAGACGAGACTGCATTCGGCTCGGGGGCAGGTTCTGGTGCCCTTTGGAAGAGCAACCCCCATACCAAATGGGGCTGGCCTCAAAGGCCTGTAAGTCATTGATTTATAAGCCGGGCGCGGATCGCCGGTGCGAGCGTGTGCAACTCTTTTCACTTGCTCTGCCCGGGGGAAGATCGCTTCTCCAAGACACACTGGGAAGGCGCGGCCGCTGTAGCCGGGATCGAGTCATGAGCTCAGCTATGAGAAGTCGCCACGCGATGTCCTGGTTGAGCACGCAAAAATCCGGAACTTTTCGTGATCCTCAACGTACTTTTAACCAGCCGCCCCGAACGGGTTTTTATCTATGCGTTCTGAAAGGAACACGACCATGAAGAGAATACTTCTCCCCTTGCTGCTGGTTAGTGTTGCGACTTGCGCTTTCGCTGCCAGCAATACCAGGTACATTCATGTACGAGTCTCGAACCCGAGCACGCATGAACTTGTGCGCGTCAATTTGCCTCTGGCTCTTGCCGAGCAGGTGATTCCCGCCATAAATCATGGCGAGCTGCACGACGGAAAAATTCGCTGCGGCAATTTCACTGCTGACAGCGTGAACGTGCGCGCCATTCTCGACGCCCTCAAGAACGCGCCGGAAGGCGAATTCGTGACAGTGCAGGAAAACGATGAAGATGTACGCGTGGCGAAAGAACGTGGCCAGCTTGTCGTGCATGTTATCGATAAAAACGACAAACAAAATGTCGATGTGACAGTTCCGTGGGAAGTTGCGCAGGCCTTGATCTCTGACACCAAAGGCGACCAGCTCAATATTGAAGCGGCGGTGAAAGCGCTGGAAGGTCTGAGTGACACGACTCTGGTGCGCGTCAGCGGCAAAGATGACAACGTTCGCGTCTGGATTGATTCGCGCAACACGGATACGGAGTAGTGCCCGTGCGGGCCGGACGTTCTTGTCGGAAAGTTTTGTGACGGAAGGGAGTTGCTATGATTTTTCTGGCGAAACTCGGTGTCGGAGTGCTCGGAACTGCGCTAGTGGGAGGCGCGGCTGTGTCGAGCGAAGGATTCATTCACGTGAAAGTCCACGAGAAGCAGCCGGACGGCACGAACGTGAACCTGATCGTTCCCGCAGCACTCGCGACAACCGCTTTGTACTTTGTGCCCGCGCGTAAGTTCGATCCCGCGCCCGAGGAGTTGCGTCAGTGTCTACCGATCATTGACGCGGCTATTCCCGCACTTCGTCAGGCGCCCGACGGGGTGCTGGTTGAAGTCGAAGAACCCGATGAGCACGTGCGTATTACCAAGGCAGGCGGGTCGGTCGTGATCGACGTGAACGACAGCGAGGATGTCGTACACGTCTCTGTGCCTTTGCGCGCGGTGCAGAGCGCGGTTCATCAGATTGCGGAAGCTGCGCCGCGGAATTGAGCTTTTTGTGGGGGTCGGACATTCTTGTCCGACAAATGTCGAGGCAACAGCAGATTCCTCGCTTCACGCTCCGCTGGCGCTTCGGAATGACAGCGGTATGCATTCCCACCCTGTCACAAAAAGCGTGACAAGGGTGGGGCACCCTCAACAGCAGATTCCTCGGTTGACGCCACGCTGGCGCTTCGGAATGACGGCGGCTCCAATAGATCTATTTACTCTCTAGTCGGACCAGGCCAGATATCCCGGAACCACGAGGTTGGCCATCGGGACGATCATCAGGATTCCCCACCAGTTTGGTTTACCGCGGGCTTCAGCAACCGCCATCCACACCATGATCATGAATATGATGTTGACGAGCGGAATCAGAAACAGGATGAACCACCACATTGGCTTCTTCGCGACCTGCAACATCAGAAAGATATTTACAATCGGAATCCACGCAAGCCAGCCATTTGGTGTTGCGGTCTTTGTTGCGATCGTCTGCAACGCGAGCGCCACGTAGATGTACATCGCCGCGCAGAAGACGAGCATAACCATCAGAAACGTGCCGGCGAGGGCCGCCCCGAGGGCATTGTTCGAGTCTTGCGCGAACGCGGTGCTCGTCAGAAGGACGAGGGCACTCAAGCCACCCAGAACCGGCATCGACAGCCGAAGTAATCGTGCTTTCATTCGCATGCCTCCTGAATTTGAGGCAAACCCCAGCGCGAGCGAGTTCACCCCTTCTGGCGCGGAGTATAACTCTGGAACCCGCCGCCGCCATCAAATTCGTTGCGCGTGACTTCGGACGGTCATTAACCACTCAGGCTCAAGCCGGCTCGCGTGGGTCGGACATTCTTGTCTGACGAAAATGACAATTCCTTGCCATCCTTCGTGCTACTATCCACGACGTACCTCGCGGGTCCTGTGCGCGGTCCATCCGCGCCACCCACAATGAAGGACCCTACTCACAGCTTTCCTCGCAGAGGCCGTGGATGGAGGAGATGCGAGCACACCGGGAGTGTGCAACATCGCCTTCACCGTTCGCACGTTCCGGACAAATCACAAAACTAGAGCAGAGGAGAAACCATGCAGCTTACAAAACTCACGCCCAACCTTGTTGTCCGCAACGTAGAAGCCAGCCTCAAGTTTTACCGTGAAGTGCTCGGCCTCGAAAAAGCCATCAGCGTTCCTGATCAATCTCCGTATGTTTTCGCGGCGGTTTCAAATGGTGCGATTGAGATTTTTTTTAATGATCAGAAAACCGTTGCGGCCGAATATCCGAAACTTGCAGCGAATATCGGCGCGAGTCTTACTCTGTACATTGAGACCGACAATCTGCAAGACGTTCTCGATCGCGTGCAAAAAGCCGCCGCCAAGATCTCGATGCCCGTTACGGACCAGTTTTACGGCATGCGGGAATTCGCCTTCGAAGATGTCGATGGTTACACCATCACGATCGCGCAAAGAATTCAGAATTCGTAGCTCGAGCAGGTCCCATTCTTAGCAGGTTCGCAAAAAAGGGTGGGACCTCCGATTATGTACCGCGCAGTACATTTCTCCATCGGGGCCAAGCTTAGGTATTTTCTTTGTAAAATCCGCGGGTACTCTGCATTTTTATTGACACTCGTTTCAATCATGTGAGCTACTAGCCCCGACCGGTTTGCAAACAGGCCACGGAAACAGATTCCCTTGGGGGAGGGCGGTCTCGTCCGTGGCCTTTGTTCAGTCCAAGCTCCGGGGCGGCCAACATCTCGAGCGTGTCGAGGGACCTCATCGCGTAAAATCAATTGCGCAGGCCCCGTAGCTCAGATGGATAGAGCAGCAGTTTCCTAAACTGCGTGTCGGCAGTTCGACTCTGCCCGGGGCCTCCATCTTTTTCACGCGCAGAGGAGGATTCGTTACTCTGGCACGCTTTGTTCTTCGCTGTGGGTGCGGAGGACGCGGTCAGGAGAAGGTGGGCATCTGCTTCTCGTTTGGAACCAGCAGGTTCCTCGTTGTTTCGCAAGCGAAACGCCTCGGAATGACATATCCGATGTGCATTCCTCATCGGCACTGGCGGAGGCGCACTTTAGCACCAGTTAAATTCAACTCTCCCAGCATGTCGGTCGGCATCTAAGCCAACATGATTGTCCCCCCACGCAGACGGATGGCTCCGGTCACGCTCCTGTTGGCCGTCGTCTTGGTAATCGTGGCAATGCTTTATCTCGCCTCCGCCCGGAAGCAGGTGAAGCGTCCAGACGTGACTCCGATTCACCAGGAACACTGACCGAATGCTCCACTGCTCCAGCAAGTCTTTACGCGTTGAACAGTTTCGAGGCTGATACCTTAAGCGTAAAGTTCCGTAAATCCCTTGACGTAGCACGATCTACATAGGATCATCTCTGGAATCCAGAGTTGCTGGCCCTTCCCCGCCGTCAATTCTGTCGTAACGAGTTGAACGGATCGTTCCTAAACGAGTCGAACACAGGAGTGTAGGATGGGCGCTCGCGGGTTCTCGTGCGTCGCGGTACTTCTCTGGCCGGTTCTCTCCACAATCAGCTTTGCGCAGCAGGTTGCGCCCAGGCCGCTGATCACCAAGCCAATCGTTGAAACGCAACTCACTACGCTGAAGGGAAACACGCACCCTTTAGCTCGGCCCCAATATGACGTAGGTGCGGCAACGCCTGACATGCAGCTTAACCGCATGCTGCTGGTGCTCAAGCGCAGTCCGGAGCAGGAGTTCGCGCTGCGCACGTTGCTCGACAATCAGCAAGACAAAGCTTCTTCCAACTATCACAAGTGGCTCACGCCTGACGACTTCGGCGCACAGTTCGGCCCGACTGATCAGGACATGCAGCTCGTCACCGGATGGCTGCAGTCCCACGGTTTTCAGGTGAGTCGGGTTTCACACGGCCGGACGGTTATCGAGTTTTCGGGTAGCGAGGGTCAGGTGGAAGCAGCTTTCCATACTGCGATCCACAAGTATCGAGTGAACGGTGAGGAGCATTGGGCGAATGCCAGCGATCCACAAGTTCCAGCCGCCCTGGCGCCCGCGATTGCGGGATTTGCGTCGCTGAACAATTTTCCTCGCAAGCCGCTCAGCATCCTGCTGGGGACGTATTCTCCTAGGACTCGCACACTTACCTCAGTCAATCCGAATCCGCAGTTCACCTTTGGATCCGGCAACTGCTTTCAGAACACTTGTTATGCGGTCGGCCCATCTGATTTCGGCGCCATCTACAACGTGCAGACGCTTTGGAGTTCAGGCCTGGATGGAACCGGCCAAACGGTTGCTATTGTTGCGGAGAGCGATATCAATTTGCAGGATATCCGCGATTTCCGCACCCTGTTTGGATTGCCAGCGAAAGATCCCAATGTCATTTATGACGGGCCAAATCCCGGTCTGCAGCCTGACGAAAGCGAAGCCGACATTGATGCGGAGTGGTCGGGGGCGATCGCTCCCAATGCGACCATCGACTTCGTAGTCTCGCAGTCAACGGAGACCAGCTTCGGTATCGATCTTTCGGCCGTTTACATCATTGATAACAATCTTGCTCCGGTTATGAGCGAGAGCTACGGCATCTGTGAACTGGGGCTTGGGACCAGTGGCAATCAGTTCTACAACACACTGTGGGCGCAGGCCGCGGCGCAGGGAATTACCGTGATTCTCGCTTCCGGTGATAGCGGTTCAAACGGCTGCAACGAAGGCGTCGCGCAATTCGGCCTGAACGTCAGCGGCTTCGCTTCTACTCCGTTCAATACTGCAATCGGCGGCACCGACTTCAATGATCTTCTGAACCCGACTCAGTACTGGAATTCAACCAACGCGACTGCCACACAGGAATCCGCCAAGGGATACATTCCCGAAACTACCTGGAATCTTTCCTGCACCAACAGCGTGCTGCTCGGCGATCTGAACTTCCCGAACACGCCCGAGGCGAATTGCAACAACTCGCAGTTGATCAACGCCGGGCTGATTGAGTCAGTAGGCGGCAGCGGCGGCAAGAGTACCTGTACGACTAACTCGCAAGTCCTGGGCTCATGCTCCGGCGGTTACACGAAGCCTTCGTGGCAGGTCGGGCAAGGCGTGCCTGCCGACGGCAAGCGTGACATCCCGGATATTTCTTTCTTTGCCAGCAATGGGGTGCTGAACAATTTTTATGTCTATTGCGAGTCCGATTCGTTTGGGAACTGCTCTCAGGGTAACTACGGCGCGGCGGGAGGGACTTCCTTCGGAGCGCCAATTTTTGCCGGCATCATGGCGCTGATCAATCAGAAGATGAACACGCCCGAGGGGCAGGGAATTGCGAACTATGTTCTCTACAAACTGGCGAGCCAGCAGACGGCGTCAGCCTGCAATTCTTCCAGCGGCCCGGGCGCGAATTGTGTATTCAATGACGTTACTTCGGGAACAATCTCCATGCCGTGCGCCGCGGGAAGCAAAGATTGCACCGTCAAGACGGCAGGGCATCAGTTCGGAACACTGAATGGATACGACACTACGACCGGCTACGATCTTGCCACCGGCCTGGGGTCTGTGAATGTCGCGAATCTGGTCAACAAGTGGAGCAGCGTAACCTTCCGGCCAACGACCACTACGCTTTCGCTCAGCCCGACCTCAAGTCTGACTCACGGACAGGCGGTGACCGTAACCGGCGGAGTTGCACCCAGCAGCGGAACTGGGACGCCCACTGGCAATGTTTCGCTTCTTACCAGCACGGGTCTGAGCGTTGATGGATTCACCCTGGCGAATGGTTCGCTCTCGGGAACGACGAACCTTCTGCCCGGCGGCACATATACCGTTACGGCGCACTACGGAGGAGATCCAACATTCGGCGGCAGCGACTCGACGCCGGTAAGTTTGACGGTGGGAAAAGAAAACAGCAGCACCCAGATCAACCTGATCACGTTTGACTGGAATGGCAATCTGACCAGCGGCAATGCTTCGTCCGCGGTTTACGGGTCGCCTTACATTCTCCGCATGAATGTTCTGAACAGCGCCGGAGATTCGTGTACGCCGAATCCGTTCGGGGAATCCGCATGCCCGACCGGAAACCTAACCGTAACCGATAATGGCAATCCGCTGGATGGCGGCACCTTCGGACTCAACAGCCAGGGATACACCGAGGACCAAACGATACAGCTTCCGGGCGGAAGCAACTCGATTCATGCGAGCTATGCGGGTGATAACAGCTTCAATTCGAGCTCGAGCAATTCAAGCCTGACTATTGCGCCCGCGCCGACAACCGCGGGCCTGACGTTCTGGAATGCGAGTGAGGTCTTTAGCCCGCTGCAAGCTACCTTGTATGTGGATTCTCAGAGTACAGGTGCGGCCCCGGGAGGAACTTTCACCTTTTCTGTAAATGGGACAACTGTTCCAGGATCGATTTCATTTATTCCGTATTCGTCATCACCATCAAATCCCAACGTGATGCTGCAGGCAAACTTCATCAGTACTTCTTCGCCTTTCCCTGTTCCGGGAACATACACGCTGTCGGCCACTTACAACGGGGATGGAAACTATCAAGCACTGACATTTCCATCAACTACAGTGAACCTGAAATTTCCGCAATCAACGGTTTGGGTACAGTCTTCTTCTTACAGTGTCACTGCTGGAAGCAGCATTACGCTAAGCGCAACCATCATTGGCTATAGCAAAACGATTGCTCCAAGTGGAACTGTCTCCTTCCTCTCGAGCCAGGGGCCGATCCCGGGGAACGTAAGCTACTCGACAATAACCGATAGCAATACAGGAGATCTCGACCTGCTGGCAACAGTGCCGTTCACGCCAGCTTTTAGCGACATCTACGGTGCGCGGTATTCTGGTGACTCTAACTTCACTGCCGGTCAGAGCGTCAGTTCCAGAGTGGATGTAAGCGGCAATGACTTCAGCCTCTCGATGCAGCAAAGCAGCCTGACCGTTACACCTGGACAGTATGGGCAAATCTACTTTCTTGTGGGTTTGCAGAGTGGCAGTGCGCCGGTGACATTCAGCGCGTCCGCATGCTCGGGAGCCCCGGCAGAATCCACCTGCAGTATTGGCCTGGCTTCGATGAGCTATACGGCTTCCAATCAGGTAAATATCACCACCACGGCTCCTCATACGATTGCTCGCAAGCAAGCAGGCCGCACACAGATGTTTCTTGCGAGTATACTCCTGATGCCGTGCGCCACAATAATTTGGGTCGGAGTCGCTCAACGGCGAGGGGGTCGATCCGCGGGGATGGTCATCTTAACTTTGCTCCTGCTGATCGGTCTCGGCTGTGGCGGTTCCGGAACTAGCGGTGGTGGTGGAGGCGGCGGAGGTGGCGGTGGCGGTGGCGGCAAGACAGATCCTGGTACACCGGCTGGGAGTTACACGATCACAGTCACGGGAACCAGTGGTAGTGGGAGCAGCGCGATCACCCATACAACGAGCTTCACGCTGATAGTTCAATAAAGCTGATTCATCAACCAAAAGTTGCACCGGGGCAGGCAGCTGTGCCTGCTCGTTTATTCGTGAACTTTGTCCCTCGTTGATTCGTACCAGCCTCAGCGGCATTCGTCGCCTTCCTGCGCCGCAGCCCCGGTGTGCTGCTCAGGTATCATTGAGTTAAATGCGCCTCCTGCTTGAGATTTTTCGTCAGACGCTGAGCACGCTTTGGGCGCATAAGCTTCGCTCATTTCTCACCATGTTCGGTATCGCCTGGGGTGTGGGCTCGCTGCTCCTGCTGGTCGGCCTGGGCGAAGGATTTCGAGCCGGCAACAAGAAGCAATTCGATGAACTCGGCGAAAATGTCATGTTCATTTGGGGCGGGCGCGCTCCGGCGATCAATGGCAGCTTCACCGCGCTGCATCAGTATTACCTGACGTATCGCGACTATCAGGACATTGTGGCGAATTGCCCTGACGTCAATCTCGTTGCTCCGGTTATTTCTCGCAACGATGTTCGCGCGCTCAGCGACTACTTCCAGAGCAGCGGGCAACTCATGGGCGTGCCCGGCGACTTCAACAAGATTCGCTACCTGCCAATCCAGGAAGGGCGCTGGCTGAATGAACTTGATCTCGCGCAAAAGCGGCCGGTGGTGGTCATTGGCGAAGAAGCCCGCCGCACGCTTTTTCCCGGATGGCCCGCTGTCGGGGCAACGATTCTTCTAAACGGAATCCGCTTTCAGGTGGTCGGTGTTCTCAAGCGCGTCGGGCACGGGGACAACAACACGCGGAACCTGCAGATGTTCATCCCGTTCTCCGTCATGCGCGAAAATTTCCCGCCGCTGAAAGTCGGCGAACTGGATGACGCGATTTCCTTTATCAACTACCAGCCGACAACTCGCGCCGTACACGAGATCGCGCGCGAAGAAGTGCACAAGGTGATCGCGAAGAATCACGGGTTCGACTACAGGAATCCCGACGCTTACGATGAGTGGGACACGATCCGCACGGTCGATTCAATCGGGAAAATTTTCGATGCAATGAATATGTTTCTCGGCAGCGTTGGGCTGGTGACGCTCGGGCTTGGCGCAATCGGGATCATCAACATCATGCTGGTTGCGGTGGCTGATCGCACGCGCGAAATTGGATTGCGCAAGGCCCTCGGCGCGACCAATCGCAGCATCATGTTTCAATTTTTTGCGGAAGGCGCGTTCTTGACCTTGTTGAGCGGTGGCTTTGGAATGGTTTGCGCCGCGGGATTCATGGCTTTACTTGGCCTACTCCCGCAACCGCAAGGATTCGATACGCCGCGGCTGGTGCCTTGGACTGCATTCCTCGCTATCGTTTCGCTCGCGTTGGCCGGCATTGCGGCAGGCCTGTATCCGGCGCGAAAGGCGGCGTTGCTCGAACCAGTCGAGGCGTTGCGAAGAGAGTAGTGATATGAGCAACGACATTTTCTCTGAAGCTTACGGCGCCATGCGCCACGACATGCGTAAGACCCTGCTGACCATGCTTGGCATGGCGTGGGGAATTGCCACGGTTGTGTTGCTCCTCGCGTATGGTGAAGGCTTTGGCCGCGCCATTCAGAACATTTGGGAATCGTTCGGGGCGACCGCTGTCGGAATTTATCCCGGCCGTACTTCGCAGCAGGCTGGAGGCAACAAAGCGGGCACGCCGATTCGCTTCACGAATGAAGATATCGAAGTTCTCCGCAACGTTGTTCCTCTCGCTCGACATGTTTCCCGGGTTGCTCACTTCGAAGGAGCGAACGTGCAGAATGGTTCGCGGACGTTCACCTTTCAGGTGACTGGGGTCGATCCTTCGATCGCCGACATATGGGCGCTCAACGTAGCTGAAGGCCGGTGGCTCGATGACGCCGACAATCTCAGCCATTCATATAACGTCGTTCTCGGTTCTGAGGCGAAAGAAAAGCTGTTCTCTGGAATGGATGCCGTTGGTCAGACGATTCGGGCAAACGGCGTGACGTTTCAGGTTGTTGGTGTGCTAAAGGCGCGCATGCAGGAGGCGGACGACGATGACAATCGCGTGGTGTACGCGCCATTCAACTCGATGGACACTCTCCGCGACAACCACTATTTAAGCGGGATGTGGCTCGATTCGGTGGGGCTTGATCACAATAAGATGACAAAGACCATTCGTGAATCGCTCGCCCTGCAACACGGGTTCAAAGCGACCGACCAACGCGCTGTCATGATCTTCGACGCGCAGAAACAGCTTGAGCAGTTCGGCATCATCACCATGGCGCTGAAAGTTCTTTTAGCGTTCATTGGGACCATCACCCTAGGCATCGGCGGCGTCGGCCTGATGAACATGATGCTGGTCTCGGTCACGCAACGCACGCGCGAAATTGGCGTAGAGAAGGCCTTAGGTGCGCGCAAACGAGATATCCTTTTTCAGTTCCTTGCCGAAGCGATGGTGATCACCGCGGTTGGCGGACTGTGCGGGATCATACTTTCCTATATCGTTTCGGTTTCTGTCGGCCGCCTGACGCTCTATAGCGCAGTGGCAAAACACGCCGAGGCTGGAGATATTCGATTGATCGTTGCGCCAGAGGTACTGATCGTTTCGACGATTATTCTGGCTTTCGTCGGAATCGCCAGTGGGATATTCCCCGCGTTGCGCGCTGCGAACCTCGACCCGATTGAGGCCTTGCGCTACGAGTGACGTCCGAAAAGCCTAGCTCCGGCCTTCGCCTTCCTTATAGATGTACTTGATGGAAGGCTTGTAAATCATTACGTTCGGGGCGCCGGTGCGGTTGACCTTGATGCAAGCTCGGTCATACCACTCGATGCAGCCATGCACTTCTTCCCCATCGGTGAGCACAATGACCATCGGGGTCTTAGACTGCATCTGCTTCTGGTAGTAGAAATTTTCGGCGTTGGTCTGCTCCGGCGGGGCTATCTTGCGCGCCCCGTTCGAGCGGTCCGAACGCTCGGAGCGTTCCGGGCGATCGCGCCGTTCGGGCGCTCCCGAGTTTGAATGATTGTGGTTTAGAAGCGGCCGAATCAGCTTGCGATTCGCAAAACCCTCTGTTTGGCGTTCCGGTGCTACGGCTGGAATTGAATCTTTCATGGCACACCTGCGACACGCCCAGGTTGCGGGCCCCACACGAAACGGCGCGATAGTGGAAGCTAATGCGGCGTGAGTTGCTACTTACCCTAGCACAGCATGGAGTCGCTGACAATCCCAACTTCAGTGTAGAAGATGACGGGCGGGACTCTAGGATTGAATCATTGAATCATCGGATCATTGAGTCATCGGATCATTGAGTCAATGGCTGAAGGATTCAATTAGTTAGGTTTGTAACACTCCCACTTTGAATTCTGCCACTTCGGGGTTGAGGGCGGCGGCCTCAAGCGCGGTTGTGATCGCATCTCGCGTGTCTACGGGGTCGATGATCTTGTCGATCCACAGGCGGGCGGCGCCGTAGCGGGGATCCATCTGTTCGTCGTAAGTTCGCTTGACCGATTCGTACAATTCTTTTCTTTCCTCTTCGCTCAGCTTCTTGCCATCACGTTCGAGCTGCCGGATTTTGATTTCAACCAACGTCCCGGCGGCGGAGTCTCCGCTCATTACCGCGTACCGCGCAGTCGGCCAGGCAAAAAGAAATCGAGGATCGTAAGCTTTGCCGCACATGGCGTAGTGGCCGGCGCCGAACGATCCGCCAATGATTACCGCAATTTTGGGAACGACGGAATTCGACACTGCGTTCACCATCTTTGCGCCTGCTTTGATAATCCCGCTCCACTCGGCGTCCCGCCCGACCATGAATCCGTTCACGTCGTGCAGGAACACGAGTGGAATCAGGTTCTGATTGCAATCCATGATGAAGCGGGCCGCCTTTTCGGCAGACTCGGTGTAAATGACGCCGCCAAATTCCACGCGCTTGTGACCTTCGTGGTCGGTGGCCTGCGCGTGCAACTTCTGGTTGGCAACAATCCCGACAGAAAAACCGCCGATGCGAGCGTATCCGCAGACGAGCGTCTTGCCGTACTCAGCTTTGTATTCGTCGAACTTGCTGGCGTCAGTGATGCGCGCAATCACTTCGCGAATGTCGTATGGGCGCGCAGGAGAGGAATCGTAGATCCCGTAAATTTCTTCACCGGCAAGCGCCGGCGGAACGGGCTTCTTACGGTCCCAGGGTGATTGGCGGCGGTATCCCCATTTTTCGACGATTGATCGAATGCGCGCGAGACAAGCTTCATCGTTGGTTTCGTGGAAATCGACGGTCCCGCTGATCGAAGAGTGCATGGCCGCGCCGCCGAGTTCTTCGGCAGAAACTTTTTGCCCGATAGCTGCCTGCACGAGCGCTGGGCCCGCAAGGAAGAGACCGCTGCCGTCGGTCATCAAGACGTGATCGCACATCACGGGCAGATAACCGCCCCCCGCGACGCACATGCCCATGATGGCTGCGATCTGCGGAATACCCATCGCCGACATGACTGCGTTGTTGCGAAAGACGCGGCCGAAGTCGTCGGTATCGGGAAACACGTCTTCCTGCAAGGGAAGGAAGATTCCGGAGGAATCGACCAGATAGATGACGGGAATGCGATTTTCGATGGCGATGTTCTGCGCGCGAATGACCTTCTTCGAAGTCATCGGAAAAAATGCGCCAGCTTTGACTGTAGCGTCATTCGCGATGATCATGATCATGCGAGTTTCGATCCGCGCCAGGCCCGTGATGACCCCGGCTGATGGCGCGCCGCCCCACTCTTCATACATTCGGTAGGCGGCGAATAGACCGAGTTCGAAAAAGGAGCCGGGATCGACCAGGCGCTCAATGCGCTCGCGGGCGGTAAGGCGTCCTTTGGAGTGCTGGCTATCGATTGCCTTCCGGCCGCCGCCTTCGCGGATTTGCTCTTCTTCATTGCGGAAAGAGGAGACCAGGTCGGCCATGAAGCGCATATTGGCTTCGAAGCGTGCTGAAGTGGGGTCGATCCTGGTGGTGAGAATGGAGCTCTCTGCGGCCATGGGGCGACTGCTACGTTAAATCAGCGGGGGAGAGGGGTGCAAATTTAGGGTTGTTCGGACACTTGAAAATCAAAAGCTTTTAACCGCAGAGATCGCAGAGAGCGACCCCGAGTACGCAGGGAAGGTCAAAAGCATTTAACCGCAAAGATCGCAAAGGAAAAACCGCAAAGGGCGCTAAGAACACAAAAGCATTTGGCGGCGCAGATCATAAAGAACTCAAGAAGCATTTAACCGCAGAGATCGCAAAGAACAGCCGCAAAGACGCAGAGAAAATCTGCTCTGAATTGTCTCGGCTATCTCGGCGGTTAAAAGCTTTGGACAAGAGCTATTTCTTTTCTTCCGGCTTCAATTCCAGCGCGGCGGAGTTCATGCAATAGCGCAGCCCGGTTGGGCGCGGCCCGTCCGGGAAGACATGGCCGAGGTGCGCATCGCACTTTGCGCAACGGGCTTCGGTGCGGCGCATGCCGTGCGTCACGTCGGTGTGCTCTTCGATAGCGTCTTCCGAAACTGGCTTATAGAAGCTAGGCCAGCCGGTGCCAGACTCGTATTTTGTCTCGGAACTGAAAAGCGGCTCGCCGCAGCAAACGCAGGTGTACGTACCGGGATCTTTGGTCTTGTAATACTTCCCGGTGAATGCCGGTTCGGTTCCAGCTTTGCGGGTGACATAGTACTGCTCAGGTGTGAGTTCTTTCTGCCATTCAGATTCGGACTTGGTGATTTTTTCGGTAGTTTTGTCAGTCATTGGAAGGCTCTCAGCTTTTAGCTCTTAGCTCAATCAAACTATTTTAGTTTGATACTTCTTTAGTTTGATACTTCGACTCCGCCTTGGGATTCAAGACCAAGGGAACGATGCCACTGGCCGCCAGGAAATTGACTTTCTGATAACTGAGAGCTGATGGCCGACGGCTGTTTCTCTTGACTTCGCCTTCTTTTCGCCTACAATGCTGGCATGGCCATCACAAAGCGTCAGCGGCAGGTGTATGATTTCATCGCCGAGTTTGTGCAGCGCAACAACTACACGCCTTCATACCAGGAGATTGGCGACGGCTTGCAGTTGAGCTCGCTGGCCACAGTGCACAAGCATATAACCAACCTGGAGAAAAAAGGCCTTCTCAGCCGTGACTACAATTGCAGCCGATCGATAGTTCTGCTTCCTCCCAAAGGCCGACTCAAGCAGGCAATGTCCGTGAATACCGGTACGGTGCTGCCGCTACTGGGAAGAATTGCTGCAGGCCAGCCGATTGAAGCTATCGAGCGGCCAGAAACGATTTCGCTAGCTGACTTCGTACGTTCGAAAGAAGCGTTCGTGCTCGAAGTGCGCGGCGACTCTATGCAGGATGAAGCCATTCTCGACGGCGACTACGTGCTGGTAGAAAAAACCAAAATCGCGCACAACGGCGATATCGTGGTGGCACTGGTCGAAGGAACTGACGCTACCCTTAAGCGCTTCTATCGCGAGGGCGACAAGATTCGCCTACAACCCTCGAACGCGAAAATGAAGCCGATCATGGTGCCCGCAGTGGATGTGCAGATTCAGGGCAGAGTGATTGGGGTGCTGCGGAAGTATTGATTCAGCGGGAGGCGCAAAGCAGCAAGGAACTACGAAACATACGCAGGATTATACAGAGCTGTTGAAACAGCAAAACGCCCGAGGCCTTGACCTCGGGCGTTGCCAGCTTAAGCTGGCTGTTTAGTGATGTGCTTTTCGAGACGCTTCTGAATCTGGTCTTTGGGGACGTAGCCTACGATTTGCTCCTGCACCTGGCCGCCCTTGAACAATAGCAGAGTGGGGATGCCGCGCACGTTGTAGCGCATAGGAGTGGCGTTATTGCGGTCCACGTCCATCTTGCCAATCTTGACCTTGCCGGCATACTCGCCAGCGAGCTCTTCAACAATGGGAGCAATGGCGCGACACGGTCCGCACCAAGCCGCCCAAAAGTCCACCAATACTGGCGTTTCCGACTTCAGCACGTCGCTATCAAAATTCGCGTCTGTGACTTCAATGATTCCGTTTGCCGCCATTGGTCCTCATTCCTCCCAGCATTTTGTACGGTGCCAGTATCCTAACACCACATATTGGATGCACGCGGGGCGGGAAGGTCGCAGCAAAGGCAAGTAGTTCCGAGTGCTGGCCTTCCTGGGTTCGCGGCTCATTTCGGCCACAGCCAGCCGAAAACTACTCCCGTCAACAGAGCGTAAATCAAACCGTCAATTACGTGCTTGATGGTCACTCCCCAGGTCTCTCCTCGCCAGATCGCGTTCTGGAACAGAGCTAAGGAGTAGCCGAGGAAAGCTGTGGTGGAGGAGATCCGGAACACCTCCAGAAATTCAGTGCCCGGCTGGCGTGTGCGCCCGGTGAGATAAGCGACGAAAATGCTTACGATCACGAGATAGACGAACCACTGGCCGAGGAACTGGCCCATGTTCGGGGTGCCGCTGGGCCGAATCGTGAGCATGCCGACGGGACCTCGCTTGAATTTTTCGATAGCTTCGGGAGACTTCATGTCGCGATGTGAAGTGAACGGGAAAACATAGACGCGGCCGGGAGTCACCCCGGTGGCGCGCATAGTGTCGAGCAGTTTTTCCTCATCGGGCAGTTTGCGATAGTCGCTCCTGTGGAACGGGAGGATCATGTGAAACAGTGAGCTTGCGAAGAACACGATCAGGGACGACAGCAATATAGGCAGCCACAACGCGTGAATGGAGACCATATTCCTCCTTGTCCTTTGTGAGTCTTGTGTGAGAGGCAAAGCGTACGTAAAGGAGAGTTGGTAGTCAATTGAGAACTGCCCGTGCACTCAAAAAGCCAGCCAAATTCGGAAATTCAACGTTGAAGCCGTCTTTTTGCCCAAGCTGCTGCTTCAGCGACGACCGGATCGGAATCCTGGACTGCTTTCTCAAGCACCGGCAAGAGAGTCTCATCGCCGCTATTACCAATCGCGATGAGCGCGTTTCGGCGCAGACCCTGGCGCTTTGCGCGCTTGATCGGTGAACCGCGGAATTTTTCCCGGAATTCGTCCTCAGAAATTTCTGCCAGCCAGGCGAGCGCGGGATTGACTAGTCCTTCACGCGGCTGGAACTCGGGTTTGTCGGTTGCGGGAGATTTCCGGTTCCAAGGGCAGACGTCCTGGCAGATATCGCACCCGTAAACCTGATGGCCAATGCCTGTGCGCAGATCTTCGGAAATGGCGCCGCGTTTCTCGATGGTGAGATACGAGATGCATTTACTGGAATCGAGCTGGTAAGGCGCGATCAGCGCGTGAGTAGGACACGCATCAATACAGCGCGTGCAGGTGCCGCAGCGGTCAGGAGCGGGAAGATCAGGCTGCAGTTCGAGCGAGGTGATGATCACGCCTAAGAATAGCCATGAGCCGATCTGCTGGCTTATCAGGCAAGTATTTTTGCCCTGCCAGCCGAGCCCAGCGTAGCGGGCATACACACGTTCGACGATTGGGCCCGTGTCGACGTAACAGCGGGTCTCGAAATCGATATCGCCGCTGACTTCCTTCAGCTTTGCTTCCATTTCGCGCAGCCGCCGCAGAACCGAATCGTGGTAGTCCTCGTGGCTCCAGGCGTATCGCGAAATCCATCCGCGACCGGGGTTGTTGAGTTCAGTTGAGTAGGGCTGGGCCG
>DAIPJJ010000256.1:0-4627 GCA_036770325.1 Terriglobales bacterium
GTCAAATCTGCCCGTCCCGACCAAACATCAGCCATCAGCACTCAGCCGTCAGCATTCAGTAAACCTGAACTGCCGACCCAAGAAGCACCCCAAATCTCGCGCGAAGCGCACCAGAGAAGCATGCAGCGGTGTTTGGCCGTTGAAATCTGCCCGTCCGCACCAAACGTTCTCTCTCGTTTGTTTCAGGAACTTGCGGCACATCCATCCATCACTTTTGAACGCGACATGTTACGAGTGATAACGCCTGTTATCGTCACTCATTCATGCTATTTTGAACCGACATCGACACTGGAAGTCGAGATGTACCCATGAACGATCGCTCAACTTCGGGAGCTTTCACGGAGCTGGCTAAACGCCTGAGCATTAGCCGCGCCTGGGTTGCAGCGCAGTTCGGCTGGGTGCTGGTATGGATATGGATAAATGTGGCGTCGTTGTACGTGCAACGGATTCAAAGGTTGCCTGAGTGGTTGTCCAGCGGGCTGCGTGAGTCGTATGTGGCTTTGGTGGCGATTACAGCGTTAGTTGTACAGGCGGGAATGCTGCGCAGTTTGATGAAGAACCACACGAAATATGTCCGGCCAATTTGGGGAGCACTTGCGCTGTTTCTGTGGGGAATGTTGTATTTGGTCGCCGCAGAAATGCAAGACTATGTGCGGGGTGAAATCCTAAAGTGGTTGGTAGCTTGGGTCGTAACGCCGGTTATCTTCTTTCCTGTTGCGGCCGCTTCGAATTCATGGGGCTGGCGATTGCCGTGGCGAACTGTCCTTCGAGTGGTGTGCGCGTGGCGCTGGTGGCTATGTGTTCTGCTGATAGCGACGGTTGGAAGGGTGGCGGAGATTTACTTCGACAGCATATGCGGCAACCCGTATTTGTGGGATGTGGATCTGGCAACAGGTTTGAACATGGTAACAGTCGACCTTTTGGAGACGGGGCTCTGGGTCCTGTTGCTCGGCTGGTTGGCGATGCTCTTCGACAAGGGCCGATTTAATCCCGGAGCCAACGGACCACTCACTCTCGAAGACATCGGCACTCTGGATCGGCACGGATGTTGAACTGCCGACCCACGAAGCACCCCAATTGAAATTGCATCCGCAACTGGATGCCCCAGAAAAGCCTGCGAGGGGAACTGCAACGCTGCGTTCGCCTGAGATCCTTCGACTCCGCTCCGCTGCGCTCAGGATTTCGGCACGCGGCTCAGACGCCGCATAAACGCCTCAATCTGCCCGTCCCGACCAATGAACCTAGCCATCAGCACTCAGCCGTCAGCAGTCAGTAACTCCTGAACCCTTGCAGCACTCAAAACATCGCGCGAAGCTCACAACAAATTCGCACAACGCTTATTTGGACCTTACGCGTCCCCGGCGGGAAGGGTCACAGTTTTTTCGACCAGTGGAAGCCGAAACCAAAATACTGAGCCGTGCGCCAGTTCGCTGTTCACGCCGGCGCTGCCTGCATGGTTGAGCACGATGTGTTTTACGATCGCAAGACCAAGACCGGTGCCTCCTGCTTCGCGTGAGCGGGCCTTATCCACCCGATAGAAGCGCTCGAAAAGCCTGGGCAAATGTTCTGAAGGAATTCCGGGCCCGAAGTCGCGAACGTAAAATTCGATTTCATCGGCATCTTCTTTCGCTCCTATCTGAAGCGTTTTCGCCGCAGAGGCATATTTCAGAGCGTTGTCGATCAAATTCGCGAATACCTGGTGAATGGCGTCTTTGTCAGCGAGCACCTGGAGGTCGGAAGACTCGGCAATTTCAAGCGAGATACCTTTACTCCGGGGAGTCCCGCTGAACGATGCCTGTGCGTCACCCAACAACTCGTTAGCGGAAACGGGTGCGACTTGCAAGCGGAGTTCACCGGATTCCACTCTCGCAAGCGTAAGCAGGTCTTCTGTGAGCCGGCCCATTCGCTGGGCGTTACGGCGAACGATCTCCAGGAACTCGCGGGATTGCGAATCTGAAGTGATATCCAGGAGCGTTTCTGTATATCCAAGAAGGGATGTAAGGGGAGTGCGGAGTTCGTGCGACACATTAGCAATGAAGTCGCGCCGCGTGCGCTCCACCCGCGCAACGGCGGTATTGTCGCGCAGCACGCAAACCGCGCCCCCATCGGGCAGTGGCGCCGAGGTCATGCCGAAAGTATGGCCGGGTGTTACAGAAAAAAGATTCACGCTTTGCGGTTTGCGTTGCTCAAGAACATCGCCAACTACGCGCAGAAAGTCGGGATCACGCACGACGCGAATGACGGGAGTTCCAACAGCGACCGAACTCGCAGAAAGCCGCTCCATTGCGCCATTGAACCACGCCACTTCACGCTTGGAGGAAACCGCCACCACTGCATCTTCCATGCTGTTCAGCAAGGTTTCGAGTTGCTGGCGGCTGCTCTCGAGATTGCGGAAATTCTTTTCGAGTTGGCGGGCGGTTTTGTCGAGAGTGCTCGCGAGGACAGCAATTTCGTCACTTCCCGAATCGGGCAGGCGTGCCGAGAGATTGCCGGCTGCTATCTCCTGCGCGAAGGCAACCATTCTGCGCAATCGGCGCGCCACACTTTCGGCGCCGGCCAAAGCAAGAAGGAACCCGACGAACAGGGCGACTCCTGAAGCTTCAAGTAACTTGCCGCGGACGTTTCGCTCGACTTGTTGTATCGAAGAGAGCGGATAGGCAAGGCGTACCGCACCAAACGAAGTCGGCTCAGCCGAATATAGAAATTGAATTCCAAGTGTGTGGCTGGTTCGAGTGTTAGCGCCAGGCTTTCCCCCCAGTGCAGCAACGAATTCCGGCCGCGTGGCGTGGTTTTCCATGTCGAAGGGGTTTGCTTCCGAATCCGCCAAAACCTTCCCTGACTTGTCGATAATTGTTGCGCGGGCGCGGGCTCCTGAGGCTTCTTCATTTGCCAGTTGTTGATAAGAAATGTTGCCTGCTTCATGGTTGGCGCGTGCCGCAAACATTCGCACTTTGTCTCTCAAAGACTGTTCGGTTTCGCTGTGAAGCGATCCTACCCAATACCGGCGGACGAAAATGTCGAGAGCAGCGGTGGAAATGCCGACGACGACGATTAGCAGGAAAAAAAGTTTTAGAAAGACCCGCTTGGTCACTGACCGGCCTCACTTACGGACTTCGAACATGTATCCGGCCCCCCGAACGGTGTGGATATGCCGGGGTTTCTCCGGATCACGTTCTATTTTCTCGCGAAGGCGGCGAATGTACACATCAACAATGCGTGGGGTGACGAAAGCGGTGTCGTGCCAGACGAAATCGAGCAGGCTTTTGCGGGTAAATACGCGGCCGGGATGCGAGGCAAAGAACTCCAGCAAGCGGAATTCAGTTGCCGTAGTAAAGGCGGGCTCGTTGCGGACGGTCAGTCGCATGGCGGCAGTATCAATGACGATGTCGCCCGTGCGAAGGGTCTCATTCTTGAGAGGTTGTTCGAACCGTCTCAAAACAGCTTTCACTCGCGCGACCACCTCTTTTGGGCTGAAGGGCTTGGTGATGTAGTCATCGGCGCCGAGTTCGAATCCGCGCAAACGATCGCCTTCTGCGGCTCGCGCAGTAACAAAGATGATCGGCATTCCCGCGAGTCCGGTGTTGTTGCGGATCGCTTTGGCGATATCAAGGCCATTGCTGCCGGGCACCATAATGTCGAGGATGACGAGCGCGGGCCGGCGCGTGTACATCTCGTCCATGAATCCCGTACTGGTTGGGAACCACGAAATGCCGTAACCGGCGAGTTGAAGATGATGCTTCAGCAGCCCAGCGATATCGGGATCATCTTCCAGAATGAAAATTGTTGGGCTGAGTGGCTGTGGCATGCGCTCAGGCCCCAGCGATTTGTTGTCCAGCGGTGTGGCGAACATCTGCACCTCGAATCCAGAAAATGATGTCTTCGGCAATGTTTGTAGCGTGATCAGCTACACGCTCGAGATTCCTCGCGATTGACAGCACATCGAGAGCTTGAACAGCCAGATCGGGGGTCGCTCGCATGGATTCTGAAAGCAAAGTGAAAGCCTCGCGGTTCAGGCGGTCAACTTCATCATCCGCCTGGAGCACATGCTTCGCCAACTCCGTGTCTTCCTCGATGAATGAGCGGAGTGCATCGCGTACCATGGCTCGAACCTTTCCGGCCATGGCCGGGATGTCCACGGGAAGATTGGGTGCCGCCGGGAGTTCAATCATGTTCATGACGCGCTGCACAATATTGACAGCCTGGTCCCCGACGCGCTCGAGATCGGCATTAATCTTGATGACCGCGAGAATGAAACGCAGGTCGATCGCCATAGGCTGCTGCATGGCGAGCAGGTCGATCGCGAATTCATCAACCTCGCGCTCGGCACGGTTGATCTTCGGCTCGTTCATCATTACGCGCTGGCACAGGGCCGGGTCGCGTTGCGAGAAAGCCTGAACAGACAAATCGATGGCCTGTTCCGCCATTCCCGCCATAGCAAGAATCCGGTGTTTCAGTTCATCGAGTTCCTGATGGAAACGAATGCGTGTCATCCGAACCTGCCGGTAATGTAATCTTCGGTCCGCTTATCAGATGGATTGGTAAATATTTGCTCCGTCTTATCGAACTCGATGAGATCTCCCATCAGGAAAAATCCAGTGAATTCGGCCACGCGGGAGGCCTGCTGCAT
>DAIPJJ010000257.1:0-1545 GCA_036770325.1 Terriglobales bacterium
ATATTGAATGCACAGATCGTGTTGATATTCGCAGCGAAGGCTCGCTCACCGGAGATATTCAGAGCCGCCGCATCAGCGTGGAAGATGGCGCAATGGTTCGCGGCAGCGTGCAACTAACACCGGCTGACCAGAAGCATGAGAAGCAGGAAACGCAGACGGAACCGGTGAAGGCGTTGGCGGCGGCAGCGGGGAAATAGATCAGTTCAAGTGTTTACAGGCGCGAGCGGGAGACTTTTCCTGCTCGCGTTTTTGTTTTTGGCGTGTGCTGCGCTTCGCGGAAGTTAACTGCCCGATGTAACGCCGCGAGGATGAACATTCGTTCGAATGAAACGAACGATCTCATCCATTGAAGTTCCGGGCTGAAAGATTGCGGCCACGCCGGCTTTCTTCAATGCGTCGACATCCTGGTCGGGAATGATTCCACCGACGACCAGCAGGACGTCATCCATCTTATTCTGGCGAAGCAGGTCCATGACGCGTGGAACGATGGCATTGTGCGCACCGGAGAGGATTGAAAGTCCAATCACGTGGACGTCTTCCTGCAGCGCCGCGCTCACGATCATCTCGGGTGTCTGCCGCAGACCGGTGTAGATGACTTCCATGCCGGCGTCGCGGAGGGCACGGGCAATGACTTTTGCGCCGCGATCATGGCCGTCGAGGCCGGGCTTCGCGACCAGGACGCGAATTTTCATTTCGGACATCGAGAGATATTTAAACACATCGCAGAATCGGGTGATCTGGCGATCGGGTCATCTGTTGATCTGGTCATCGGTTCATCTGGCATCTACCCATCAGTCACTGGAATAAGGGGTAATCAATATCGAACACCTGTACCTCAGTTGGGTGAGATGGTCAGATCACCCGATGGTCTTTGTGTCCAGGCTGCGCCATAGATACCAGCAGGCGATGCTGCGGTAGGGCGCCCAGAGCTTGGCGATTCTTTCCATCTGATCGGGTTTCGGAAGAATGATTTTTCGCTTGCGTGGTTTGGCCGGAGCCTTTCCGCTTTTGGATCTCACCCCGTTCTTACTCCTGCTCTTATCGAGATAGTGGTTGAACATCGCCATGCGGATGCCAAAGTCGCCGGTGGGAAGAATATCCGCACGCCGCAGGCTGAACATGAGAAACATGTGCGCGGTCCAGACACCAACGCCTTTAACTTGCGTGAGGTGCTCGATGACTTCGAGATCAGGCATTTCAGCGAGGCGGGAGAAATCGAGATCTCCACGGCTGGCGCGTTCAGCCATGTCGATCAGGTAAGAAGATTTTTGCTTTGAGAGGCCGACTGAACGCATCTGCTCGGGCGTGACCTTGAGGATACCTTCGGGCGTCAGTGGATCGCCCGCGAGCGCCGCGAACCGTTTAAAGATGGTAAACGCGGCTTTGCCGTTCAGTTGCTGATAGATGATTGCTTCCGCAAGACTGTGAAACGTCGGCTCGCCGTACTCGATGCGATAGGGGCCGACGCGCTCGATGATCGCGCGCAGGACAGGATCGCATTTCTTGAGATGGAGAATGGCTTTGCGCATAAAGAAGCTGCTAGCT
>DAIPJJ010000257.1:1645-4605 GCA_036770325.1 Terriglobales bacterium
GGGTTCATCCTACCTTTTCGCGCTAAAAGCTCGCCAGTGGAACTCAATCGTCTCTCCCAAGTGCGACAGAAAATACTCAGCATTGTGGCCGCCCGGGTAAAGATGAAACTCGTGCGGAATCTTTTCGGCGGTGAGTTGCCTATGCATTGCTTCCGCACCTTCGGCGAAGCCGTACTCATCCTGCTGGCCGCAGTTGATGTAGATGGCCTGGTTGCGAATCTGGACGTGGTTTTTTTGCGCGAGTTGAAAGGGATTGTTTTGGTTCCAGTGGGCCACATTGATGGGGTTTCCAAAAACTGATCCCAGCAAGCGTGAAAGCGGCCCGGCTTCTTTCAGGTCCTGGTCGAGTTCGCGCGGGGACTCTGTGATAAGCGCGGGACTCTGGGCACTGACAGAGCCGAAAAGTTGCGGGTTCGCAAAGGCGAAACGGAGAGCTCCGTAGCCTCCCATGGAAAGCCCGGTGACGCCCCGCGACTTGCGATCGCGCTGGATGCGGTAATGCGTTTCGATGTATGGCAGAAATTCTGTAATGAAGAAGTCGCTGTAACGGTTGCGGCTGTCGGCCGAGTTGATGAAGAAACCCCCTCCGCCTTCGGGCGCGACCATCAGGAGATCGCCAATCTTGTGGTCGTGATGGAGGTCTTCGATGAATCCCCACCCACCGCTACGAAGAAGTGTCTGCTCGTTTTCACCGAGACCGTGAAGAAAGTAGATGACGGGATATTTCTTCCTGGCGTCGGCGTCGTAGTTGGGCGGAAGCATCACGCAGTAGCGAACGGAGCGGTGCAGAATCTTGCTGGCGATCGCACTGCAATCCACGCGGCCTTGAGCGAAGGCGGCGCCCGACAGATAACATGTGATCCCGAGGATGAAAATCCTTAACCACAGAGGGCACCGAGTTACACAGGGGAACCCACAGAGGTTATTCATAGCGCAGCGCCTGCACGGGATCGAGCTTGGCGGCACGCGAAGCAGGATAGAGTCCGGAGAGCAGGCTGACGATGAAGGCAAAGCCGACTGCTCCTGCTACCAACCAAACCGGAACGGACCAGATGTGCTCGGGAGGAAACCCCTGGCGGTGCAAATAGATGTTAGTACCGAAGTTGATGACGCGGCCGATGATCCAGCCGAGGATGGTGCCGAAGATTCCGCCGAGTAGTCCCATTGCCCCGGCTTCGGCAAAAAAGAGTCCCTTCACGTCGGCATCGCTGGCCCCTATGGCTTTCATGATTCCGATTTCGCGCCGGCGTTCAAGAATTGCCATGACGAGCGTGTTGACGATCCCGATCGAGGCAACGGTCAGAGCGAGGCTGCCGAAAATTCCAAGGAAAAGGTCGAGAATCGCGAAAAAACGGCGCATGCTCTTGGTCGCATCGAGGATCGAAAAGGTATTGAATCCGATTTTTTTGATTGCCTGCTCAACGGGCTCGACTTTGCCTGCGCCGCTCACACGTGCGATCACGGTGCTGTAGAGCGGCTCGCCGGAAGTTGCGCTGTTCGAATTGCGCACATCGTAGGCCTGCATCGGGCGCATGCTTTCGATCAGCTTTTGCGGGACGAAAACACGGGCGCGAGCGGCACCACGCATAGAGTCAGGATCAAGGTCAGTTACACCAACAATTGTCAGCGGGACCTCGTGCGAGATCACCGAGTACGACACAGAATCGGCGCCGCTTGATTGCCGTTCGGCGTAGCGCATCGCAATCTGCTTGCCCAGAAGTGGCGGGCCGACATCGCCGATGTTGATCTCATCCAAATTGTGCGTCGATTTTCCGAGCAGTTCGGCAGCGAAACTTTTTTGCAAAAGCACTTCGTGCGCGTCTGGCGACGAGAAGAATTTTCCCTTCATCCCTTCGAAGCTGTCGCTGTCTTTCTCGGACATTGGCATTCCCGCGACCATGGTGAGGTGCGGCTTGTCATCGAAGCGAAATTCGGTGATGAATCGCAGGTCAGGATAGGCCTCGACAACTCCACTCATGTTGGCAATTTTCATCCGCGCGGCTTCGTTCAGGTCGGGACTTTCGGCAGGCGAGGGGCCATTTTCTTCCTGCTCGCGATTGAAGCTGCGGAGATCGCGGCGCGAGGTGATGACGATTGAGTCGAACAGACCGGAGCGTTGCAGCCTTCGCGATGCGAGCTGCTGCAGGCCGATCCCGAGCGAGAGCATAGCAACCAGCGATGCGACACCGACAGAAATGCCGAGTGTGGTCAGCGAATTTCGCAACACCGATTCGCGCAGATTGCGCGCGGCCAGCTCGACGGAGTCGTAGAGCTTCATGCCTTGACTCCGGCGGTAACGCGGGAAGGGTTCGGGTGATCAGTCACAACTATCCCGTCCGCCATAGAAATAAGCCGGTCGGCATATGTTTCGGCGAGCTGGCGCTCATGCGTGACGAGAACGACCGTCATCTGCAATGACTCGTTGAGACTACGAATAAGGTTCATCACCTCGGTTCCGGTACGGCTGTCGAGATTGCCGGTAGGTTCGTCGGCAAGAAGAATTCCCGGAGAATTGATCAGGGCACGAGCAAGGGCAACACGTTGTTGTTCTCCACCGGAAAGCTCGATTGGGCGGTGTTGAACTCTTCCGCCGAGTCCGACTTTTCCGATTGCAGCTTGGACCAGGGCGGCGCGTTTGGTGCGATCCACCTCAGCAAAGCGCAGCGGGAGCTCGACATTTTCGAGCACTGTCATGCTGGGGATCAGGTTGAAGGATTGAAAAACCATGCCAACCGTGTGACGACGGTATTTGGCGAGTTCCTCGCGAGAGAGGACTGAGAGATTTTGCCCGTTAACGACAACACTGCCGGAAGTTGGCGAATCGAGACCGGCGAGGAGATTCAGCAGGGAAGACTTGCCTGATCCGGATGCGCCGAGAAGCGCGACAAATTCCCCGGCAGGAATCTGCAAAGAAACGCCATCGACCGCGCGAATCAGCGTGCTTCCCATTTGATAGTGGC
>DAIPJJ010000093.1:0-16175 GCA_036770325.1 Terriglobales bacterium
GCGTGATGTCGGTGTTGGTCAGCGATGAGTGGGCGACGAGGCGGATGAGCGCTCCTTCCAGCTCGCGCACATTTGAACGGATGTTCGAAGCGATAAAGAGCGCGACATCGGTCGGGAGCGTGATCCGCTCCTGCTCGGCCTTCTTCTGCAGAATCGCGACTTTCGTCTCGAGATCGGGCGGCTGGATGTCGGCAATCAATCCCCACTCGAACCGGCTGCGCAAGCGATCTTCGATTTCAGCGAGCTCTTTTGGCGGACGGTCGCTGGCGATCACGATCTGCTTCATCGACTCGTGCAGTGCATTGAAGGTGTGGAAGAACTCTTCCTGGGTGCGCTCTTTCTGCGCGAGGAACTGGATGTCGTCGATGAGCAGCACGTCCACGTTGCGGAACTTGTCGCGGAAGCTGGTCATCTTGTCATAGCGCAGCGAGTTGATCATCTCGTTGGTGAACTTTTCGCTGCTGACGTAGCAGATGGCTGCCTGCGGCATCACTCGCTTTACTTCGTGGCCAATCGCCTGCATCAGGTGGGTCTTGCCCATGCCTACGCCCCCGTACAGGAAAAGCGGGTTGTAGGCCTTCGAAGGACGTTGTGCCACCGCCTGGCAAGCAGCATGCGCGAACTGATTTCCGCTGCCGATCACGAAAGCGTCGAACGTGTAGCGGGCGTTGAGTTGCGCCGCGCCGTCCCAATCAAAACGCGCCTGCGAACCGGCCGCGACCGGCGCAGGAACCGCAACCGGCGCGGAAAGCCCGCCGTCGTGGCGGACGGGAGTCGCCGCTGGATCATCGTCGGGCGTGACGAACTCAACATCGCGATAGTCCATGTTGAGGTTGTCGAGTGCTTCCTGGATAAGGTCGGCGTACTTGTCGCCCACGTGACGAAATTCCGCAGTCGGGACCCGAACGTACATGATCCCCTTATCCGAGTGACTGTAGCGGGTAGGCTTAAGCCAGGTGTCGTATGAGTGCCGGTTGATTTTCTTTTCGAGCGCATCGAGGATGCGCACCCACGGATTCGGAGAAAGAGTAGGAGTCGGAACAGACATATAAAAATTTACAGGGGCCGCTGGCTGGGACAGCGCCTTGGTTAACCGATTGCCATTACTGAAACGTTTTCGTTACCAGAGAGAAGCATTGTCGAATGCCCCCGGCGCGAACCAGAATCATTCGAACAGAGCGCCATGCTAACACAGAAAATTTTGGTTTGTGGAAATCTTTTTCAGAAAAAATTTCTGCGCTTCGCGATTCCAACCGCGAAGAAAAATTTCTGTCAAGTAGCAGAGTTGTTAATGCCACGAGAGTGGTGCACACAGCTTTCAGGCGTCAGCCGCCACTTCCGCGAAAAATCGCAAAGGCGCGCGGGCAAATCCTGTGGTGAGTAGTAGAGCGCGAAGCTGCCAGACAGTTGGAGCGGGCTTCGTCAATAATGCGTCGGAATGTGTGACGCAAGTTTCGGATTAGACACTCAGGCAAACGAGCGCCGACACGGCAAAAGATTTTGCCAAAAGTTGCGATGACTAAATCTGCGGAGTTGCTTGCAACTGCCCGCCGAGTGCGCTTGCTCGGACTTCTTCCTGAGGAGCGTGCATCTTCGCGGAGGTTAATCACGACAATCCTCACTTTACTTATCAGCAGCTCTGGCGCATTTTGACGCTTCAGACAAGATGTTGACATTCTTTTTGCATTCCGCGGCCAACAACCGGAGCCATACTTCTACTCGAATACCCCGCTGAGATAGTTCCTCTTTTTGTCGAAGCAGCTTGCCATTCAGCATTCAAAGAGGTTTCCTCCACCTGGTCGTCAACACGCTAGCCCTCAGGAGTCGACAAGATGCACAAACGCTATCTGCTACTTTCGTTGTTCCCCATCCTCGTAATCCTGCTCTTCGCACAGAACCCCAGTGATCAAAGTTCTAGCGATCAAAGCTCCAACTCCAGTATTTTTGGAAGCGCTGAAATGAACTCCGGCGACATGATCAAGCAAGGACGCCAAACCTTCCGGTTTGACACCTTCGGGGATGAGGCGTTCTGGGGCGGCCAGCTCAGGCTGCACGAAACCATCAACCACCTTACGCCGAGCCAGGCACTGAAGCTGGGATTAAAGGTTGACTCTGACGCGCTGCCTTCGGCCGTGATTCACGCCATAAAAACCGGCAAAGTAAATCTCAACGATCCCACGGTCACGCTTCTTCTTATCAAACTGAACGCAGTCCTCGGGGTGAAAGGATTTTTCAATACCAACGGAACTCTCAAATCGGTTGGTCTCACATGCGCGGTCTGCCACTCAACGGTCGATAATTCCATCGCTCCGAGTATCGGAAAGAGAATTGACGGGTTGGCGAATCGCGACCTTAACGTAGGCGCCATCACCGCAAGCGCGCCTAATCTTCAGCCCGTAATAAATCTGCTCAAGATCGTGCACCCGGGCATCACTGCGGGCCAGGTGCGAGCAGTTCTCAACAGTTGGGGACCAGGAAAATTTGACGCCGAGATATTCCTCGATGGCAAAGCCTTCAATCCTCAACAAGTCACGAACGGTATGGTGACGGCCATGAATGTGCCGGGCGCCACGTTGATCCCAAATGCACGCGGATTGGCGGGCCACAATTTGCATACGTGGACAGGTGGCTGGGGCTCCATCCCGTACTGGAATGCGTTTGTCGCGGTGGACGAGATGCACGGCAAGGGAACTTTCTTTGACGAACGTTTCGACAATCCCGCGCAATTTCCCATCGCTGCAAAGGCGAAACTGGGACATGTTTCCATCCCCAATCCCGATGATGACCGCGTGACCGGCAAGCTGGCCGCGCTGCAGTTCTACCAGCTTGCATTGCCCGCCCTGAAGCCACGTCCGGGAATCGATTTTGATCCCGATGCGGCGGCGCGCGGTGATGAGTTGTTCAGCGGGAAAGCCAAATGCAATAGCTGTCATCGTGAACCATTGTGGACCGAACCAGGCTGGAACCAGCACACGCCGGGCGAGATGAAGATCGACGGGTTCGAAGCCAACCGCGCTCCTGCCAGCATCAATGCTGCCGGCAAGCAGGTACACGGCTATCGGACGATGAATCTTTCCGGCGTCTTCGTCCGCGACCGCGGGCTGTTCATGTTCCCGCAAAACAAAGGACGTTTTTATCACGACGGCAGGTTCAAAAGTCTGTTCGACGTGACTAACAGTTACAACGAACGGTTCAACCTCGGTCTTACCAATGAGGAAAAGCACGACATAGATGAGTATTTGAAATCGCTCTAGTAGTCGGAAGTTGAAGTTGAGTGCAATTGATCGGCCGTTATGGTTCCGATCTCCTCCCGGGACTTGGCGGCCGACATTTTTTCGCAAGTAGGTTTGTTCTCGCGTTGTTGTTCGCTTAGACCCAGCCAGGAAAAGAAGAGAAGAATAGAATGTCGGCGAAGGGAGGAAACCATGCCGACGATTGAAGGAAAACACGCGGCGATATGGATCGATGATTATGTAAAGAAGGCGGGAGAGTTTGAGGGCGTAGCGAAGGCGCTGCGGGCGCTGATGAAAAAATCGGTTAAGGGTGTTGAGGAGTACGTGAATCCGTGGAAGATTCCATCATTCGATTCGAACGGACCCCTGGGCTGCTTCATGGTCGGTAAAGAGCATGTGACATTCGCATTCATGCGCGGTGCGGCGCTGCCGGACCCGGAGAAGTTGCTCGAAGGAAAGGGCAAGGGGGTACGACACGTCAAACTGCGCAGCATCGCCGATGTGAAGAGGCCGGGTGTGAAGCAATTGATTGTGAAAGCAGCGACGTTGAACAAAAAGGACCCGCCCTCGGGAATGATGGTGGGAATGGAAAAAAGAAAGCGGAAGGCTAAGTAAGGCGTTCGGACCCGCAGCACGTCTTGCAACTATCTTGCTGGCCGCGCGTACTGGGCGCGAGGCGTGATCAAACGTCAATCCCGACTGGATAGAATTTACAGGGAGCAATCGCCAACTGCAGCCGCAGCCGGAGCTATTGGCATTTCGCAACGTATCCGACCCATCCAGCATTCGTGAACGCTTCTCCGGTGATGTACCCGTATCCATTGATTCCATTCGCAGTGCTGGTCGAGGCATTGGGCACCTTTATGTCCTTAAATGTTCCGTTGCTGTAAAGGAATGAATAGTCGTTACCGTTGAGGTGGTACGATCCAACGATCGTTCCTGCCGCATTGATATCAAACAGCCTCGTACCATGCGCAAAGTGAAGAGCACCTTTGGGATTGTCCAATGTTTTGTATGTTCCCTTAGCAAATACAAATCCATGAGGATCACCCAGTGCCCCAACCGGTAGCGTGTTCTGATAAAAGCCGACGATCACTGCGGTGTCGCTGATGCTTTCTGCCTGGGTCCGACCTGACCCCGGATAGTGAATCCGAGTGAAGGTTCCATTCTTGAGTTCAAAGCCATCGATCTTCTCGGTCGAGTCGTCGTGATACCCGACGATGCTGCCCCAGTAGTTGATCCCTGTGAGCCAGGTGTCACGTGCCCCTGGATAGTTCACCGCCGCAGTCTTTGAGCCAGAAAGCACGAATCCGTGAATCTTCACGGCGTTGGAACTGTCGCCATATGAGCCAACCGTTACTCCCTGCGAGTTGCGGCGGGAGAAGCCGGTCCACACTGAGGACGGATAAACATATGTCTTGATCGAGCCATCGGAGTAGCGGATGAATCCTTTGCTCATCGGCGTCTCATCTTGCGCCGTTTGGCCTGTGACCACGTTCCATCGATTAATTCCGCTCGCCATGGTTCTGGTGGAGGGAGAGGGCGCTTTGAAAAAACTCCAATTGGTGCAAGTTGCGGTTTGCGCGGTGCACAACGTCGAAAAGGCCAACAAAATACCTAAACCGCAGCAGCTGGAAATCCTACTTTTTGCCACGTTCAATCCCCCTGAGTGCAAGATCTCATTTTCACGGTGTGAATGAGATGTCGCTCGAATTCAGCAAGTTTGCTCACTTATGGAATCACTACAGGAAAGAGAGCAGGAGGAATAAGGCTGCCTGAGAGCGCGTCCGCGTAGCCAAGGATTGGTAAGAAGCGGGGCGGCTATCGCTGGCAGAATTTATCAACAACTAAGAGATTCTCAACCGGCGAGCCACGTTGGTGAGCGGAAAGGCCAACCGAGTTAGCCGCTAAATGTGGAGCAGTCGAGTGAGGATTTCGACCGTTTCTTCAACTGAGCGACCATGGGAATCTGTCGTCACTCCTTCGCATTGACTGCCAAGCGAGTATGGCGGGATTTCGCAGTGCTGGTATTCGTCAATTCACCCTTTTGCATCGAGGCCAAACTGCTTGTTGTAGATCATTCGAAACGCAGGGCGGTCATGGGTTCAATGCCGGCAGCACGCTGCGCCGGGAGAACCGCCGCGACGAATGCAGCAAGAGCAAGGACGACCGCGGTCTCGGCAAGTACCGCTGCGTCCCAGGGTTTCACGCCATATAGCTGCCCGGCCATGAAGTGTCCGGCGAGGATCGCCGCCGGAATGCCGATGAGCAAACCAACGCCGGCCTGAAGAAATGCGCCGCGCAGCACCATTTGCAGAATTCCGCCGCGGTTGGCGCCAAGCGCCATGCGGATGCCGATCTCATTGGTGCGCTGCGCGACCGAGTAGGCGGTGACGCCGTAGAGGCCGATTGCCGCCAGTATGAGCGCGAGGATTCCGAAAATAGAAGTGAGCTGGACGAGCAGTTCCTGTTGCGAAAACTGATTGTGCACCTGTCCGGCAAAGGTATCGAAAGTAAGGATGGTGAGGCTGGGGTTGATCTGCATGAGCGCGCGGCGAACTTTAGCTTCGAGTCCGGGCATCTGCGAGACGGTTTGAATTTCGATGGCGCCCATCTCGAGATGCGAGACGTTTTCAAACATAGTTTCTGACTTCTCGTCGTACTTCGCCCATTGTGCAGCCGGAAGAAAGAACATTGGGCGAATGTGCGTGTCGGGGTCCCAATACTGTGTGTCCTCGGTGACACCGACGATTTCGAAATTGCCGGCATATTTCTGGTCGAGATCGCCAAAGTGGTGGCCAATGGCGTCGCCATCCTTGAAGTGTTTGCGCGCGAAGGTCTGGTTAACCACCGCGACTAGGCGTCCGGAGGCGTCATCCTGCTCGGTGAAACCGCGGCCGGCGACCATCTTCGTGCCGATGTTTTCAAAATAGCCGGCACTGACGCGATCCCACGAGGCGCTGTTTTCATCGCTGCCGGGCGGAGGCGGGGCCTGGCCTTCGATGTAGACGCCGTTGCCCCAGTTATTACCTTCCATGGGACTGTAAAGTGAGTAGCTGACCTGCTTCACCCCTGGGATGGCAGCCAGCGTGTCATGAAGCTGGCGGAAGAAGACGTCGGCTTGCGAAGCTTCGTAGCCTGCCATTTGCGGGTCGATGTGGACGATATATCGGTTTTGTGTTTCGAAGCCGAAGTGCTGGTGCTGAAGATTACTGAGTGAGCGGATGAGCAGCGCAGCGGCGCAGAGCAGAGCGAGTGAAACAGCGGCCTGCATGATGACGAGAATTTTCTGCGTCCAAAGGCCGCTCGCGCGAGTGGAACGATTGGCGCCTCGCAAGGCGTCGATGGGGTTGGCGTGGGCTGTCACTAATGCGGGAGCGACCCCGAACAGCACGCCCGTGATGAGCGAAACACCGAAAGCGAACCCGAGCACCGGCAGTGAAGGCGCGGCCTGGATGGGCAAGTAACTTTTGCCGGCAACCAGATTCAAGATCAGGCGCGCGCCCGCGTAGGCGACGACTAACCCTGCAAGTCCGCCGAACACTGCGAGCACCACACTTTCTGTGAAAGCCTGACGCGCGAGATTGGTGCGGGAGGCGCCGAGGGCGGAGCGCACGGAGATCTGCGGTTTACGCGCCGCGGCACGAACCAGCATCAGGTTGGCAAGGTTGGCGCACGCAATAAGAAGGACGAAGGTGGAAATCCACATCAGCAGGTGCAAACCGGATTTGTAGGAATCCTGCATCTGCTGCACGCCCCCGCCACCCGGAGACAGGTGCAGCGTCTGTTTCGGTATCAGCGTCTGATCGCGTTTTTCAACTTTGCTGATCGGATTCAGCAGGAACTGGCGCAGCTCGACCTGCATGTGAGCTTCAATCTGTTTCAGGTTTGCTCCCGGCTGGATGCGGCCAATCACGTTGAGCCACTGGAGTTCAGGGCTGTCGAGAACATCGAAGCTGCCGGAAAGAATCAGCGGAGAGTCGCTGAGCGGAAGCCAGAAAGCCGCGGGATCAGAGGTGAGGCGTTCGCCGAAGAAACCAGGCGGCGCGATGCCAACGATGGTGAAGGCCTTGCCGTTGATGAGAAAAGAAGAGCCAACAACCGAGCGGTCCTGGTCGAATTTCTGGCGCCAGGTGCGATAACTGATAACCGCGACCGGTGGCGCGCCTTTCTGATCGTCAGAAGGCGCAATCAGACGGCCTGCCCACGCGCGAATCCCGAAGGTATCAAAAGCATTGCCGGAGACGAATTCGGCGCCAAAGGGCTCCGCCGGACGGTTGGTGCCGGCGCGGCGAACGCCGATCTGGCTGCGGCCGGCTTGAAAAGCGGCGAGCGAAAGAAATCCCGGCGTCTGGTCGCGGAACTCGCGATATTGCTCAGTCGAGAACAGCGACCAATTGTCCTGCATGCCGCCGTTGATGCAGCAGTTCTCGTTGTCACCCACGCGAATGAGCTCGCTGGGACGGCTGACGGGCAGCGACTTGAGAAGTACGGCGTGAACCAGCGTGAAGATGGCAGTGGTGGCGCCAATGCCGAGCGCCAGTGTGAGAATCGCGGTGATGGTAAAACCAGGTGTTTTGATGAATTGCCGCAGCGAATAGCGAATGTTCTCAAGCATTAAACGCCCAACCTCTAGAAATGAGACGCTCGAATTCCACAATGGTTATACGAGATTGCGGCGCAGCGGTTCCCAATTTTTAAAGCACCGCCAGCCTCACCCTGTCCGATCTTGAACGTCTATGTCCAGTAGTGGACGGCGTGGTCTAAAAGCGTTGTTGTGAGCACACAACTTTCCCTTTGAGCGGCGCGGAACGCTGCGTGCTGAAGGTTATGCAGTCGAGGTGTCCCTTGAAAAGAACTGAGCGAGTACGGCAGTTGGTTTCCGGGCCGCTGGAATCGGCAGATCTCCAAAAGCGGACGGACGGAGGCTGGAAGTTGGTGGCCGTTGAATGGGAGCGCGAGGTCGAGAGCGCTGACGATCAATTGTTGACTGAGGTGCCCTTCGGACTCCGTATCTCCCCGGGCACTCAGGGACTGGAACAGAATCCCGCAGAGCGGGAGATTTTGCTGCAGTTGATGGAACTTATCGTCCAAGAGGGCTCATACGCGCACATTGCGGACGAAATCAATCGCCGGGGATTACGCACGCGACAAGGTGAAAAGTGGACTCCGGTGTCCGTTTTCGAAATGCTGCCGCGCCTCATTGAAGTTGGCCCGCAGTTGTTCCAGAGCGAAGACTGGCAGAAACGGCGGCAGCACATCGCGCAAGAACATTGAGCCAGGCATGCAAAGAGCATTTTGCCGGTTGTTGGAGTCACCGGGGCACTTCTCTTTGCGCTGATCACGTCGGGCTTATTGAAGGAGCACGGCATCAGGCGCATAAATGTGAACGCCTTTTTGTGTGCACTTTATCGTCAGCTCGTGAAGTGTCTTATCTGCGGACTGCACTGGGGCGAAGGTGACCATCCATTCGGCCTCGACGGCACTCAATGAAACAAGAACGGCGTTCTTAAGATCCTTATCGGTTGAGAAACCGCCCGTCTTGTGACTGACCTCCTTCAGAAACTCCTCGCCGCGCCTTCGGGGGAGTGGTCCGCTTATGGGGAATGGCTCCCTTATGACGAGAGAAAACACCGATACACCTTCTTCCAGCGCAGCCTGTTCCGCTCTTGTGGAGGTGACATGGCTCGCATTGTCCTCTCCATCTGAGATCAACAGAATTACGCGCCTCGGTTTTGCAGGATTTCCTGATCGACTCAATCTCTTTTTGCATATTTGTTCAATTGCGTCGTATATGGCTGTTCCACCTTCCTGGAAGCCGGCAGGATCCAGTGCCTGCTTAGCTTGTGAGATCGAAATGTCGTCGGGACTCACCGCAACCTCGCTATTGAATAAGACAAGGTACCCTTGGTTTTGGGTACTCGCCAGGCCTTGGAATATCTGAAGAGCCGCTTCCTTTATAGAGTCGGCCATAGATGCCACCGACCTGCTTATGTCGACTACAACCGCAAACAGGAGTGGGTCGTCTTTCGCAGCATGAAGCGCTTTCACTTGAGCGGGCGTTTTGTCTACGAGGACGCTTAGCCCCATCTCCTGAAGGGCGACCGGGGAGTCACCTTTGCCAAGCGCAGTTAAAAAAAGCTGGGAGTCTGTTTTCTCGGATGACTGCGGAGGAATCGCCATCACATTGACATCGCTCGTCGAGAGCGCGGAAAGCAGAACTACAACCCAAAAAAGTATTCGCAAATTGAATTGCATGGCGTAGTATCTCCGCCTTCTGTGACTCAAATGTGTCTGATCGCATTATTCGCCGGTGGCCGCGAGGTGCAGGATAACATGCTGCAATCAAGCGTTATCACCCATTGACCTGCAAGCGCCTCAATGAGTGATATGGCGATTTATCCCCAGTTGAACGCCCGATTGCGATTGTTCACGAGCCAATGATATGGTCACCGGCATGGATGACAGCAGGGATTCCGACCTGATTTCGTCCATCACCCCTGATGTGATGGCCTCGCTCCACCAGTCTCATTTTTTCGAGAAACTGGACGATCTCTTATCTCCGATGGACGGGGAGGCCGCCCAAGAGTGCGGTGGCGACTACAAGCTGTCGGAAAGCATTCTGCGTTCGGCTGGACATGACTCAGAAGCAGTAATGGACGCCTTCGCCGTTTTTCGTTCGCAGGGAGGATGCTGCGACTGCGAGATTCTCTACAATGTCGCCGAAACGAGCAGACTAAAAGCCAAGTACTGGCAACACCGCTCTCACGATATGAACCGTCCGATGGATCAATGAGTGATATGGGGATTTATCGCCAACTGACCTTCACTTTTCGGGCTTCGGCGCACAAGGCTGAATACCGTCGATTCGTTTTTTCCCATCGAAGTACTCCCTGTCGCACTTAATTAAATCGGCCAAATATCCCCAATCGTCGAACTGTGGTAGTGCAGCGTAGTGTCCTTTGTCATCGGAAACAGTCCAGTACCGTTCCTTCGTGCCGGTAAATGAATCGGTAGTTTGGGCCTCAGGAATCGGCTTACCCGTGATTACAACAGTTCGATACACAATTCGCGATTTGACTGTTATTCGGTTTCCCTGCTGCGACCACATTCCTGTTCCGACAACCTCCCCGTCCCCTCGCGAGATTGAAACGCTTCCGTCTCCTTGACGAATTAAATAGCAATACACCTCCCCATACTCGCCGGATGGGAAAAACACGAGTATTCTTGCCGAAGCGGATTTGATTTTTGAATGCAGTTCGGGCGGCGGAGATTCCCATTTCAGCGACGAAGGAAACACCGCCCATTCGGGCTTTATTTTCGACTGAGCAGCGCACACTGAGGCCAACGACAACAAAGGCATAAACAATAACTTGCTCTTCGTCTGCACGCGAGAATTATGCCTTGAACACCCACAGAACTCCAGCGCCTGATGCGGCGGGTTTGTTTGGACTCATTGACCGTCAATCCCTGATAACAGGCGATAGCGCAAGTTTGCGCCTTCTATTCGCCTTTTTCCATGTCAATGAGCGATGTGGGGATTTATCAACTATGGCGTTCCAACCCTACTCGGCATACGGCTGGGAACCGCTATGGAGCTACAGAGGACGCCGATTTCTTCAATCTGATGTCAAGCTTCAAAATTTCATCAGGCCCGAGTTGTATCGGCACAATGACGCCGTTGCGAGTGTAGTACCAATCCTCGTATCCGGGTTTGGAGACCTTCATCAACACTGGCATGTCGGAAGGAACCAATACCCGAAATTTGGCGTTTGTCCATCCTGAGGCGCTGATATAACGCCGTGAGTCTGTCGTGCTACGAAAATCAACGTTTCCATCCATCGGTGTTCCGGTCTCGGCTTCTGCTACCGTACCGACGAGCACTCCCGCTTTTATGCTCAAGACTAAGTCTAGCGTCACTTCCTTATTAGTTTCCGAAAGGTCAACTTCAGGCTGCTTTTCGGGGGAATAGAAGGCGTAGTAAAGCGGTGGGTAGTTCTCCTCGGGTTTCTCCGCTGAGACTGAATAACGGCCATATTCCAAACGCTCGAATTGGTAGCGGCCTTGATCATCCGATTCGGTCCGATCCAGTGCCTTCGTCTTTACGCACAGGGTCATGCAGACGTAATCTGCGGTGACTTTAGCATGCGCAACTACTGAACCTTGTCGATCCAGAACGGTACCGGAGAGTGAGCCGTACTGCTGCTCTGCCGAGCTGGTCGCAACAACCCCTAAAGAAGCCAGCGCGGCAAGCCCTAGAACGAGTGCATCTGTTAGCCTCATTCCCACGCCTCAGCGGATCACCATACGGTTCGTATCTGTGTCAGAACGCATTCACGACCACTTCTTGCACACCGTTTAGATGTCAATTGACGTTATCAGGCGTTATCACCCATTGACCTGCCAAGCGCGTCGATGAGTGATATCGCGATTTATCGCCAACTAATCACGATAAGTTCCCGGATCGTCGACAATTCTACTGCTATCCAGAAGCTCAGTTCGCGCGACATAGTGTAGACTGCCGATGCCGTAGCAGGGACGTGCGGCGACGTAAATTTGGGGCGCTACACCGAATGAATTTCTTCAGGCGGATCTTTCGCGGAAACCACGGCTGGCGCGCTGGGTGGCGATTTGCATTGTTCCTCTCCATCTATTTGGCTGCCGGCACGGCGCTTGACCCGAAGGTTCTGGCGCACATTCATTTTCCTGAGCGCACTTTCACCTGGTCGAGCATGCTGCTCAACTATCTCCTGGACTTTGCATTCCTCTCAGCCATTGTGTATTTGATGTCGCGGATAGAGCGCGAGCCATTCTCATCCTACGGTTTGCCACTCGTGCACAATGCCGGAACGCTGCTCTGGAAAGGCGTTTTGTGGGGATTCGTCCCGTCCGCGCTGATCTTGGCTCCTATCTATTTGGCGGGCGGGTGCACGTTTTATGGCTTGGCGCTGCCTGTTCGGCAACTTCTTTTTTACGCGATTGCATGGGCCGCGGCGATGCTCGCATTGGGCTTTGCGGAAGAATTTCTGTTTCGGGGCTATGCACTCAAGACGCTGACCGAGGGAATTGGTTTCTGGCCGGCGGCAATTCTGCTCTCCTCGATCTTCGGTCTCCTCCACTTCTTCCTTAAACCTCATGAGGACTGGATAGACCCGATCAGCGTTGCTCTTTACGGCGTCTTTTGGTGCCTAACACTACGCCGCACAGGGAGTTTGTGGTTCGCGGTAGGTTTTCACGCCGCCTCTGATTATGCCGACATGGTGGTTTTCGCCGAGCCCAACTCCGGCAACGATGGCAAGCCCATTCTCGGCCATCTGCTTGACCTCCGCTTTCACGGACCTGACTGGCTCACGGGTGGTCCGCGCGGCACGGAAGCGAGTCTGGTAGTTTTCGTCATTGTCGCAGGATTGTTTTACTTCTTTAATCGCGCTTATCCCGCAGTCGGTAACTCGCTCACTCTCGTCGGATCACGGAAATTGTCGAGATCAGCAGCCGAATCCTAAAAAACATGGCGCCAGAGGGAAGGATGCCCTCCTTCATTAGTCCATTGCGACAGTCTATCGGCGGGTGGCGTCAACTGTTCATAACAGGCGTTATCACTCATTGACCTGCAAGCGCCTCAATGAGTGACATGGAGATTTATCAACAGCAACCCCGATAACCCCGGTGAAAACAACCTTTTAATCGCGGTCACTATCCTTGTTCCTTCTCCACTTTGCGGACAGCTAGCCACGCGTTACAAAAGACCTCTGTACACCAACCCCATATAAGCAGTAGTACCATGGACAAGAGAATAAGATTCTTCCCAATCGAGTTCCAGTACCGGTGAAGCGAGTGACCCGCCAAGAACGGGTATACGAGAGCGCAACTCAGAAGAAGGGCGGCGGTAGAGTAGAAGCAATTCCGTCGCCAGGCGCGAGTATACCGCCTAAGCTCTTCCATTTCTACGCCATTGGCCGGATCGTTGGACGCGTCGAACATCATTAAAAATACTAGAGCAAATTATCGCAGAATCCATTCGGAAGAGACTCAACTATTGTTAACAGGCGTTATCACTCGTTGACCGTTCTCAACGAGATGAGGACGTATTGTCACCTGCCCGACAAGCTGCATCGAGACCGGGAGCTTTACGCCGCTTTCCATGACCTCCGTAATCCTGCTGCGGTGATTTTCGTCGCTGAAACGTCCGGCGCGTCGCTATGTTTCTAAAGTTCGCCCTCTCGTTGGGACGCCGGCGAATGTACACTATGCTTCGCACTCTATGCTGCTGTTTGATGTTGGCGCTGTGCTCTGCGGCCGCCGCTGCCCAGCAGACCGATCCGCGCGAGAACAAACTGCTTGTGTTTGAGCACATGTGGAATGAAGCGCAAGTGAGCCGCGATGTTGCCGCACTCGACGCCCTGGTGGACAGCCGATTCGTCAACACCGAGTGGGATGGAGAGGTCAGCGACAAGCAGCATTTCCTGGCTGACATTAAAGACCCGTTGTTCAAGCCGTCTGTGCTCACCATTCAAGACGTCAAAATGAATTTCTTTGGGAACACTTCCGTGGTTACCGGCACCTATCACACGCAAGGCACCTACAAAGGCAAACCCTACGATCATCTCGGACGCTTCACCGACACCTGGGTGCTGAACGGCGACAAGTGGCAGTGCGTTTCGAGTCACACCAGCCTGATAAAGAAATAGGCGGTTAGTTCTGCGAGTCGTTCACGATAGCCCAGTTTTTCAAGCCTGCAAGCTCCCGTGCCCGAAAACAAATTGACGGTGTCAAAATAGGGCATGCTCAGGACAGGGGTGCTCCTTCTGATATTGGTTTCAAAGGGCGTTTGCCAGGTAAGTGTCGAGGTGAGAACCAACAAGGCGGCGTACCTCGTTGACGAACCGGTCTCCCTCATCCTGAAGGTGACGAACATCGGGACCGAATCGGTTGGTTATTCTTACTGCGATGGACAAGTAGATCTGAGTGTCGAGAACGCCGAAAAGAAGCATTCGCCAAATCTTTGGGGATGTTCGGCCGGTATTGGTGTCGGCGGTTCATGTGGAATTGATCATCCGCCGATGCTTGCTCCAAATGAGACAGTCGCGTTTCAATATCTTTTGACCGATTACAGGCTGCCCCCAGGAAACTATGTGCTGCACGCGAAAGGCAAAGCGGGTGTACGGTGGCAGTATTACCCCAATTTGACGCCCAAGGCTCCGCCGCCTCCTCCGCCACTGCACAAAGAGGGCGATCCTGTTCCGGGTGCAAACTTTGACATCACCTTGCCTATCGTAATGAGGTCAGGGAGCCAGGAAGAATTGAAGGGCGCGTATGCACCCTACGTCACTGACGCTGGGGGTTCAAGTGCCGGTACCGCCGAGATGTTGCGCGCTCGTGAGGCGATTGCTGAAATGGCACCGGCGTTTTTAGAGAAAACCATCGCGGGATTCGCATCTGGTCCAAGTCCGACGCCGCACCTTGCAGTGAGGGGATTAGGGCAGATCGACAGCACTGAGAGCCGGGCCGATCTAATCAGGCTTTATGACAAAAGCGCCGATCTCACTCTGCGCGAACAGATCGTTCAGGCCCTTGCGGCCCTTTCGACGCCAGATGAACTGCAATTCTTTGTCGAATTGCTGGCTGGAAGAAGTACAGAGATCGATGATCGGATTCGCCAATGGGCCGCACTCGGGCTTGGTCATATTGGTGGCGACGTTGCGGCCCGCGCGCTTGCGGGAGGACTGGCCAGCCCGAGCGGGCAGGTTCGACTGGCCGTTGCCGCCGCTTTGGGCAATACAAGGTCGCGGTCTGCAGTTCCGCTGCTGATTCGTATGTACGACGATAACGACGGTGCCGTGAGAAATGAAGTCTGCGGCGCGCTAATCGAATTGACGCACCGCGAATGGTGTGATGGATCAGGCAGAAGCGTAACCGTTCAGCAATCGCGCTGGCTGCGATGGTGGAAAGCAAGAGGGGCGCAGATCGCTCTGTATGGCAACGACGAATGCCCGAAGTTCAATGTGCAATTGCCCGCGCTGAACTGAATCCCTTCAGAACGACCGGCAATCCTGAAGTCAGTTATTGAACTCAGGCGTTATCACTATTGGCCGCGCCAAGGCCCTCAACGAGTGATATCGGGACTAGCGCCAACTGCGCCGACGTGCCCTAACTATTCCCTGCATCGCGCAGGGAAAATGGCGCGAGACGCTAAAATGCGAACGATCTTTTGCCCGCCACTTTTGTCGCTCCACAAAGGATGTGTCGCATGAATTCAGAAACGCAACAGTCCGAATCTCCGTATTGCGTGAAAATCGAGACCGCAACCGGCCAGTCCACCACGGTTCCCATTGCTGTGCTGACACCTCAGCAATTAGAAGTCTTTCTTCAGAGTGAGTTTAAGCGCTTGGCGCAGGAAGCGGGCGCAAAGGGCGCTCGTGTTCATGTGGAGCGGGCGATAGCCGCTGACTACGAGCAGGTTCTCCGCGAGGTGACGGCCTGCCTTTCCTCTCCGAAGACACGGGCTGCATGACTGACGACCGATTAATTTGGATTGATCGTGTAGTTGCGGTGCATGCCCACATGCAGCCGCACTCTTTGCCCGGGCTCTGCGTTTACCCGGAACACTGCGGTTGAGCCGTCCATACTGGAAGGGGGCGGGTCGGAGTCAACAGTCCAATTCTCCGGAACGTCGTGGCGGATAGTGAATACGGCAGGCTGATCAGTCGGATTCTGGACCACATATTCCTGCTCGGCGACTCGGACAAAAAAGCGAGAGCGCACACCGTCCGCTATCTTTTCTTCGATATGGTGCGAGGACAGAACACTCTCAAGGTGACAAATGGCGTCATCGCGAAACGCATCAATGTGATCGCCGAGGACCAACGGGTCGGACTCGGGCTGAATGACGCAGGATCTGTTTACGATGATCGACAAGCGAGGCGCCTGGTTTTGACTATGTGC
>DAIPJJ010000094.1:0-16003 GCA_036770325.1 Terriglobales bacterium
GATGATGGTATTGCCCACGCTGAACGTTTCCAGCGGTGAAGTCAGCATTACGCGCGCGCGAACCGGACGTGGCAGGTCGATATTATTGGTGATCTCAATGTTGTTGACGACGGTCTGCAGAACCTTGTCCACTTCTCCCGGTGGCGCAAGCAGACCGGCTTCCTGCAAGCGCTCAACGACGTTGTCCTCAGCCTGCTGCTGCCATTCGCGTTGCGCTTCGAGTGGAGACGGATCCTGCGCGCTGGCGCTTACGTCTTTCACGGCGTCAACTTTCAGGTCTGTGAGTTCGTCCTCGCGATTGGTCTTCTGCAGGTCGTATCCCCAGATGCGCGATTGCGCTTTGAAAGCCAGCTTGTCTTTCGAGCCGTAGCTGAAATCGCCTTCTTCGCTGTAGATGTAGGCAGGGATCCAATAACCAGGAACCAGGTTCAAACGCCAGCTATCCATGTGGAAGAACTCGGCGTTTCTCGGCCGCGGAACATAAGTCCCGTTCAGGCGCACGATATTGTAGTCCTGGTCTTCAACCCAGATCCGGCCTTCGAAGAGTCCTTTGCCAGCACCGGATTTCGGAGTGACGTCGAACACCAGGCAGCGAATATCACCGAGAAATTCGCGGCGGGCGAATTTGAAATCGTAGTGATTGCGATCGAAATTCTGGCGGTCGGCGAAAACCATCCACGAAAATCCCATCGGCTGATATTGAATGCGAAAGAGCTTGGTAACTCCGCCCATGAGGGTCTTCTGAAAGCTTGCCTGTGAAGCCAGGTAGTCGCGTCGCTCAATTGCGGGGCCCATGTCCAGCCGGCCGAGGAAGTAGTGATCTTCTTTCGGCAGCGCACCGAGTTTTGCATCCGGCTGAAGGTTCTGCAGGTAAGTCTCGACAAGAGGCGTGCGGTTGCTGAGAAATTTGATAAGCGCATGCTCGCGCTCGATGATCTGATCGACCACCTGGTCGGCGCTAACTGGCCTGCGCGACGATTGCTGCGAAATTGCGATCCCTGGCGTCGTCGAGACCGATTGCACAGAGGCGGGCTGAGCGGACGACTCAGGATCGGGCGTCTGCTGCGCGGCCAAAGGTAATGAGAGCAGCAATAAGGCCGCTGAAAGTGTGGAGCGTGTCATGTCCCCCTCGTAACTGACCACAACTTAGAGCTTACGAAGCCGTTTGAAACATCACGTGCACAATGGCGGTTGAGTCGACCGAAGAACCGTTGCGCTGCGCCGGCTTGAATTTAATTCTGTTCGTCGCGCTGACGGCGGCTTCATCGAGCCCGTGTCCCAAACCGCGAACTACGCGGTTCACATGCAACTCGCCATTTGCTGCGAACAGGACTTCCAGCAGCACTTCGCCCTCGATATTCAACTTTCGCGCTTCGTCCGTATAAACCGGCTTCGGTTTGTACAGAATTTCAACCTGGGTCGTCAGCGCGGCAGCATCGTCAACCGCGTGCTTTGGCGCCGCAACCTGTTGAGCACCGAAGCCTGACGACTGAACCTGCCCGTTTCGCCGGCCGTCGCTCACCGGTTGAGCGATTCCGTTTCCAAACCCTGTACTGGCAATTGTGCCTTTGATTCCTTTTGCCCCACCAGTGCCATTGCCGGTTCCGGCACCTTCCGGGAGATCGAAGGAACCAAGATGGGCGGCAACCAATCTGGCCTGTTTGCCCTGGCCCTGAAGCCCATCGGGATCGCCGAACCCGCCAGTCTGCACTTTTTGAATGGGCGCATTCACGGTAGGAGTGGCGGAGCTGCCAAAGTCACCGGTATGAATGATTTTTGTCGGGGTAGCCACGACTGGTTGTAACTTCGGCGCCTCAAAGTTCGCAGTCTGAATTTTCGGCGGTTCGAGTTTCGCTTCTAACTTCGGCTTGGGAAGATCTTTTGGAACAATCAGCTTCGGCGCTTCCATTTTTACGACAGGAACTGGCTTTGGCAACGCCTTCGGCTTGACTTGCGGCTTAACGCGTGGCGTATCCTGCACCAACTCCGGGCGGGGAATAATCTCCGTGACGCTGTATCGCGCCCACGTGGTCATGCGGTCAGGCCAGATCAGCCGTGCAAGCAAGATCAGGAGGAACACCGCCACGCAAAAGCTGTAGCTGACCAGGAAAGTGCGCCAATCCCGTTTCTTTTCGGGCAGCAGGCCGAGCGTAAGGGGTTGGTTTGTAGGCAAATACATTCTGTAAGCTCCAAAGCACACCCGGGCCTGGGGAGCGAGACCGGAATGCTCAGGTTAAGAAAAAATCTTAAGTGGGTAAACGTACCCAGCGCAGTAGTACGAAAGTAATCGGCGGGTAACGAAAGGAGGAAGAGTTTCAAATTGAGTCAGTATTTATCAGCGTCTTCGCATTGCGAACCAGTAATAAACTGGGATACCCCCGAGGATCACCAGGCTGCCGATGGTTGAATATTTCACGTTGCTGGCGAAGGTGTAATAAAGAAGAGCAGCAGAGGCTACGACAAAAAGCGCAGGGGAAAGAGGATACCGCCAAAATGGCCGCTGGACCGGAGTTCTCCGGTTAAACACGAACAGTCCGCAGCTTGCCGCCATGTACGACAACCACTCCGCGAAAATAGCCAGCGTGAAGAGTTGCCGGAAGCTTCCCCCGATCAGCAGGAAGCCCACGGACAGGATTGCCTGAACAACAATCGCAACATGCGGGGTGTGAAAGCGCGGGTGAACTTTTGCGAGGCTGGCGAAGAAATTTCCGTCGCGCGAGAGGGCAAATGCCATGCGCGAGCCGCTCATCGCAACCCCGTTCAGGCTTGAGGTCAGTGATATTACCATCGCGGCTGAAACAACCACGGCAGCAGCCGTCCCCAGGAATGATGCGCGCACCGCATCCGACATTGGGGAAGCAGATTGCGCCACGAAGGCCGGTGGCAATGCGTACTGAACCGCGGCATTGACCAACATGTAGAGCGCGCCGATAACCAGCAGTCCCCCGACGAGAGCAATAGGAATGTTTCGTTCGGGATTTTTGACTTCCTCGGCAACCATGTTCAGGTCGCTCCAGCCGTCGTAGGCCCAGAGAGCGGCAGCGACGGCAGCTACAAACCCAGCGATTCCTCGCGTTGCGCCCGCGTAGTGTTGCGCAAAGTGTGACCAATCGCCATGCGAACTGAATGCCAGCGCCGCAATCGCCACGATCAGCACGATTTTCAGAGCTGTGAATGCGAGTTGGAAATTTCCTGCTCGCCGGACGCCGATGTAGTTCACGAGGGAAACGAAAATTACAAATCCGATTGCAACAAATTGACCAACGCTGATTGAAAAATCGCCCAACTTGAAAACCGGATAGGAAAGAAAGGCAAAGTACGGGAAGTTGGTCAATAAGCGCACGATACCAGTAGAGATTGCGGCCAGCGACGTGGGCTTGATGACAATCGTCCACGTCCAGCCGGTCAAAAATCCGGCGAGCGGGCCGTAAGCGTCCCGGACGTAAACGTATTCGCCACCCGCCTGTGGCTTCATGGCGCCTAATTCCGCGTAAGTCACAGCTCCAAAAAACGAAAACATTCCGCCGACTATCCACGCGAGATAAACCAGCCGCGCAGAACCCGCAGCCTGGATCATTTCTGCCGGAACCAGAAAAATTCCGCTGCCGATGACTACACCAATGACGATAGAGGCCGCGTGGGCCGCGCCCAAATCGCGGACCAGTCCGGTCTCGGCCGGCGCGATTTTCGTCATCGTCGCCATGTGCAGCGAGTATAGCGTGAAATGCGGAGGATTCCCGGCGCTAGAAATTCCGACTTCTTGCCGGACTAGCAACTTACCAACGTAACCGGAGGTTTCCTCTCCGCCAGCCGAAGGTCTACTCAGGGGAAGGCCGCGTTTGTGACTGCAAGGAGATTGTGTGCAACAGCCCAGAAAATATAAATCGTGGAGCCGAATTCTGATTGTGATGCTTTCCTGGTGCTGCTCGGTGCCGGCCCAGCAGACAAGCCTGAGTGGCGAGGAGACGGTTACGCTTTTGAAGCAAGAGATAAGGCAGCTCCAAGAGCATGAGCGGGACCTGGAACAACGGATTGCAGTACTTGAGGGCAGTCAGGCGCATGGAATCGAATCAAGTCGAGCCAGTGAAACACCAATGCCTGAAGGAACAAAACCCGACGATAACATCCTGCAAAACGACATACACGAATTACGAGGGATTCAATGGCGCGGTTTTGCAGAAGCTGACTATAAAGCGCTGGACCAGCGAGGTCCGGAAACGGGGAGCTATGGATTCGTCCCCGGCTCTGCTGGGAACTTCTATACCGGCGACTTTGATTTATTTCTGACATCGAGATTCGGAGACAAGGCCGGTGCGCTGGCAGAAATCGATTTTCAAGAAGGTGATGCGCAAAGGTATGGTCTTGACCTGCGCAGACTGCTGCTGAATTACGCCTTCAACGATCACTTTAAGTTGAGCTTAGGGCGCTATCAAACCAGCATTGGATACTACAACTGGGCATTCCGCAGTGCAGCCTGGCTCCAAACCACTGCGGACCGGCCGCTTGCGATGGAGTACGCGAGCAATGGCGGCATCTTGCCTACGCAGGCCGTCGGCATGTCGCTTACCGGAACAATTCCATCAGGCAAACTGGGTCTGAACTACATTGCCGAATATGGATCGTCGGATACGATTCGGCCCGACATCAACGGCGACGGGCTGCTCAATGATGAAAATAACGGGAACCATGTGAATGTCGGCCTCTTCGCCCGCCCAGACCGATGGCCCGGCCTTCAAATTGGCGCTTCTTTCTACCACGATCGCATCAGCGATCTTCTGATTGCTGCACCAGAGGACCAAATTATCGGATTGCCGCAGGAGATTGCTGCCACGCCTCCATCTCCCCTGGCACGTTGGAACCAGACAATTATCAACGGCTATGCGGTTTACGTATCGCGCGGAACAGAATTCCTGAACGAAGCGTTCCTGATTCGACATTCACTGGTTGGAGGACCCGGCCTCTTCAATACGCCCGCTTTCTACTCGCAGTTTTCAAAGAGGGTTGGCGCCTGGCGTCCATTTGTCCGGTATCAATATGTGAATGCAGGCGCTGGAAACCTGATCTATGACGACATCGGGAGGCGAGAAGGGCCCTCCTTCGGGATTCGCTATGACGTCGATAGCTATCTCGCATTCAAGGCCCAGTTGGACCACACAGTACGGCGAGGCTTGCCAGATTTAAATGGTTTGCATTTGCAAGTGACAGCGGGATTCTAGGACCGAAATGACCATGAAACACAAGAGCAGCATCATTTTTCTGCTGCAACTTTTCCTGTTTTTGGGAAGCTGGGACGCGCGTGCAGAAGAGGTGGCCATCGCCGTCATCGTCAATCCGGCGAATCCAGTGACGAACATAAGTTTTGCTGACCTGAGAAGAATTTTTTCCGGCGAAAAGCGTACATGGCCGGGCGGGACTCCGATCAAGCTGATTGTGCGCGGACCCGGAGCACCGGAACGAGAAGCGCTGTTACGGCTGCTTGGAATCTCGGAAAGTCAGTACAAGGAGTTTTGGACGACGCAGGTGTTCCGCGGTGAAGCACAGAGCGAACCCATTCTGGTGCCTTCGTTTGGAATGAAGAAGGAGGCTGTCACGGCATTGCGTGGCGGTATCGCTATGGTCGAAGCAAGCAAGGTTAAACCGGACATGAAAGTTGTGAAAATTGATGGTTTGCTGCCTGGGGAACCAGGATACAAACTGCATTGATCGAAACCATGCCGTGTTCAAGCGTGCCCGGCCGCGGAGAGTGCGGCGACTGCCTCTTCAGGACTGTCGAAGACCAAGAACAAGCTTCCCAAGCGTGTGACTTCGAACAGCCGTTGCACTCGCGAGTTGATTCCGCTGAGCACCATTTTGCGTCCTGATTTCTGGCGCGTTACATACGCGGTGACCAGAACTCCCAAGCCCGCCGAATCTATATAGGGCACGTCGCTCAAATCCAGAATCAAAGTCTCAGCGTGGTCTTCACGGCGCAATGCGTTCTGAAAAGCCGCTGCGTTACCGGCCGTCAGTGGTCCGCTTAGCTCCAGTACTTCCTGGAGAGGAAAATGATTGGAGCGTTCAACCGAAAGAGGTTCGTTCATTTTCTTGTGCCGGCTATTGCGTGGGAACAAATTGTAGGCGAGTGCGACACTAAGCTTCAACTCGTGGCGGTTTCGCAGAAGCATGTGCACTCCCGACTAAATCGGTTGAGCTTGCGTGTTCACCCGTCGGGAAGGTTCAAGCGGCAAGCTCACTGTAACGATGCAGCCGCGCTCGGCGCGGTTCGAAAGTTCAAGTGAGCCTCCATGTGCTTCTGCGATCTGACGGGAGAGAACAAGCCCGATTCCGCTGCCGGATGGTTTCGTCGTGTAGAAAGGAACGAAAACGTTGCTGGGATTCATGAGACCCGGGCCGTTGTCCTCAATCGTAATGACGACATTCCTGCCATTGAGTTTCCAGCCGAGATAGATCCGCGGCTCTGACGGCGCTCCGTTCGCGCCATTGGAGCCTGCGCTGTCATCACGCGGCTCGAGCACGGCCTCTGCGGCATTGCGCAACAGGTTGATCAGCATCTGCTCAAGCTGGTCCGGATCTGCTTTGAGACCGATCTCGGGACCACCAACGATAGTGACAGCGATGCGAGTCTCGAGCGCCGCAGCTCTTTTGGCAAGCAGCGAAATAGTGCAGTTCTGAAATGCCGGCGGCGGCATCTGCGCAAGCTGACGATAAGCCTGAAGAAAACGATTGAGTGAAGCAGCGCGGCTCTCGATGATGCTGAGTCCACGGGCAAAATCCTGTTGCTCTTCAACGGGAAAATCCAGTCCGGAAAGTCGCGCATTCAGACTGCCAGCAATCGACTTGATTGGGGCAAGCGAGTTGTTCAGCTCGTGCCCCATGACGCGGATGAGGCGCTGCCACGCACGGCGTTCTTCTTCGCGCAATGCGCGGCTTACGTCGGAAAGCACGAGCAGAGTATGGGGGACACCCTGCTGCCGAAAGGAACTTCGACGAACGAACCAGCGAGCTCCGCTGCCGAAGTGGAGATGAACCAGAGTTTCATTCTCGCAGGATAGAGCATCCTCGAGGCGCAGGTCGGATGCTTTGCGTCCGAGGACTTGCGACGAGGATTGCTGGAGCAGCTTTTCACCGGCAGAATTGACCAGGCGCAATTTACTCTGCGGATCGAAAGCGAAGATCGGAATCTCGACCTCTTCAACAACACGCTGAAGAAGGGCCGTCGCCTCGATAACGCCTGTTCGATGTTTCGCGAGCAAATCCGCGAGAGCATTGACTTCAAGTGACAGCTCGCCAAGCGCGTCATTGGGAATGGCAAGGCGCGCGCGAAAAGAATAATCCTCATCTCTTAGCGAACCGACAACGTTGGCGAGTGTTTGCAATGGGCGAACGATGTGATCGTGCATGCCGGCTGCTATCAGCAGGCAGGCAAAGACTTCAGCTCCGAAAAGAATAAGCTTGGATTCGAGCGACCATGCCTGGCCCCAGATCAGGACGCCACTGACGATCAGCGGCACTGCAACTAAAAATATGGAGAAGCGCGTGATTCGCCGCTCAAAGGGAGCTCGCTGACGCTTTTTTTTCTTTGTAGAGAGTCTGGTCAGGCCTGGGCTAGAGCCCATATTTTTCCATCCGCCGATACAGGGCGCCGCGGCTCAAGCCGAGAGCTTCCGCGGCCTGGCTTACGTTTCCCTGAAAGCGCTGCAGCGCCTTGCGAATCAGGATACTTTCAACCGTTTCGAGACTCAATTCCTCGAGATTGGGTGCCTGCGCGCGATGGGAAGTCAGACCCAGGTCGGCGGGCTGAATCTGCTCGGTACGGCACATCAGAACTGCCCTTTCCAGAGTGTGTTCGAGTTCGCGAACGTTTCCCGGCCAGGAATAGTGAAGAAGCGGTTGCAAAGCGCTTGGATCGAATCCTTTTATTTGGCGGCGATAGCGCGAGGCATATTGCGAGAGAAAATGCATGGCCAGAGCCGGAATGTCTTCTCTGCGTTCTCGAAGCGGAGGCAACCGCAGCTCGACGGTGTTAAGACGGAACAGAAGGTCTTCCCTGAACTGGCCTGCCTGGCAGGCGGCCCGCAAGTCTGTATTCGTGGCAGCAATCACGCGAACATCAACCTTTCGGCTGCGAGAAGAACCGACGCGTTCGAGTTCGCCGGATTCGATCACTCGAAGCAGCTTGGCCTGCTGGCGAAGAGGAACGTTTCCAATCTCGTCGAGAAAAACTGTTCCGCCGTCGGCGAGCTCGAATCGTCCGATGCGGTCGCTGTGAGCGTCGGTAAAGGCTCCTTTTACGTGGCCGAAGAGCTCGCTTTCAAAAACGCCTTCCGCTAACCCGCCGGTGTTTACCGCGATCAAGGGACGAGAGTTCCGCAAAGACAATGCGTGAATCGTGCGTGCGACCACTTCTTTGCCGGTGCCATGTTCGCCGGTGACCAGCACATTGGCATCGGAAGGCGCGATACGTGTAATGGTTTCAAGCAGCGGCAGCATCGCTGGGGCTGTAGCAATGAATTCCGGCCGGCCTTGCGCATGCAGCAGCCGATTTTCGGCAGCAAGCCTCTCGGTTTCCTGCAGAGCACGGTGCAGTTCGATCTGCGTGCGCAAAATTGAGAGCAGGCGCTCGTTCTCCCAGGGCTTTTGAATAAAGTCACGGGCCCCTCGCCGCATTGCTTCGACAGCGAGTTCAATATTGCCCCAGGCTGTCATGACGATCACGGGAAGGTTGCTGTCCTGGGCAACAATTTCAGAAAGCAAGTCGAGCCCTTCTCGTCCCGATGTCGTGTCGCGGGTGTAGTTCAGGTCAATCAAGACCGCGTCATACTGGGTTTCGGAGAGTGCTTCGCGCGCGAGTTCCGGCGACTGGACCACGTCGACCTTGTAGCCTTGTGGCTTCAGCAACAGTTCGAGCGCTTCGAGTATGTGCTGCTGATCGTCAGCGGCCAGGATGCGAGGCGCGCGCGCCCGCTTTGAAAAAGCCGCCGTAACATTGGACTCATGCGGCTTGACGAAGGTTGGCATAGATTATGGCGCGGGATTGCTGGTCTGGTTGCCGCTCATGGCTCCGTTGATCGCTCCCTCAAGCTGGATCCCATTGTGCTCCAGTGTGCTGGCGGTGGCACGGTCAACTTCAACTTTCGCTTTCTCATATACCGTCCGCGCCGTCACCAAGTCTAACTCAGCCAGCGCCAGATCACGTTGTGCGGTCATTGTTTGGAACGTCGAGCCTGCACCGAGGGTTTGCTCCTTTTGCGTGATTTCGAATGTGCGCTGCGCCAGGTCCCGTGCCTTCTGCGCTGCATCGACGCGCGATGCAGTCTGCTCCAGAGCGTACTCGGCATTGCGTACTTCGATCCGAATCTGCTTTCTGAGTTGTTCCCGTCGTAACTCCGCCTGGCGATATTCAAGTCCTGATCGATATTGATCCGCTTTGGCAACACGGTTCCGAATGGGAATACTCAGATTAAAGCCGACGTAGTAGTCGGGCGCCGTGTTGTTGAACGCATTGGTGAGCGCGCCGCTGTAGTCAACGGGGACGTTTGAAACATTTGGAACTCCGGGGACGTTGTAAACAGGATTCAGCGGTCCCGCCAGACCTGATCCGCCGTAGAACGCAACCAGAGAAAGCGAAGGCAAGAGGGCATTGCGGGCCGCCTTGCGGCTGATCTCACGGTTTACCAAATCGATATCCGATTCTTTCAGCTCAGGACGATCCCGCAATGCCTGCTGAATCAATTCCTCGACAGGAGCGTTGCTTGGCGGTGTCATTGGAGTGGACTCGAGGCGGTCCGTGGGGACGACCGGAACTGACTCGAGAACCGGATCGTCCAAAGTCTTGGTGAGCGCGTTCTTCATCAGCAATTCCTGCAACTGCAGGCTGGTTCGCGCGACGGTCAAATCCTGTGCGCGACGTGAGACTTCAGCTTCCGCTCTCATAACATCCATAGCGGGAATACTCTGAAGTTGAAGCTGCTTCTTGGCTGTATCCAGCGACTGTTGCGCGAACGCCACAGACTGCTCATTTACCTGCGACTGCTCATAGGCATTCACCAGGTCCCAATAAATGTTCTCGATCTGAGTTACCGTGGCCATTACCTGGTCTTTGAAGGCGATGTCCGAAATCTTCTTGTCATTTTTGGCGATTCGTAGATAGCGAAGGTTTGGACCTAAACCGAATCCGGAGAGCAACTGTTGCTGGAAGCTCAGCCTATACATTGAGCCGAGAGCTGGCGAGAGATTGAAGAACGGACTGTTTGTCGTCTGACGATTGTTGTTGAATTCGAATGAAACAGTGGAACCGGTGGCAAATGATTGTGCGAAACCGAAATTTGCCTGCCCCGTATTAAGTTGCAATAACGGCACGCCGTAAATTTGTTGGTTGGCCAGCGGTGTGGTCTGGTGCTCTTCACCGATGTTGCCGATGATTACTGGATCGTAGGATTGCACCGGCGCGCCCACACCCAGGGTTGACTGCACCAATCCGGAAGCGCCTGCGCCTGCGCCACCTGCGCCCGCGGTAGTGCCGCCTGCGCCTGCGCCCGGAGCGCCAGTGCCGAAGCCGCCGACTCCCCCGCCTGGTGTGCCTTGCACAACGCCAGCGTTTACGCCGCGAAAAACTCCTCCGGCCTTTGTGCGCAGAATGTCCATGTCCGCAATCGGCAGGTTATAACGCGCAATCGCAATATCCAGATTGTTTTCGAGGGCGAGGCGGATCGCATCCTTCAGAGATAAGTAGAGCTTGCCGTCGCGAATGAGCTGAGAAAGTCCTGGTGAGTTGGTCAACGAAGGTTCAGGCGGTTCGCTGGGTGTGTACGCATTCAGCGGATTGCGAGACTTCCGCATTTCGAGTGCGATTGAGTTGTTGGTTTGTGCCGATGCCGCGACAGTGAGAAACACCAGAAACCACGAGAGAACGCACCGCCAATGCTTTGAGTTGACAGTGGTCATTGCTTCACCGCCTCGTACGGTTGAAGCTCAGGGTTGGCCGTGTCGCCCACGATCCAACCATCCTTTAGCTGAAGAGTGCGCGATCCGTATGCGGCGTTGGCTTCGGAGTGCGTGACCTGAACGATCGTCGTGCCTTGCTGATTGAGTTCGCGAAAGAGTTCCATAATCTCCTTGGCCTGCGATGAATGTAGATTTCCTGTTGGTTCATCTGCGAGCAGCAGCGCCGGTTTATGAATTACGGCACGGGCCACGCCCACCAGTTGTTGTTGCCCACCGGAGAGCTGGCTGGGGAACAAATCTTTTTTCGCAACGATCTGGAATCGATCGAGCGTGTCCGCGACCATACCTTGGCGTTGCCGATTCGGAATGTCTTTGTACGAAAGCGGCAGGTCGATATTTTCGCGGACCGTCAGATCGTCAAGCAGGTGATAGCTCTGAAACACCATGCCGATATGTTTCCTGGCGAGTTCAGCACGCTCCTTGCGCTTCATCTCGTGCACCGCTTGATCGCGAAACCAGTATTCCCCGTCCCAGGCGTCGTCGAGCAGTGCGAGGACGTTCAGAAGCGAGGACTTTCCCGCGCCGGAAGGTCCCATGACAGTAATGAATTCGCCCTGTTGAATTTCCAGGTTGACCCGCCGCAACACGAAGAATTGCCCGGCTGGAGTCTTATAACTACGTTCGAGGTTCTTGAGTTGGATCATATTTCTCCCGGCCAAAAGTCGATTAAGTTCACTTCATTCCTCGCGCAGTACCTGCATCGGGTCTGCTCGTGCAGCACGTGTCGCAGGCGTCAGAGTCGAAAGTGTCGCGACCGCGAGCATTGCAAGGACTACCGCAGTAAACGTCAGGGCATCAAAGCCCGAAATCCCGTAAAGCATTCCGGAAAGCACGTGGCTCGAGGCGGCGGCCAGTCCCAGGCCAAGCACACATCCGATCCCGACCGCGCGCAAACTTTGTGAGATGAACAAGACGGCAATCTGCCGGCGCACAGCACCAAGCGCTAGACGGAGCCCGATTTCCCGGCGGCGCAGGCCGACGACGTAGCTCAAAGTGCCGTAGATTCCCACGCAAGCTAGCGTGAGCGCGGTGATTGCAAATGCGCTTAACAACGTGGTACGCATGCGATTTTCAGCAAGCGAGTCGCCCAAACGGTCGGTGAGAGGCGCGACGTCGAAGACTGAACGATTCGGCTCAAGCTGCCGGATGGTACGTCGTATGGTGTCGGCCATGGTAAGCGGCTCGCCACGTGTCCGGATCAAGTAATAAGGATCAGGGACCGGATTGTTCATACACCAATACACGGTGGGAACAGGTTCGCTGCTGATCGCTTCTTCTCGAGCGTCTGCGGCTATTCCGCGGATTTCGCCCTGCAAAGGAAAATTGGCCAAGGCGGTATTGCTCAGATGATGACCAATTGGATTTCCGGAACCGAAATATCTGTTTGCAAAACTGCGATTCACCACTATGCCGAAGGTCTTGGAATCATCGCGGCATGGTTCCCCAGAGATCATTGGAATCTGCACGACGTTGAAGTAGCCGGCAGAGACGAACCGAGCGTCGGCAGTGACCTTGCGATTCGGGTCCTGTTCACCTTCCAGAATTTTCAACTCTATGCCGCGGTCCGAGCCGGCCGTTCCGGGCATTGCCTCCGAAGTTGCCGCGGCGGCAACCCCTGGCAGCGCGCGCAGGCCGTCAAGCATCCGATTGATACGCTGCGCCAGTGCTTTCATGTCGGCAGTTTCTCCCCATCCGGCACTCACGTGCAGCGTGAGAACATTGTTGGGATTGAAACCTGGTGACACCCGGGAAAGTTGTTGCAGACTTCGGACCAGCAATCCGGCTCCAGCAAGCAGAGCCACAGACAATGCAACCTGTACTGAAACCAGAACCCATTGAACAGAAGCCCGGCCGGAAACTTGCGTGCGACCGGAACCGGCCAACGATTCAGCAATGGCGCTGCGAGTGGCGCGAAATGCCGGCAAAACTCCGCACAACAAAGTGACTGCGAAGGCCGAGATGGCGGAGTAACTGAGCACTCTCCAGCTAATGGCGATTTCGCGAACGCGTGGCAGATCAGGAGTAAAGGCCTGAAACATCCTTGTACCGCTGGCGGCAATTGCGACGCCAACAAGCGCGCCGATGAAGGCCAGGACCAGCATTTCGGTCAACAATTGAACGACGAGTGATCCGCGCGAGGCGCCTAGTGAAAATCGAACAAGCACTTCATGCTCGCGATTAGTTGCGCGCGCCATGAGCAGGGCTGCAATGTTCGCGCAGGCGATGAGAAGCAGTAGAGTGACCGAGCCGTAGAGAATCCATAGCGAGCGACGCGCGCCTGCAATCGTTTCTTCCTTCAGCGGAGAAATCTGAACACTCAGTTTGCCATCAGTTTGCGGAAACTGTTTGCCAAGCTGGCTTTGGACAGTCGCGAGATCTGCCCGCGCTTGCTCGACGCTCACGCCCGGCTTCAGGCGGCCCACGATGGTGTACCAGGTCGAATTGCGATCGTTGGCATAGGGAGCGTCAGGGGGTACGGGCACCCACACATCGACATCCTTCACCGGGAATAAGAAGGATGCGGGCATTACCCCGACGATTGTTTCCGAGGCCTTCGCGTACCTCAGTTTCTTTCCGATGACATTTGGATCGCTGTGAAATTTATTTCGCCACAGCCGCTCGCTGATTAATGAAACAGTCGGGCCGCCAAAGTGTTCCTCCTCCGGGCCGAAGTCGCGTCCGAGAATTGGCGCAACTCCCCAGACTTGTAGAAATCGCGGAGCGACCCCGGCGCGAGTTAGTTTTTCTGGAAGTTCGCCTGAAGTTTCGGAGACGTCCTCCGTGTCGTATCCTGTGAGCGCCTGAAATGTGGAATTCATCCGGTTCCAGTCTTCGAGCCGCACGGGAGCGACAAAGGGGTTCGGACTTCTTTCCGTTTTTATGGATTGCTGAATGGACATCAGCTCGTCCCCATGCGGAAATGGCAACGGCTTGAGAAGAACGGCGTCAATGGCGGAAAAAACGGCGGTGTTTGCGCCGATACCAAGAGCAAGCGTGATGATTGCGATGGCTGAGAAGCCAGGGTTCTTCCGCAATTGTCGTAATGCATACTTAAAATTCTGTACAAGCTCGCTCATGGGATTCTCCTCAGTGGTTCTCCTCGCGATGGCAACGTCCGTATTTCACTCTTAGTCCTCCCGCAATGTGTCTGCAGGGCTGATGCCAGCTATCCGCAAAGTCGGCAAGCTCGACGCGATGATCGCGACAAATATGAATACCGCGACCGCTGATGCAATCGCAGGCATGTCATATACGGTGACGCCGAATAGCACGCTCTTCATGATTCGCAAAACTCCTGCGCACAGAACCAGACCAATGACGAGGCCGATTGTCGAAGCCCGCAGGCCTGGCACTCCGACGTGAACAATGGCTTCGCGAACAGTTGAACCAAGTGCCATGCGAATGCCGATTTCTCGCGTCTTCTGCGTAACCATGTTGGCGGCAAGAGCGAAGATCCCTACCGCGCTTAATAGCAGCGCGAGGGCTGCCATCGTGCTTAGGAGGGCCACTTCAACGTGTTGCATCACCAGCGCTTTCGCGCGCAAGTCCTGCATGCTGTAGAAACCAGAGAAGGGGAGATCAGGATCAACACTGGCCAACGCGCGCTGCATCTGTGCTGTGAGCCCTTCGATCGGTCGTGAAGTGCGAACGATCCAACTCGGCTGGAACCACATGTGCGTAAGAGTGAGTCGCCGCGCGGGTACCTGCATTGCAGGCACATACATCGTCTGCTCCGCCGTCAGCGGTGCAATCGCGCCGAGGCTCGGCTTCATGGCAACGTCCCGCACGATGCCTACAATCACAATGTCCTTCAAGAGGTGCCGTCCAATTGGGTTTTCGCCATGGAAAAACTTGCGCATGAATGTTTGATTAATGATTGCGACATGTTGTGTAGCCGGGCCATCTGAGTCAGTGAAGTAACGGCCCGCGACTAGCGGAATTTGCAGCGCCGAAAAATAATCAGGCGTCACGTAGACCAGTCCAGAGACGATCTGCTCGCCTTTTTCTCTGCCGTCGTCGATGGTTATTCCTCCTTCATTCACTGTGCGCTCATACGGCAGAGCCAGGCCGACGGCGGCAGTCTGCACTCCTGGAATACGTCGCATGGCAGCGGTGCTCTCATCAAGCAGCTTTCGGAAAGCCGCGTCGTCGTGAAATCGCACTTCGTCGAGGGAGGCGCGGGCAGCCATTACACCATCAGGATTGAAACCCGGCGGCAGCGTTTCCAGATGAACAAGAGTTCGCACCAGCAGGCCCGCTGCAGCCAGCAACACTACCGTGAGCGCCACTTCGCCGGCCATCAGCGCCTGACGTGAACGCAGGCGTTCTCCGCCGGTTGTTTGGCGAGATCCCATTGCGGCGCGCAGATCGAATTTTCGCGTCGTCAGGGTCGGGAGCATGCCGAAGAGCACGCTGGTAAACAGGGAAGCAAACGCCGTGAAGGCCAGTACGCGATTATCGAGAGAGACGTCTGCGATCGGTAGAAAGTGCTCGGGAAGCAAGAGCAGCAGCCCGCGCAACGCAAAAAATCCAACCGCGACTCCTGCCACTCCGCCGGCGAGCGCAAGCACCAAGTTTTCAATCCAGAGTTGTTCTTGAACCCGCCAGGGCGACGCGCCAAGTGCCAGCCTGGTGGCAATCTCCGGCGTGCGCCTCAGGACGCGAACTAGAGTTAGTCCCGCAAGATTGGCGCAGGCGATCAGCAGAATGAGTCCTGCCGCCAGCATCAACGTCAAAACCTGCGGACGCAGCGGATCAGTTTCGCCTTTCTGAAGTGGCACTGAATAGTAGCTGATCTCGCCGCTCGGATCATCCTGCAACTCATAACGACCAGGACGTGAGCCCCAGGCTCGGTTGATCTCAGCATCGGCCTCCTGCCAGGTGGCGCCGTCACGCAGGCGCGTGATGCACTCGAAGTTCGTCCCGGCTCCTTCACCGGTGCGGCTCTCCTGCAGCGCCGTATATACGTCGGCACTCAGCGGCATCGTCACACCTTCTG
>DAIPJJ010000258.1:0-4559 GCA_036770325.1 Terriglobales bacterium
CTCCAGGCTTCCTCCGGGCGTGCGCCGCTCCGCGCGCCCGGAGACTTCGCGGGCGTTCTTTCCTGCGATGATGCCGCTCCTGCGCAGCCGCATGGGTGCGCGACCAAGCGCCTTGGGCTGAAGAGCGGGCAACATGCTGCGCGCCGGCGAAACCCGCGCAGAGCAAGGAGACTTCGCTCGCAACTGCCGTTATATTCCCATGTGGCGTTTTTCGACAAGGAGTCAGAACGAGAGCACCTCGAGTACTTCCTCGTTGCGCGAACGTCAGCCACCGGCGAGAAACTGACTCTTATCGCTGATTCCGAAGCACCGGATTTCGTGTGCAGCCGTCCTGACGGCAACTTGGTCGGTATCGAGCACACACGAATCGAATACAATCCCGAGCGAACTGAGATTCTGGAGGCGTGCCGAACTTATGATGGTGAGCTAGATAATTTCGCGGTCTTCTGGGCCGCGGCTCGCGCCATCGCCGCCAAAGAAGCGAAGCGTCGGAAGCCGCACTGGAAGCATCCTGATGCAACGATCTTGGTGCTGGACCTGCCTGAAGGTTACCGGTTTGAAGACTGGCCGGAAGATCCATCGATGGCAAACGACTTTAGCAATTCCGGTTTCATCGAAGTGTGGATCTCTGATCATTCCTCGATTGACGAATTTGGGGAAATCACAGCGATTGGGCTGTACCCGCCATCGATCTGGGGAATTCAACGCCAGGGTTATCTTTGGGGTGTCCCATATAAGTAGAACGCCATCATCGGCGCGACGTCGGTGAATTCCGAAATTATTCTTGCACGTCTCAGTCGCGAAGCGGCGCCGGAATTCAATTTTCTTCTGAGCGAACCGCCGTTCCGAACAAACGGCGGTCGCGATTTCGGTTGGTATTGTCGTGAACACGCCTTCTGCACGCAGACGATCGCTGCTTTGTTGGGCATGGTGTGCCGCGTAGTAAACGGCGACTTTATTGTCTCCGTCCTCGGCAATAAGCGGCTGTCTTCGCTCCATGAAGATTCCGGCCACTCCTGGTGCACGTCCTCAACCTCACCCGTGCTCGACCTCAGCTTGCACTTTCGCGAATTCGGACCGGGACCTCAATTGGCTCAGCCAATCGTCAAATTGGGGCGAAACGGAATTTTTGACGTTCGCATTTTGCCTCAAAACACTTCGGTCATGACAGCGTTCGAAACGTCGGTGATCGGATACATCCCGCGAGAGACATGCACCTGGAGCGCGATCGATTTGGTTGAATCCCCTTCGCTCCTGCTGCCTACACGAGAAGCCGCGGACATTTCGGCTCGGGTCACGCTACACACTTTTGATGTTCTTGCTGGCACCGCTGGGTCGCTGATTGGAAAGTTCGACCAAATTGAGGCCCTTGCTTCTCTACGCGAGGCTCGTCCCCAGCCGCTGCCCGAACTCGTCCGATTGCTCGCCTCGCCTTCGCGAAGGGAGTAACACAATAGGAATCACTGGCCGGCCTGCCGCTGGAGATGCGGACGAATATTGCGTTCGAAATTTGCCCGCACCGCATCTGGAATCCACATGCTAAACCCAGCGGCGCTATCAATCGAATGCAGGTAATGGATGGCCTGCTCCTGCAACAGCAGACATCCTTCTGTGGTGAAACTCAGATACCCCGCTTCATCGACCGATACTCCTTCGAGGCTGCCCACCAACGACTCAAGTTGCGCAGTGTTTTTGGCCCCACGCATGTGGCCGCGCGCATGGACAACACAATTCCGAAGTCGGCGTAGAGCATCGATGCCGCCGTTAGGCGGAATCGGCAGCTTTAGCGACGTTAGATACTGTTCGAATTGCGGCATCAGGCCACGATTGCTCTTCGTCAAAAACGGAGCGCCGCGCTTTGTTGCTGCGACGATCCTGCCGAATGCCTGTAGACGATCTTCAAAGATCATGTACGTGAGTACCACGTGAGCATACCGAAGATAATTGGCCATGTGCACGTCATAGCGTTCGGCGTGCGACGACAGCAGCGCAGCCACGTTCTCGCTGTTCGGCGCAGATTCGGTTAGCCCGAACGCGTCGAGCGACACGTGCTTTTGCGAGTCGCGCAGCTCATCGAGAGTAAGCAAGTGATCGCCGAGCCGGGCGAGCATCGCCCCGGTTTCGGTGACATAATGGTCAATTAAAGTCTCTTCTGAGGTCATCTATGACGAATGCACAGAATCTAGATGGAGTTACGCCAACAGAACAGACGCGCCGCTGTTCATGACCAGGCCTGTGATGAATTTTGACGAAAAAGTTATCGAGACCGTCCGCAGTGCGCTGGAGCGGTTGATGCCCGCAAACAAACCGGTAATCACGGAGGCACGGCTAGCTCCGAATGACGATCTCGCTGAATTATCCATCGACCAAATCTATTGGGCTTGTTGCAAGCTGCATGAGGCACAATGGCTCCGAAATCGGCCATTGTTTGAGACCGATCACGTATATGTCTCCTGGGAGTCGTGGCGGTATCAGGCCTACGATTGAATATTACAACCATGTTGAAGCGTATCACAGACGAACGTGCGCGAATCGACGGCTACAAATTCTCCGTCGGTGCTGCCGAATTTTTCAACGACAGAAGATATCGCGAAGATTTCGAATGGCTCATTTTGTCTTACCTGACTGGCGCGCTGGACGCGGCGGGGTGGGAATGCCCTCAGTTCGCAGAGAAACTTCAACCGCCGGAACCAGACTTCATGACTTATATCGATATCTCAACGGCACATCGACGCGTGGAAGTAGCGGAAGTTCTTCGACCTGATTATCGCCGCGCAGAATTCCACCGCGAGGCGGCACGAATCGGCCTCAAGTTCTACGACATTCCTGCACCGCACCCGCAGCCTTGGTCAAGCTTCTGTCACGTCTTGCGATCCAAACTCCAGAAGCCTTACGCTCAAGGTTCATCGCTTTTGATCTATCACGATATGACAGCATCCGACTTCCCTGATTATCGGCCATGGCACGAGAGAATCCTCACGGAATTGCGAGAGTGGAAGTCAGACTCAGTAGACACCTGTGACATCACTGCTTCAAAATACGAAAGTATCCTTGTCGTAGATGCGAGCGGGGTCGGCGCTGTTCGTTTGCATCCGCATTGGGATGTGATTCGGGAATCACCGTTTCCCACCTAATCTAACAAGGTAGGCACGCGTCCGCTGATCTATTTTATCGCTCGCTGTGCGCCGTAAAGGTATTGCTCGCTTTGCTGCGCTCCACCTTGACTGTGCTCGCTCCGCGGGAAGAGGTCCGTATCGGTTCGTGCTGAGAAGAAGTGGAGTGCGCGGAAGAGCCCGCGGTCGATGCCGTGAATGAGATTCGTCGCAGTTCTAGCGAAATCCGGTTCTTCACTTTTTCGAGCTCATGCGCCGAGACCGGCCGCCCCTCTGCTTCCTCAATCAAGTGATCGAGAAGAATCTTTCGTCGGCGGCCGTGGCGACGATCAGCCAGCGTCTTTCGCGTTAGCTTGCGTTGAAGCTTCGATCGGCAATCCGCGGTCATTGATGAGTGCGGTCCGCTGACCAGAAGATCGTAGCGAATGAGGCCGGTGATGTACGAGGAGAGCGAGCGATAGCCCAGCTCTTTCCAACGAACATCGACCAGCCGCCAAATTTCAAATGGGAATGTGACGCGTTCGGCGACCGCACTGAGCGGCGGCAACGGCAGATCGTGTCGGCTGCGAGCGGCAGTGTGTTGCAGATGGTGAATCCGATCCACAAGCTGCACCAGGAGTCCCTTGCGCGGCGCGCCAGGTCGGTAGCGCGCGACCAGCTCGCGATCCACGGCATCCTGCGCCATCTGCGTATCGCGCGCGATCTCCAGCGTGATCGAATGTTTGGCGTCTGAACGCAGATCGTAGCAGACGAGTTCGACAGCATACGGGGTAAAAATACTGTGCCCGAACTCGGCGCAGCGTCGCTTCACTGTGGGCGCAAGGAGTCCAGGGATTGTGATGCTCTTACGAACTCCCCGTGCCATACGCGCCTCCCCGAACTGAGCCATCATTGTTGCTTAAAACCGGCATGTTTGGCAAGCCAGGCGTCCAGGCGCCGGAGCGTGCATTTGCCGAGAGAGAATGGTGTGTCTTGAGAATTCTTGATCTGCGACATCGCGGTCCGACCGACTCCTGAGAGGACGGACAATTCTGCGCTGTTGAATTGCCGGTGTGGGAATTTGGCTGCTAGGAAGAGCAGCGCAGCAATTGTGGTCGCGGAAGAGAACGTGTCGGCTGCCACCGCTTCAGCCGTATTTGTGGAGGTTTTTTTCATTTGATCTTCCCTTTCTTCTGCTCACCACGAGAATACGTTCACATGAACAAGCAGGCAAGATTCAGCCAATGGCCACTTCGCCGAAGGAGACCGATTTGAGCCCACCGGGAAACCGCCCGCAACAGGTCCGCGCGGGAAACTGTCAAAAAGATTCGTGAGTCCGCAGAGGTCATCTGATGCCTCTCAGAGAACGCTGAAGTAAGAGCGCTCGGCTGAGAGCCGGGTCGTCAAAAAACCGGGTGTAGAGCCTTCGTGTCGCGCGGTTTCTGGAGCAAGTGCGCCAGAGCGAGC
>DAIPJJ010000095.1:0-15841 GCA_036770325.1 Terriglobales bacterium
CGCTGATCGCGATTGGTACTGGTGTGGCGTATGTGTATAGCGTTGTCGCGACTATGGCCCCCAGAATTTTTCCGGCTTCGTTCCGCGAGATGAGCGGGCGTCCAGCGGTCTATTTCGAAGCTGCCGCAGCGATCGTTTCGCTCGTGCTGCTGGGGCAAGTGCTCGAACTGCGCGCCAGAAGCCAGACTGGCGCCGCAATTCGCGCGCTGCTCGATCTAGCTCCGCGCACGGCGCGCGTACTTCGTGATGGAAGAGAAACAGACATTCCGCTTGATCAGGTTCGCGCTGGCGACCTCTTGCGCGTTCGGCCCGGCGAAAAAGTCCCGGTTGATGGCATTGTTCTCGAGGGCCGCAGTTTGATTGATGAGTCGATGGTCACGGGAGAATCCTTTCCTGTTGACAAATCGGAAGGCATGCGTGTGATCGGCGCGACGATCAATGGCTCTGGGTCCTTCATCATGCGTGCCGAACGCGTCGGGAGCGAAACGCTTCTCGCGCAAATCGTGAAGATGGTCAGTCAGGCGCAGCGAAGTCGCGCGCCGATTCAACGGCTCGCCGATAAAGTGTCCGGATGGTTTGTGCCCGTGGTCATTGGCGTGGCGATAGTCACGTTTATTGTTTGGGCGCTATTCGGCCCAGAGCCGCGCCTTGCGCATGCCATTGTGAATGCGGTAGCGGTCCTCATCATCGCTTGTCCGTGCGCTTTGGGTCTGGCGACTCCGATGGCGATCATGGTCGGCACCGGCCGCGGAGCTCACGCAGGTGTGCTGATCAAAAACGCGGAAGCCCTCGAAACCCTGGAAAAAGTCGATACGTTGGTGATCGACAAAACGGGAACGTTGACCGAAGGCAAGCCGCGAGTCCATGCCTTCTCGACCAGCCAACCACCGTACGAACTTGAAGTTCTCAGGCTGGCTGCGAGCGTGGAGCAGGGAAGCGAACACCCATTCGCAACTGCGATTCTGGACGCAGCCCACGAGCGAGACCTTCGGCTCTCTGAAGTCCGCGATTTCCAGTCTTATCCCGGCAAAGGTGTAGTTGGTCTCGTTGATGGCAGACGGATCGCAGTTGGAACGCCGAGTCTGATACGCGAACAAGGCGTTGAGCAAAAAGCTTTCCTGGTGGGGAATGATGGAACCGGGACGTCACTCTTTGTCGCGATCGAGGGTGTCTACGCCGGTTACATCACAGTTGCCGATCCGGTGAAACAATCCGCCGCATCTGCTATTCGCGAGTTGCAACGGCAAAAACTAAGCACGGTGATGCTTACTGGCGACAACCGTTTTGTGGCGGAGAAGGTTGCTAAACAACTCGGCATTCAGGAATTTCACGCGGAGATTCTTCCCGCTGACAAGCTGAAAATTGTTAAACAACTGCAGAGTAAGGGACGCTCCGTGGCGATGGCCGGCGACGGCATTAACGACGCTCCTGCGCTCGCTCAGGCGAACGTTGGAATCGCGATGGGCACCGGCACCGATGTAGCGATCGAGAGTGCTGGGATTACGCTGCTCAAGGGAGATCTCGGGGGAATTGTTCGCGCGCGCAAGCTGAGTCGCGCCACAATGAAGAACATCCGCCAGAACCTGTTTTTCGCTTTCATTTACAACTCGGTTGGAGTTCCGATCGCCGCCGGCATTCTCTATCCGTTCTTCGGAATTTTACTCAGCCCCATCTTTGCAGCCGCCGCCATGAGCCTAAGTTCCGTATCAGTAATCACGAATTCGCTGCGCTTGCGACGCGTCAGTCTCTAGACCACCGAGCCTAGCCACTTCACGGGAAAATGTGCGGCCAACGCGTTTGCGAGGCGTTCGTCAGCGGTCACAAGCTGAGTGTCGGTGACAATTGCAAGAGTCACATAGAGACTATCGTAGACAGTGCGATTAAAGGTACAAGCGAGCGTAAATGCATCCTCGAGCAGGGGACGAGCAGAAAATGTGATCATTCGCAGTTCTAGAGCTGCCTTACCGGCCCGGACGCCTTCGGATTGAGACCATCTCCCCTGTCGAACGGCCTTCCAAAAAATATTGGTTAGCTCGGTCCAATAAAGGTCCGGCACCAACAGGCGAAGTTCTCCCTGCGCGTATCGCTTGAATAGTAGAGTGGCCTCTCGGCTGAGGGGTTCGCCAGCAGCGGGCAGGAACCACTTTGCGGTCACACTCGCATCTATAACGAGCGATGTCATCGTTCGCGATCTTCACGTTGCATCGATTCACTGGAGGAAAACTGAAGACGCGACTTCGCTCCCCCAGAGCGTAGCGTCTGAGCGATGCGAAGCACCTTTCTTCTCGTCTTCAATTCAGCCGTGGTCACGACGTTCTCTTCAAGAAGAGCCAGGACCTCGGCTGCGATCGATTTGCGATGGTGGCGTGCCCGATCGCGCAAAGCAGAATAGAGGTCCGCCGGTACATTCTCTACGTATAGCGTTGGCATAGACACAGTCTAGCATATACCTAGGGTTGACACATCGCGCCTGGATTGCAACAATGTGAGCCACACTGCAGCGTCATGTTTCCTGGCACTCACATTGTTATTGGCATTGTCCTGCGCACGATAGTGATCTACCTGGTGGTGCTGATAGGCGTACGTTTGAGTGGCAAGCGGGAAGTAGGGCAGATGACGCCCTTCGATCTGGTGCTGCTGCTTTTGATCTCCAATTCGGTTCAGAATGCCATGACAGGTCCGGACACGTCAGTTCTTGGCGGCGTCGCGGCGGCGATCACACTGCTATTGATGAACTATCTTGTCGCCGAACTCGCTGGCGGGAACCGCCGCTTCCGGCGATTTGTCGAGGGACAGCCGAGCCTTCTAGTTCACGACGGCAAGGTGATCGAACCACATATGGCGAAGGAGCACGTCAGCATGGACCAATTGCAGCGGGCGATGCGGGAGCACGGAATTAATACTTATCACGAGCTGGCGCTGGCCGTGCTCGAAGTAGATGGCTCGATCAGTTGTCTGAAATACGATGACCTCAATCCAACCGCGCAGACCCATCTGGTCCGTCACCAGCGGTTCATCAAAAAAGACTAGCTATTTCTTGATCACGACAGGAACCTCGTCATAGGGTGCAACTGTCACGGTGAGTGACTTGCGCGAAGCAAATGCATCCGCGCTCACTGGAAAGCTGACCACAATAGTGCCGGCTAGCTTTTCACCAGGATTCATTCTCGTTTCGGTCGTGAGCAATTTCAGAGCGTGTTGCTTCAGGTCAGGGAAAGCCTGAAAATAACGTTGCACATCGACGGCCGGCGCCGCATCGTCACTCAATTTGTTGCTACCAGTATCGAGGGATGCCTGGATGGTATGAATCCACGACGGCTTTTCAGAATTGTTCTGCAGGGAAATGTTGATCGCGACCATGACCATGTCTTGACCGGGCACCGGTACTGAAACTACATCGTCGATCGATCCCGAGGATAGGGCGTGAGCGCGATGGGTGAGAGAGTACGCGGCAACAATCACCACCACGGCTGCAATGCAGATCGCCAAGATTCCCGCCGGCGGCAAGGTCTTCTTCGCGGTGCCATATTCTTCGCCGATATCAAAATTCGTTTGGGGTCCCGAACTCGTCGAACCCGGTTCAGAAGCAGCAGATGGGCCGGACGGGCTGGTGGATCCGGGGGGCAAAGGTGGCGGTGTAGAGGAAGACGGGCTGGACATGGTGCCCTCCTAACACAGAGATTGTACTCGTCGAGGCAAATCAGGCAGGCCAGGCGTGCTTCATGGCTTTGGCGAAGTCTTCGACCGGCAAAGTGTTCAGCACGTCGCCGGCAGCGAGCCATGCGCGCCGTGCCTGAAGCACTCCGAAGCGGATTTTTTCCAGATGCGACGTGTGATGCGAATCTGTGTTGATGACGATCTTCACGCCGTGCTGCTTGGCCATTCGCAAATGGCGGTCGCATAAATCCAGGCGGTCCGGGTAAGCATTCAATTCCATTGCGACTTTGTTCTGCGCCGCGGCCCGTAGCACCGCATCCATGTCATACGGATACGCATCCCGTCTAAGGAGGATCCGGCCAGTCGGATGTCCAATAACAGAGACATTAGGATTGCCGATCGCGTTCAGCAGCCGAGCCGTCATCTCTTCTGCTGATTGATTGAAGTGCGAGTGCACACTCGCGATCACGATGTCCATCTGTTCCAGCACTGAATCGGAGAGGTCGAGTGAGCCATCTTCGAGGATGTCTACTTCTATCCCGGCAAACATTCGTATTCCGTCCATCTTTTCGCCGATCCGACGAATTCGTTTTACATGCTCAAGGGCCCGCACATCGTCCAATCCGTTAGCGAAAGCTAGATTTTTAGAATGGTCAGTAATGGCCATGTACTTGTAGCCGTGTTCGCGCGCAGCTTCGGCCATTTCCTCAATTGTGTTCCGGCCATCGGTTTCGATGGTGTGCATGTGCACGTCGCCCTGCAAGTCAGCTTGCGAGATGAGGCGCGGAAGAGAATGCTTCTCCGCCAGTTCGAGTTCGCCGCAATTTTCTCGCATTTCCGGAGGAATGTAGTCGAGCTTCAACGCCGAATAGACTTCTTCCTCCGTTTTCGCGGCCACTACTTCTTTGTTATCGAGTCGCGCAAGGCTATATTCGCTCAGGGTATAGCCCATTTTCAGGGCACGCTGCCGTAGTGCAACGTTATGTCCCTTCGAGCCGGTGAAATACTGCATGGCAGCGCCGAACGACTCAGGCGGAAGAAAGCGGACGTCAACCTGCATTCCGCCACGCTGGCGAAAGCTGACCTTGTTCTCGCCGCGGGCAATGATCTCCATCAGCCCCGGCAACTTGATGATGTGATCGATTAGTTTTTCGCGATCTTCATCGTTGCAACACGCCGGACCCGTGACCAGAATGTCGAGATCGCCTACGGTTTCGCGCCCACGGCGCAGCGACCCGGCGGGAATGGCTTTTTCCACGCCTGGATAGTCCTTTAAGTGCTCCGCAATTTTTTGGGCCTGTTCTTCGGCGACATTCAGCAAGAATCTGCCGGCGATCCTCCGGTAGTCCTGGATTGACTTCAGTATCTTCTGCTCATGCTTTTCTCCCATGCGCGGCAGTTCGCGCAACTTGCCTTCGGTTGCAAGCTTTTCCACACCTTCAAGATCGCAAACCTGATACGCGCTCCAGATCAGTGCAACCGTCTTTGGTCCCAAGCCCTGGACTCGCAGCAGTTCCAGCATCGAAGGACGGTATTTCTTGAGTAGCTCGGCATGAAGTGAAAGCCGGCCTTCGCTCAGCATTTCATTGAGATTGTTGAGCATGCCTTTGCCGATCCCCGGTATGGCAAGAACCTGCTTGGGCTCGGAGATCAGCTCAGAGATTTGTTGTGGCAGTGCTTCGATCGCCTCGGCCGCATTGCGGTACGAACGGATTCGAAACGAGTCTTGCCCATCGACTTGGAGCAGGTCGGCGGTTTCGTACAGAATTCCGGCGATGGACTTGTTATCCACGGAGAAAGGTTAAATCAATTGCAAGCGACTGTGGGGGGACAACCGACAAACGGTTTGCCTTACAGGAACTGAACGCTATTCGGCGAACTCGCTCTTGCTCTCGGCGCACTGGGCGGTTAAAAGCTTTGGCTAGGAGCCTTGTTCGGTAAACAAATGTCCCAGCTTTTCTCTCTTGGTTCGCAAATACTCGGCCGCGTGCGCGCTGGGTGGGACCTCACATGGGACGCGCTCAGCAACCCTTATTCCCGCACGCTCAAGCGCAGCAACTTTGTCCGGATTGTTCGAAAGCAGGCGTACAGCGTTCACCCCTAACGCCTTCAATATCTCAGCCGGCATGGCGAACTCGCGATGGTCGGCCTTGAACCCCAACTTCTCATTGGCTTCCACCGTGTCGAGTCCGGAATCCTGCAGTTCGTATGCTTGCAGTTTCGGCATCAGCCCAATTCCACGCCCTTCCTGTTGTTCGTAAATCAGGATTCCGGCGCCTTCGCCTGCAATCATCGTAAGCGCCATCTCAAGCTGTTGGCGGCAATCGCATCGTAGCGAACCGAACACATCGCCGGTCAGACACTGCGAATGAATTCGCACAAGGGGTGGGGTGGAATGGATCTCGCCCATTACCAATGCCACCGCTTCTTCCGGCTTGCCGTTCGGGGCATTCAGCCGGAAGCCATAGATTCGAAAATGTCCCCAGCGAGTAGGGAAGTCGGCTGAGGCGAGTTGTTGGGCTGATGAGCTCACGATTTGATTATAAAGAGAAGGCCGGGACGGCGAACTATGAGCGACGAGCGATCAGCGGGCTATCACCCGCGCTTTTACCAACTTCCGTACCGGTACGCTGCCGTCCGCCGCGGAAAGAGCTTGATGAGGATGAGGCCCGCGACAAAACCTCCGACATGTGCCGCGAAGGCGACCCCTCCTGTTTGATGGGCACTGGAAGCCATGACGCTGGTCATGAAAAATTGAATGAGGAACCAGTAACCGAGAAAAACCCACGCCGGAAGCCACCAGAAAGTAAAAAACACGATCAGCACTACCAGTGTGAGCACCCGCGCGCGCGGGTAGAGAAGAACGTAAGCTCCCATGATCCCGGCGATGGCTCCGCTGGCCCCGATGAGGGGCACGCGCGAGGTCGGAGTCAGGGCTATGTCCGTCAAAGCGGCAGCAATTCCACAAACTAAATAGAAAACGAGGTAAGGGAAATGCCCGACGCGGTCTTCGATATTGTCGCCAAAGATCCACAGGAACCAGAGATTGCCGAGGATGTGAAGAATGTCACCGTGCATAAACATTGACGTCAGCACGGTCAACAGGTTCGCAGCAAGTGGATATTGGGGGGCACGCGCCAGAGCATGCGTGAAATCATATGGGATCAGACCAAATTGGAAGGTCATGGCTTCGAACGCACGCGAGCGAATCGGCGGTTCGAAAAAGAAATACACGATCACATTCAGCGCGATGATCAAATAGTTGACGTATGGCTTGCTGAAGCTCGGCTGGTCGTCGCGAATGGGAAACATGGGATTGAATCATTCAATCATTGAGTCATTGAATCAATAAAGCGCGAGCTCACTCGGGCAACGGTGGTGTGATTTTACAATGATTGAATGATTCATTGATTCAATGACTCAATCTTCATGAATGGCGTTCTCATCATCGACAAACCTTCGGGCATGACGTCGCACGACGTGGTCGCGCGCGCCCGGAGGATTTTGAAGCAACGCGCCGTTGGTCATCTGGGGACGCTTGATCCGCTGGCGACCGGCGTTCTGCCACTGGTCTTGGGCAGCATGACGCGCCTGGCGCAATTCTATCTGGCGTCAGAAAAGAGTTATGAGGGAACCATCCGTTTCGGATTTGCTACTGACACGTATGACGCAGAAGGAGAACGCGTTGGCGCTGCGCAGGAACCGGGTTTAAGTCTGGCGCAGGTCCGGGAGTTGGCTGAAAACTTCAAAGGCGAAATCCAACAAACACCGCCTCTGTTCTCTGCAAAAAAAATTCAAGGTGTGCCGGCGTACAAACTGGCGCGCAAGAAGAAAGATATCGCGCTTGAGCCGGTGAGAGTCGAAATCAAGGATTTCGAGATAGCCGACTTCGAGAACTCGCGCGCCAGTTTCCGCGCGCGCGTATCTTCAGGCACCTATGTCCGATCCATCGCGCATGAAATGGGCCAGAATGCCGGGTGCGGCGCGCATCTAGAGTCGCTTCGGCGCACGGCAGTCGCGGAATTTGAGCTTCGCGACGCGCACACCTTAGAAGAGATCGAACAAGCCGCGCGTGATAACAGCGTCGAAGAAATCTTCGTGCATCCCAGAAAGCTTTTGCCATCGCTTCCGGCAGTCACGGCAAGTGATGAGACTGCCGCTCGCATCCGGCATGGGCGTCCCGTAAATCTGCCCGAACTCTCTCGCGCACGCGAAGTGAAGGTGTTTTATGGACAGCGAGATCTGATCGCCATTTCAACTCGCGTGGCCGGAAGCTTGTTTCAGCCAAGAATTGTGTTCGTGTAAAGTCGCTTCCCGCGCGACTTCTGTTCGATCCTGACATTTCATCGACAAGAAACCTTTTCTTCTTCGCGAAACTAATTCTGGCGGGCAGGGTTCTGCTGGAAAGACCGTTGTAGCTCATCTTCCCAGGAGGAGTACCCATGCCGGGCCGTTTGTCTCTTATTTCTGTGATCGTCCTTTCGCTTCTAGCTTTTGCTGGTTGCAGTAATGCCATCAACCCGTTCTGCGGAAACGTCCGCCCGAGGCCTGAAATCGGTTCGATTTCGCCGAGCACCCTGAGCTTTGCCGATTTGCAGCAGGGCGTGATGCTTACGGTGACTGGGAGCAATTTCGTTCCGGCATCGGAGATCGTCGTGAACGGCAAGACCTTGGCCGCAACGGCACTTAGTTCTCAAAAGCTGCAAGTAACGTTGAACACCGCTGTGATTTCTCAGCCGGGATCGGTGAATGTGAAAGTGACTACTCCGAGCGGGAACAGTGGCGACGTCGGCTGCTCGAGCGGCGGCACCAGCAGCATATTGGTGTTGACGGTGAATTGACGCCGTTGATCGGAAGCAGGTTGCTGTCAGAGCATCGCTATTTGCAGCAGTGAAAGGGAAAGCGATCTAGGGCTGACGTGACAAGTCAAAAGCCCTAACCCTCCGGCTTCGCTCAAGGCAGGCCTGTCTCGCAAAGTCGGCGAGTCAAGGATGAGGCACCTGGCCGGGCATCTTACTTGCTGCTGGGTTTGGCGGTTGCCGGGAGCTACAATCGCTCGCATGGAAGCGATCTCGTCGTCTGCACAAACGACGCCCCGCCAACTGAGCCGTGTGCAAGTCGGCATTGTTCTTAGCGGGTACGCGGCCGTCCTGCTGCTTTCAGCGACGCTCGTGTTCTGGCGCCATTTGCAGTATGTGATGCACGCCAACGACGTGGACGCTTCTGGCGGCATGTGGGCGTTTGGCGACCTGCTGCTAGGGTTGTTTATCGCCGGCCTATTCCTGGTGCCCACTCTTCTGCTCGCGTTTTTTATCCGAAACTCTGAGCCGACGTTTACCAGATATTCGCAGGCTTTCCTCGTTTTCTCTGTGACGGCGCCGATTTCCATAGGAGCGATGGCCATCCCGGCGATCGGTCAAAGTGGTTCGGGAGTTCTTGGCATGCTGGGGTGGCTTTCCTTAGGCCGGGTTTCCGCCTCGCCGGTGGTGGTTACCGGACTCGTCTGCAGCCTGCTGTTAGCGCGCTTCAAGCGAGCAAAGCGCCTCATCGTGTATGCGGTCCTGATCGAGGTGGGCACACTGGTTTTGATGGTGGCCTCTGTCGCATTCCCATGGCATAAGGGTTAGATTGCCAGCGTGCGAGCCGCGAACTTTCCGGCGAACTGTCTGCCCGCTCTCGAAAGAGGTGCCAGGCCTCGCGAAATGGGTCGAAGGCGGAAGCCACGGTACTTGGCGGTATTTTGAGCATGGTGGTGCCGGGAAGCGAAGCGGCAGGGAAGACATACCACAGATTCTCCGGGTTAACATAGACGACAAGGAAATCGATATCGTCGGCAGTGTAAGACTTGCGGTTAGACCCTGTGGCGCGGACCCTGTAGGTAAAGCGGCCTGACCTGGAGCGTCCTATCCAGACTGACTTTATTTGTACACGCCAAAAACTCTCACGGCGATTGAGGATGAAGTCGTAGCAATCGCTCTCTCCCCACGGCTTCGCAACGCCGAGGCCAAGAGAGATGGCTTTGCGCATGAAGGCGAGTTCGGCAACTTCACCGCGTTTCTTCGCTGAGAGATTCATTTCCGGGTTTTCCGAGCGGGTATCTGGTTTCGATTTTTTTCAAAGAATGGACCCCAAAACACGAAAGGCGCGGCCTAGGCCGCGCCTTCTCTTACCTCTAATTTCAGAGTAGCAAAATGCGCGGGAAATTGTGACACGTTTCCAAAATTTATTTCTGGTGAAGAATCAGGAGCTTAGGAGGAATTCGGCTTCAAAAGGGGCTTGACAAGAATTTTTCAACAGCGCGATTTGCGGTGCCAATTTGGGAAACATCGTTGCAGAGCAGCCATTTCATGGCCGCGTTAGCTCTGGTCTAGATTGCAACACTCGGGCCAGGAGAAACGGTTCCGCGGACAGGAGTGTCCGCGCCACACGGTCACTTCTCACTTCGGCTCATTTAAGATCGTGCTCCATGGATAACAAAGTCAGGGAATTCTTCGCGCGGTACGAACAGGCCAACGCCGAATTCAACGTTGCCGAAATCGCATCGCTCTATGCCGACGTGTTTCTGTTCGGCGGTCCGCAGGGCGCACAGTCGATCAAGAAGGACGACTTCGTCAAAGTCCTTCCGCGCCGCAAGGATTTCTTCAAATCCGTAGGTCTGGTCTCGTCGAAAGTCGAGCGGATTGAGACCTCCGAGCTCGACTCGAGTTACAAATTGGCGAAAGTAGTCTGGAAGATGCGGATTGAACGCCAGGGGAAGGCGCCCGCCGATATCGAGACCTCAACCAGCTACCTGTTGTTCAATTCCGCAAACTCCTTACACATCGTTTTCCAGGTCGATCATCAGGACCTGGGGGCGAAGATAAAAGAGCTGGGGTGATCCGTGTGGCCCGGACATTCATGTCCGGGAGAAGTTCTAAGTGCCAGCCAATGTGGTAGAGCGGTCATTTCATGGCCGCGTTGAGATCGCCCGCGGGTAGGGAAACGCAGCGCTGAAAGCGCTGCTCCACCCAGACTCAAGTTCTGGAATTCCCACCCTTCGAAAATCGCGAAGGGTGGGGCAGCCTCTTTCGGGGTAGTTCGGGACGAAGAACCGAAGGGTGGGCCACCCGCCGCTGCTCCACCCAGAGTCAAGTTCTGGAACTCCCACCCTTCGCGATTTTCGAAGGGTGGGGCAGCCTCTTTCGGGGTAGTTTAAGAGAAAGAACCCGAGGGTGGGCCACCCGCCGGTCATTTCATGGCGGCATTGAGATCGCCGCGGGTAGGAAAACGCAGCGCTGAAAGCGCTGCTCCACCCAAAACGAAATGGATGAACCTCGAGACGTTTTGCGAATTCCCACCCTTCGAAAATCGCGAAGGGTGGGCCACCCGCCCAGCCTCTTTCGGGGTAGTTCAGGAGAAAGAACCCCGGGGGGCACCCCGGCTCCCCGGAATCCACCTTCTGTATCATGGGAATCGGTCCATGATTCGATTCCTGGTATTCGTGTTGATGTTTACATCTTCGTGCTTCGCCGTAGACGCAACTGGATTCGTCCGGCGTGAACGCTGCGGCGTCCTCTCAAACAGTGACACCCTATATTTAAGGCACATTCGGAGCCATCGATCGAGCGGGATAGTGGCCATTCAATTTCCAACCGCGATGGCCTGGTCCGCTCTGCTAAATGAGTGGGTAGATGTGGAGGGTAAGGAGTGCGCGGAATGTAAGGCTGTCACGAACGCGAGGATCAAGATTACGGGCATCTCACAGAATCTATTCAACCCGCTTCGCCCGCTCCGGGGTCGGGTCATCAGCGGTGTCTCTGGTGATTTTACGATCGAATTCGCCGATGGAAGCAAAGAGCAAGGCTCCTTCAGGGCCAAGCTTCGTAAGCCTGACCACCTGCTCATCTGTGAATAGTGCACAAGCCTAAGAAGTTGGTGAGTGGGTGTTGTCGGCGTGAAGCAATGTCCGATAACAAGTATTATGTAAAGTCGGCGAAATGGCTTGCCAGCCCCTCGGGTTCCCGTCTATAACCAATCGCACCCAGGAAATGAGCCAGAGGCGCCAGGTACTCCGATTTTGACATATGTTTTCGGGGCCGAAGTCTTTGGTTGCGCTCGGGATTTCTCACCCCAGCAAGCGAAAACCGGGCTGGCCGGGGACCCCGTTCGGCAGCGGGCTCAGACGGAATTTGCTGTTTGGCTGGGAAAAGCAGATTCCTCACCCCGCCAGGCCGGGGATCGGAATGACATCAATCCAGGCGTGTCGAAAGGAACGGCGATGGAAAAAGTAGCGGGCATCGGAGGGTTGTTCTTCCGGGCGCTTGATCCGAAAGCGTTGGGCAAATGGTACGAGCAACACCTGGGGATCGCGCTCACTCCAACCAGCGAAGGCGGAGAGGTTTGGCAGCAGGAGGCCGGACCGACCTCGTTCACTCCGTTTCCCGAGACGACCAAATATTTCGGCGACCCGAAGCAGGACTGGATGGTCAACTTTCGCGTGCATGACATGGCGAAGATGGTCGCCCAGCTACGCGCGGCAGGAATTGAGGTCAAAGACCCGGAGTCTTATGCCGGGGTTGGGAGCTTCACGCGGCTGCATGATCCGGAGGGAAATCCGATTGAGTTGTGGCAGCCGGAGTGAAGCTTTTAGCTCTTAGCTTTTAGCCGTTAGCTTGAACCGGCGCTGGTTGGCTCAACCTCTATCCCTGTCATTCCGAACCGCTTCAGCGGTGAGGAATCTGCTGTTCCGTCGAGAAAAGCAGATTCCTCGCGGCTAAAGCCACTCGGAATGACAGCCTAAGAACGACAGCCTAAGGGCGTTCGGAAATGCATGGCTAGAGCATGCGCCACCCAAGGCAACTGCAAGATTCCTCGCGGCTAAAGCCACTCGGAATGACATCCGTATAGGGGGGCTGGGTCGGCCCGACTGAAGTTCATGCCCTTCCCATTCGCGCTTCCTTTCGTGGCCGATCCCCGCGCGATCTCTATTGCGTCTCGATGGCTAAACCGCAAGGTTCTGCAAGAGTTCTTCAACGGTGAACCCGCGGGCGGAATGGATTCTCACACCAAACAGTCGGCGCGGGTCGGATTCATAATCCAGCGAATATTCGGAGCGGTTGAGGAGCTTGTTGGCGAAGCGACGCAGGTCGGGATCGAGGGCGCGACAAGTATCGTTATTCGTGGGTGCGACCAGCCGGTCGTTGATGAATATCTCGATGTCATGACCGTTAAAGTAGAGCTTTCCGCTTAGCCGTGTATCTTCTTCTAGCTGCTTGGCCGAAGTGAGGACGGCCCTAACCGCCTGGGCCAGCTTTTCTTCGTTCGTCCCGGTAAGTTGGGCCTTGCGGTTGTAGCGGAGGCCGAGGCGTCCGTTGGTGTTGTCGATTGAATAGTCGGCTTCGTGTCCGATGAGCACTATGCCCGGCCCGTGATGGACGTGCCGGTAGTCGGCGACGTCGATGAGGAGCTCGGGAGTGACGTGGGCCTGTATCCATCGGTGGAAGATGGGGATGATTGGATCGAGGTCGGTCGTCCCTTCAAGTAGAAGTTTAACGTTGAGGTGCTGAAGGTCGATTGCCGTTTCTTCTTCTAGTATGGATCGCATGTTTTAAAACCTTTCAACCACGAAGGACACGGCAGATTCCTCCCGGGCTCTTCCACAAGCACTCTCTGTGGCGTTCCTCTGTGACACCCTGTGTTCTCTGTGGTTCAAGCTTTTGAAAATCCCACCACAGAGGACACTGAGTCACACAGAGCAAAGCCACAGAGGTTATACCGTGGCCGCTACAGCGGTTCCCAATTTGTTGTAGCAACTGTGGGCGGCGTCGATGAAGAGTTGGGCTTCGTCGATCAAGTAGCGGCTTGACTCTTCGCTCGAACCGAGATGCGTGCGCTCGAAAGCCGAGAAAAGATAATTGGCGAACTTGCCTCCGGCAAACGGGTCCCAGAACAGTTGCGTGTCGTAGAAGCGCTTGCGAAATTCCGCGACGATCTGATTGGGGTCATTGCCGACGTCCGGGAACTCGTGCAGCACCAGAGCGCGCGCGGCGGTAAGCATGGAGGTGTAAGCCTTGCGACCGGCGAGCTCGACCTCACCTTTTTCGAGAGCCAATTGCGCTTCGAACAGTTCCCTTTCGGCGGCGGCCAGTCCGAACTCGACTGGCGAGACGACCTCGCCGGCGCATTCGCCGGTTCCCATATCGTTGAGTGTGTACTCGCGCGGATCGCCCCAGTCGCTGAAGTACGAGCGATCTCCGGCTGGGGGACGGGTCAGGTCGTCAAGCATTGTCTTTAGAGCGGCTTTGCCGGTACGCTTAACAAAATCCTTGAAGGTTTCACCGGGCTGGCGATCGGCAACGTAGCGGTCGGTGAGGCGCGTGACCACGTGCGGAATATTCTTCGAAGGGACGGCCACAACGGGCAGACCGTAGGCTCCGGCGTTGTTCTCCCACTGGCCGCCGAGGACGACCTGGAAATGCGGCACGGCGTATCCGGCGATCTTGCGGCTGACGCCGTAGAAGCCGAGGTCGGCGACGTGGTGCTGGCCGCAACTGTTGAAGCATCCGCTGATCTTAATGTGCAGGTTCTGCACGGCTTCATCGGACTGAAAACTTTTTTCGCTGACCCGCTTGCGCAGTTCTGCGGCGAGACCGCGGGAAGACGAAATGCCGAGCTTGCAAGTATCGGTGCCGGGGCAAGAGACGATATCGACCAATGCTCCAGCGCCGGGTTCGCCGAGACCGACGGCGTTGAGGGACTTGAAAAGCTCCGGAAGGTCGCGCTTGCTGATCCAGCGGATGACGAAATTCTGCTCGACGGTGGTGCGAATGGTCTCGCGGGTGAAGCGGCGCACAATGTCGCCGAGCGAGCGGAGTTGGTTGGCTGTGATGTCGCCGAGCGGAAGAGCGACGGTCACGGTGACGTATCCAGGCTGGCGCTGCGGCCGCGTGTTGTGCTTCAGGAATTTCTTAAACTTTTCGGATGAGCCGTTGAGGTCGGCGATGGAGACGAGATCAGGGATCTCGGCGCCTTCCTTCAGCGGCGATTCGCGGAATTCTTTTTTCGCCTGGTCGATGTACTCGGTCCATCGCGGATCGTACGGAAGAATTTTTCGTTCTTCCAGAACAAGGTTGCGGAATCTCTCGATGCCCATGTCCTGAATAAGAAACTTGAGCCGGGCGCGGCTGCGGTTTTTCTTTTCGCCATAACGGGCGAAGACGCGCGCGATGGCCTGCGCGAGGGGCAGAAGTTCTTCGGGCGGAACGAAAGAATCGAACAGCTTCGCCGGATACGGCACGGCGCCGAGTCCTCCGCCGACGTACAGTTCAAAACCGATCTCTTCTTTTTGAGATCCGGGCCTTCCGGATTCGTTCGTGCGCTTTTTCGCGATGAGGCCGAGGTCGTGAAGGCTGGTCAGGCCGCAGGCGTGCTGCGCGCATCCGCTGAATGCAGGTTTGAATTTGCGGCCGAAGTTCTGGCAATCGGGATGGCCGAGCATGAATTTCGATAACGCACGCGAATAGGGCGTGACGTCGAAACTTTCATCGGCGCAAACCCCCGCGTACGGGCACGCGGTGACGTTGCGGACGGAGTTGCCGCAGGCTTCGCGCGTGGTGATGTTCGCGGCTGCGAGGCGGCGCATGACACTGGGCGTGTTTTCGATGTGAACGTAGTGGAGCTGAAAATCCTGACGCGTGGTGACGTGGGCGATTCCGTCGGAATACTCTTCGGCGAGTTGCGCGATCGTTTCTAGCTGATCGGCGTTGAGACCACCGGCGGGAATTTTTATACGCTGCATGCCGGGCGCGTCCCACATGGTGTTCGGGCCTTTGGTCAGGTCACCGGAGGGAAAATTCAACTTCTGGACCTTGCTTCCATCGCTGCGCTGGCCATTGTCGTAACGCTGGCCGTAGGTGCCGCGGCGGAGGCGGGTCTCGGCGAAGAGCTTCTCGTCAAGCTTGCCGTTTTTGCGCAGGATGATTTCGGTTTCGAAATTGTCGACCTCACGGGCGAGATGCTCGGGCATCTTGTCGTCGAGGCGGTCTTTCCAGAGCGGGTTCGAAGCTTTCATGGCTGGTTCCTATCGCAGCTCTTAGCTGTTAGCTCTTAGCTTTTAGCTGAACCTGATTCGGGTTGAGCTAAGGGCTAAAAGCTAAGAGCTTGTTTCCCCTAAAAACACAAAACCCACCGGCCAGCATCTTCTGGC
>DAIPJJ010000259.1:0-4531 GCA_036770325.1 Terriglobales bacterium
CCGGTCTTCTGCAACAACCGCGCAAGCTCAAAATCAGGCGCAGCTAGCTCACTTCGTGCATCAACCACGATCACAATCGCGGCCGCTTCGTCGAGAGCGACTCGGGCCTGGCGAAAAATTTCCGATGGAATCAGGTCTTTGTCTTCCGGAATGATGCCGCCGGTATCGACCACTCGAAAGTCGCGTCCGCGCCAGTGGGTCTCGCCGTAAAGTCGATCGCGGGTGATGCCGGGCTCATCACCGACAATGGCGCGGCGGGAGCCAACCAGCCGGTTGAACAGGGTCGATTTGCCGACATTGGGTCGGCCGACGATCGCGATGAGGGGAGTTCGTTCCATGGCTGGTGATGTCGAGCTTCGCTCGACCGGACGGGCAGGAATGCCCGTCCCCACATGGCCTGTGCTGAGGCCGAGGTCGCAGCTATTATATTGACTCTGTGCCTGCCGGTTCTCAGCCTGCGATTTCGCCTCCCAAAGCTAGTCCTACGCTCCATCAGTTCTTCGGCCCCGGAGGACTGCTCTCGCAAAAGCATCCCGCCTACGAATTTCGGCGCGGGCAGCTACAGATGGCGCAGGCTGTCGAGCAGGCGCTTGAAGAACGGCGGCATCTGGTCGTTGAAGCTGGAACCGGCACGGGAAAAACTCTCGCGTATCTTCTCCCGGTGATTCGTTCCGGCAAGCGCGTGATCATCTCGACTGGAACGAAAAATCTGCAGGAGCAACTCTTTCACAAAGACGTTCCGTTTCTCGAACAGGCGCTTTTTCCAGATGGCAATCGGAGGCTGAGCGTCTGCTATATGAAGGGTCGCAACAATTATCTGTGCCGCAAGAAGCTCTATGACCTGACCGGTCAGCCGGTGTTGAGCGGACTCGAAGAAATCGAACACTACCGCGCAATTGCGGCCTGGGAAGAAAACACGGCGAGCGGCGATCGCGCCGAGCTGGCTTCCCTGCCGGAGGCGAGCGCGCTCTGGCACAGGCTCGATGCCCGCGCTGATACCTGCCTGGGCCAGAAGTGCAGCGCGTGGGACAAATGCTTCATCACCGAGATGCACCGGCGAGCGATGGAGAGCGACATCATTATCGTGAACCATCATTTGTTTTTCGCCGACCTCGCGATCAAGCAACAAGCGGATGGTGCGCCAGATGCGGGAATTCTTCCGGATGCTGGCGCGGTGATTTTCGATGAAGCGCACGAACTTGAGGACGTTGCTGGAAGCTATTTCGGAATCTCTGTGAGTGCCGCGCGAATGGAGGAGTTGTGCCGCGACGTCGAAGCGTCGCTGCAGAGAAACCGAATGTACACGAGCGGATTATCCGGCGCGCTCAAAAGCCTACGTGAGCGTTCGGCATTTTTCTTTTCCTTGCTCCCCGAAGGCGAAGGACGATTTGCCTTCGAGAATCGCCGCGAATTTCTGGAAGAAAACGGCGAAGAATTCCTCGGACTACAGAGATCGCTGACACACTTGAGTTCGGAGCTTGAAAATCTGCCGTCGAAACCAGAGGAGGTATTTGCATTCACGCGCCGCGCACAGGAATTGCAAGTCCAGCTCGGATTCGTCATGGAGTCCGAGGAGAAGAACACGGTCTTCTGGATCGAACGGCGCCGCACCGGCCGCGAAAAGTTGAATGTTTCCATCCAGGCGACACCAATCGACGTTGGCCCGATTCTTCGCGAATGCCTGTGGTCGAAGCTGGACTCGGTTGTGCTGACTTCAGCGACGCTCGCCGTCGGTGGAGGATTTGACTATATCCGTCAGCGGCTCGGATTTGAGCATGCCCGCGAACTGGTGTTGCCATCGCACTACGATTATCAGAACCAGGCGATTCTGTATGTGCCGCCTGACTTGCCCGATCCGCGTACTCCACAATTTCAGACTAAAGCAGCGGAGCGTATTCGGCAGTTGCTCGAAATCACTCGTGGCCGTGCCTTCGTTCTGTTCACCAGCTACGCGCAGATGCGCGATATTTATCAGCGTCTGCTGGGCGAAGTCGAATTTCCCATGCTGCTGCAGGGAGACGCGCCGAAGTCTGCGCTGCTTGAAGAGTTTCGCCTCACCCCGAATTGCGTGCTGTTTGCGACATCGTCATTTTGGCAAGGCGTGGATGTGCAGGGCGAACAGCTCAGTTGCGTGATCATCGACCGGCTGCCGTTTGCGGTTCCATCTGATCCCGTGGTAGCGGCGCGGGTAAAGGCAATCGACGCCGACGGCGGGAACGCTTTCTTTCAATATCAGGTGCCCTCGGCAGTCATCACGCTGAAGCAGGGGTTCGGACGGCTGATTCGGTCGTTGCACGATCGAGGGCTGCTGGCGCTGCTGGATAACCGAATTCTGAAGAAGCAATATGGCCGGGTCTTTATCGAGAGCCTGCCGAATTATCGAAGAACCACGGATATCGGGCAGGTGGAGAAGTTTTTTGGGATTGAGGTGGATTAGGTTTTCTTTGCAATCTTTGCGGTAGCTCCGCGAGCTCGGCGGTTAAAATCTTTTACCTGTCTGACCAAAAGCTTTTAACCGCAGAGAACGCCGAGAAGAAACCAGAGTTCGCGGAGGGGATCCGAAATCGGAGAACTAAGCGCGACTCTTCTTCTTGCCGAGCGTAATTCGCTCCCAAGGACGCTTCGGGCGCTGGGCGGCAGGCTTGTCGCGGTCAACGATGCGGTCGTACTGATAAGCCTCGCTTACGGTCCCTAGTGATTCGTTGTATAAGCTGGGCAGGCACAACGCTTCTTTTAATTCTTCTGTGAACTGCTGCAACGCTTTCAAATGGTCGGCGGTCGCGGCGACTTCGGTTTTCGAAGTCTTCAGCACCTGCTGATACCCACGATTAATGAGCTTTGAGATTTCGCCGCTGATCAGGTATCCCGGGTAGGCGAATATCTTGACCCCATCGTCGCCGTCTTTCTGGATCGCAGCCGACACGTTGTACTTCCTCAGAAAGACGCGGCCTTGCATTCCTGGCGCTTCCGTCAGATCAAAACCGTGTTCGCGCAACCACTCCAACGATTCTTCGTATGTGCGTTGCTCAACTTTGGTTGCCAAATTTAGCTCCATTCATCGTCGTCGGTCCTTGCTCGTTGGCAAAATCGACTACCGCTTCCCAAAGCCAACGACTAACGACCAATGACCAACAACTGAATTCTTAGATGCGCCTCTTACCCAACGGACGCATACCCGCTCCACTGTATCCCGGAGCGCTCTTCTATAATCTAACGACTATCGCCAATTTGTGTTCGCAGGCGACATTACCATAGTCATAAATCGATGCAGTCTTCAACCACCAAAGTCGCGGAACTTGAGTCAGTTCGCAGCAAATTGAAACTCGGTGAGCGCAGCCTCGATCGCATTGGCAATACTCCCTTGCTGCGCCTCGAACGTATTGCGAGTGAGTTCCCCAACGTGCAGCTTCTCGGCAAAGCCGAGTGGTATAACCCTGGCGGATCAGTCAAAGACCGCGCAGCTTACAACATTGTTAAGGAAGCTCGCCGCAACGGAAAATTAATTTCTGGAAAAACTTTGCTCGACTCCACCAGCGGCAACACCGGCATTGCGTACGCCATGATCGGAGCCGCCGAAGGATTTCCAGTTACGTTGTGCATGCCGGAAAATGTTTCGATCGAGCGCAAGCGGATCCTCTTTGCTTATGGCGCGAACATTATTTATACCGATCCTGCCGATGGCTCCGATGGCGCGATCCGCAAAGCGCGCGAACTATATGCCAGCGAACCCGGAAAATATTTTTACGCCGACCAGTACTCGAACAACGCCAACTGGCAAGCTCATTACCATGGCACAGCCGAAGAAATCTGGCAACAGACGGAGGGTCGCGTCACGCATTTCGTCTCCATGCTCGGTACTAGTGGCACCTTCATGGGAACCTCGCGGAGGTTGAAGGAATTGAATCCTGAGATTCGCTGCGTCTCCCTTCAGCCGGATTCTCCCTTCCATGGGATTGAAGGCGCGAAGCATATGGCGAGCGCGATTGTGCCAAAAATTTATGATTCGTCACTCGCGGATGAAAACATTGGGATTGCGACCGAAGACGCTTATGCACATGCGATTCGCGCGGCCCGCGAAGAAGGATTGCTGGTCGGAATTTCCTCGGGCGCTGCAATCGCAGGCGCGATGCAGGTGGCAAAACGATTGTCGCCGCATGAAGAAGCAGTAATTGTGGCCATTCTGCCGGATTCGGGGGACAAGTATTTGAGCGAGAGGTTTTGGACGGAAGGAAGCTTTTAGCCATTAGCTCTTAGCTCTTAGCTTTTAGCCAAAACCGGGCGGGTTCAGCTAAGAGCTAAAAGCTAAAAGCTGATGTTGAAACTTGGTCAATCTCATTTCGACGCGATCCGCGCACACGGCGAGGAGACGTATCCGCACGAGTGTTGCGGCGTTCTGCTCGGGCGTGTAGACGACGATGGTGCGCGGATCGTGACTTCTATTGCGCGGGCGGGAAACACACGCACCGATTCGCCACAAAATCGTTACAACATCGATCCCAAGGAATTGATCCATATAATGCGAGAAGGTGAT
>DAIPJJ010000311.1:0-1700 GCA_036770325.1 Terriglobales bacterium
CCCATTACAACCTGATTGTCATCGGCGGAGGAATTGTAGGCCTCGCCGTTGCGCTGGAGGCATCACGTCGTTTTCCCAACCGGCGAATTCTCGTTCTCGAAAAAGAAGATCGGGTTGCACGCCACCAGACCGGTCACAACAGCGGCGTCATTCATTCCGGCATCTACTACAAACCCGGGTCATTGAAAGCGAAGCTGTGCGTTGCAGGCGCTCGCGCCATGGTCGAATTCTGCCGCGAGCATTCGATTCCCCATGAAGTTTGCGGAAAGGTGATTGTCGCTACGAGCGCCGACGAACTGCCCCGCCTGGCGGAACTCCGGCGCCGCGCCGATGCTAACCGCCTTGTCGGTGTCCGCGAGATCGGCCCCGAAGAACTGCGCGAAATCGAGCCGCACGCAGCCGGTTTGCGAGCTCTTCACGTCCCCTCGACCGGCATCACCAACTTCGCGCAGGTCTGCCAGAAATACGCCGAACTGCTCACCAAATCCGGCGGAACGGTCTTAACTGGCGCCCGCGCGATTGCCATACATCACCGCGCAACCGTGACTGCAGTCGAGACTCCACGCGGATCGTTCCTGGGAGATGCGGTCATCAACTGCGCTGGACTCCACAGTGATCGCGTCGCACAAATGGCTGGCGATTATCCCGACCTCATGATCGTTCCGTTCCGAGGCGAATACTACGACCTCATTCCAGAGCGCGCGTCTCTCGTGCGCTCTCTTATTTACCCGGTTCCTGATCCGCGATTTCCCTTTCTCGGCGTACATTTCACTCGACGCATTACCGGCAGAATCGATGCCGGACCAAACGCAGTACTCGCCTTGCGCCGCGAAGGCTACCGTCACTCCGATATCAGCTTACGCGACCTCTCCGCATCACTCGCCTTTCCCGGATTCTGGCGTATGAGTGCCAAAAATTGGCGCTATGGACTCGGCGAATATCATCGCTCCTTATCGAAGAAAACATTTGTCCGCGCCCTGCAGAAACTTGTTCCTGAAGTCCGCGACTCCGACCTGGTCCGGTCAAACGCCGGCGTGCGCGCGCAGGCCCTCAAGAGCGATGGCTCTTTGGTGGACGATTTTCAGTTCATCCCCTCACAAAACATGCTGCACGTGCTGAACGTTCCTTCACCTGCCGCAACGGCGTCACTCATGATTGCAAAATCAATCCTCGATATTGCCGCCGAACACGCAATCATTTCGTCGCAGTGAATTGCCGAGCGGGCTCCTTAGTGCCTCGGCAATAAACATTCATATACTCAGAAGTACATAACTTTCGACCGTGGCATTTGCCGGTTCCATGGCTGGCCTTGCAGCCGTAGTAACCATGTACCTCGGAAATCTATTTTGTTCCGGCACTTCGACCCACACTGGTGGTCAGTCCTCCCCGAACGTTTCCAATGCTGTTGAACGGGGCTGGCTCATGACTACCAATGACCATTACCTCCCCAACCCGACGGCGCTTCAATCTCCTAACTTCGACAAACGGCTTTAAGGCGGCGAGCACAATATTGCTGCTGGTCGGGGTTTCGTTTCTGGCTGGCTGTCAGGGACTGAGTGCCGGACCTAAAACATCCCCTCCACCGCAACAGCAGCCGGGTAGCTTGTCGTTTAGCGGGGACAGTCTGAATTTCGGTAGCGTCGTCGCGGGCACCACCAAGACGCTCAGCATCACTGCCCAGAACAACGGATCTCAGTCAG
>DAIPJJ010000096.1:0-15710 GCA_036770325.1 Terriglobales bacterium
CCGTGGACGAAGTTGTCAACCGAGGTAAAGGTCGAGCGAGGAGTTGCACCCGGAAGTGGACTTGCCGAAGTGGGAGCGAAACGGCAGGAAGGCGCAACGTTCCTGGCATCGATAGCAGCCGCGCGACAGGAAGTGCAGGCGCTGTTCGAGTTGACGCAAGACCTCGGATCCTCGTTGAGTCTGGATGAAACGCTCTCAGTGTTTTCCGCAAAACTCAAGCGGCTGGTTCCATACAGCGCTATCGCAATCTACGTTCGGCACGGCGACAATCTGTTGCCAGAACACGTGACCGGAGACAACTTCCGATTGCTGGCAGGGCTGAGCATCCCCGTGGGGCAGGGACTCTCCGGCTGGGTAGCGCAGAACAAGAAGCCGGTGTTGAACGGTAATCCGACGCTCGAGCCGGGATACCCGCGCGATCCGGGCGAATTCACACCGTTGCGTTCGGCGTTGGCGGTGCCGCTCGAAAGTCCGGAGGCCGTGGTCGGCGTTCTGACTCTTTATCACGCGGCCAAGGACGCCTTCACCGCCGACCACCTGCGCATTCTTTTGGCGATACGTTCGCGCATTGCGCTGGCGATTGAAAACGCTTTGCGCTTCCGCCAGGCAGAGAGTTCAGCGACAACCGACTACCTGACTGGGCTGCCGAATGCGCGCTCGCTCTTCCTGCAACTGGACCAGGAGCTTGCGCGTTGCAAACGCAACAACACCTCGCTCACGGTGATGGTCTGCGACATGGATGGATTCAAGCAGATCAACGACCGCTTCGGACATTTAGAAGGCAACCGTGTTCTGGTGCGATTTGCGCAGATGCTGAAGAAGAGTTGCCGCGAGTACGACTATGTGGCGCGAATGGGCGGAGATGAATTCGTAGTAATTGCTCCGGGGCTGACGGCCGAGGCGGCTGCGAGCAAGGCCGAGAGCTTGCGTCAGTTGGTACAGAAAGCCGGCAGGGAAGTCTGCGGAGAAAACACGCTTTCGCTGAGCATTGGACAAGCGGTCTATCCCGAGACCGGCGTCGACGCGGAAGATCTTCTCGCGGAAGCTGACCAAAGGATGTACATCGAAAAGCGGCGGAGGCCGGTCCGAAAAAATCGACGGCTGCACCCGCGCATGCATTGCCTGATGGACATCAACTTTCAAGCCGATGGGCATGAGACCCCGATTCCCGCGAATGTTATTACGGTTTCGCTGGGCGGCTGTTACGTCGAAGCCAGCATGCATTTGCAGCTAGGGTCGGAGGTAGGACTAGCATTTCGGATTTCGCATGAGACCCTGCATGTGAAAGGCAAAGTCGTACTGAGCGAACCCGGGTTTGGCTTCGCGGTGCAATTCGACGTTGACCAGCCGGGTCAATTCGACCTTGTGCAACGCATCGTTGAGCACGCCGAAAAGCAAGTGGTGCACGTCGAAACACCCAACCTGCTGAAGCAATAAGAACGCGCGTTACTCAAATCAAAAGGGAAGTTTCGTTTGCGCAGCCTGGCAAAACACGCTTTCAAACTGCTGCTTACGCTTTTGCTGGGCGGGTTTCTGGCAGCAACACTGGTGCGCTTTGCCCCCGGATTTGGAGTGGATGAAGAACAAATCGACGTGCGCTTGAATAGTCAGAGCATTGAGGCGCTTGCGCGTCAGCGGCAGGAGAGACTTGGAGCCTTTTACTTGCATTACTGCGAACGCTTGTTGCACGGCGACTTCGGAGACTCGCGGACTTTGCAGCGGCCGGTGGCCCAGCTTATTGCGGAAAGAATGCCGGAAACGCTGAAGTCAGTAGGGCTGGGATTGCTGTTTGCATGGACGCTTGGCCTGTCGCTTTCCTGCCTGACGGTAATGGCGCGCTCGGCCACGCTCGAGACAACTGTTGGAATATTCTGCGGTGCGCTACTTTGTGTTCCTGCTGCAATGATGGCTGTGCTCTTTGTTTTGGCACGGGCGCCTGAACGGCTGGTTTTGGGCGTAGTTGTTTTCCCAAAGATCTACAGCTATTGCCGAAGCCTGCTGATGCGAAGTGTAGACGAGCCGCACGTTTTAGCCGCCAGGGCAAAAGGTATTGGAACGATGCGCGTGCTCTTCTGGCACGTGCTGCGGCCGGCTGCTCCGCAGTTGCTTGCCGTGTTGGGAGTATCAGCGAGCCTGGCGTTTACCGCGGCGATTCCAATCGAAGCGCTTTGCGATTTGCCGGGAGTGGGGCAACTGGCGTGGAAAGCGGCGCTTGGGCGCGATCTGTATCTGCTGGTTACGCTCACTGTTCTGGTCACGGCGGTCACGCTGGTCGCGAATTCTACATGTGAGCTTTTGGGCAATGCGATCACAGCGAGGCGCGCATGAAGCGGGTGCGCATCGCGGCAATCATTTTCCTTGTCGCTGTTGCGCTTTGCAGTGTCTTCGCCAGTTTCGTGGCGCCAGCTTCTTACGCATATCAGTTTCGTGACGATCCGGGCGCGGGACCTTCGAGACAGCATGTACTGGGCACGGACGATCTCGGCCGCGACAGATTTTCGCGGGTGGTTTACGGCACGCGAGTTTCTCTCTTGCTGGCTCCGGCTGCGGCGCTGATTGCATCTCTGTTGGGCCTGGTTATTGGCGGGCTCTCGGGTTTTACCGGTGGATGGACAGAGCGCATTGTAATGTCAGCTACCGATCTTTTCTTGTCACTGCCATGGTTGTTCTTGTTGCTGACTGTTCGGGCTGTGCTGCCGCTGAACACGTCGCCGGTTCTCAGCGTAGTGATTACGTTTGCATTGCTTGGTTGCCTGGGGTGGGCGGGAGCAGCGCGAATGATCTGCGCAGATGCGCGCAGCATACGTGAATCTGAGTTCGTCTTGCTGGCTCGCGCGTCGGGCAGCAGCGGCATGCGTCTGCTTTGGCGGCAAGTGCTACCGAACCTTCGACCAATCGCACTAGCGCAATTCTGGATTTCAATTCCAGTTTTCATCATCACCGAAGCAAACCTCGGAATGCTTGGACTGGGAATTTCAGAACCTTTGCCGTCCTGGGGAAGTCTGCTGCGCGAGCTTCAGAGTTATACCGCGATCACGGGCCAGCCAAGTCAGTTTGTACCGTTAATCGTGTTTGTTTTAGTCGTCGCGTCATTTCACGTTGTTTTGCAAAAAGAGGAACCGGTTGTATGAGAAAAAACTTCTTTGTGCTTCTGATGGTGATGTTGATGGCGTCTGCCGCGCTCGCGCAATCGGGTGGCGAGCTGCGGTTCGTGTTGCGGTCAGAACCCAAGACTTTCAATCCGCTGCTGACAGAAGATGACGCGTCTGAAAGCATTCGCTACATGACCGGCGGCGTGCTTGTCCGCGTGAATCGGCTTACGCAGCAGGCAATGCCAGAACTCGCGTCGTCGTGGAAAGTCAGTAAGGACGGCCGCACCATCAGCTTCGAATTGCGTAAAGGTTTGCATTTTTCCGACGGAACTCCGTTTACTGCGGATGATGTTGCCTTCACGATGAAACAGTTGATGGACCCGGCGCTGCATTCGCCGACGGGCGACATGTTTCGCTCCGCGGAAGGGCAGGTGCAGACGAAGGTTTCCAGTCCGAGCCATATCGCGGTTACTTTCCCGGCGCCAATCGCTGGTCTTGTAGAGTCCTTCGATCAGGTTGCGATCATGTCGGCTAAGTCTCCACAAAAGGAAATGGCGGTGCTCGGGCCATTTTTTGTTTCCGAGAACAAGGCTGGCTCCTACCTGATTCTGAAACGCAACCCTTACTACTGGAAGCATGACGCGCAAGGACGGCAGCTTCCGTATATCGATTCTGTGCGCCTGGACATTTTGCAGAATCAGGATGCGGAAGTGCTGCGGCTGGTTCGCGGAGAGATCGACTTCATCAATGCTTTGAATCCAGATCTGTACGACAAGATTGCACAGCAGAATCCGGCGCTGGTGCACGATGCGGGAGTTTCGCTCGATTCGGAATTCATGTGGTTCAATCAGATCCCTAGCGCGCCAATTCCGGATTACAAAAAGTTGTGGTTCCGCTCGACGAACTTCCGGCGGGCAATTTCTGAGTCCATTAATCGGCAGGACTTGTCGCGTATCGTCTTCAAAGGGCATGCGCAACCCGCAGTAGGACCGGTCTCGCCGGCGAACAAGTTCTGGTTCAATGCGCAGCTTCATGCGCATCCGTTTGATCAGAAATCAGCGCTTAAGAGATTGGCAGAGGCTGGATTTGTATTGAAAGACGGAACTCTGTACGACCGCGACGGACATCCGGTCGAGTTCTCGCTGGTGACGAACACGAACAAGAGCCGCGAACGCATGGGCACAATGATCCAGCAGGACCTTGCGGGCGTCGGAATCAAGCTGAACGTTGTGACACTGGATTTCCCGTCGCTGATTGATCGCATGACGAAGAGCTACAACTACGAGGCATGCCTTCTTGGTCTGCTGAATGACGATCTGGATCCTCATTCAGAGATGAATGTGTGGCTCAGCTCTTCTGAAAATCACCAATGGAACCCCAAACAGAAATCACCGGCAACCCCGTGGGAAGCGCAAATCGACAAGTTGATGCGGGCGCAGGCTTCAACACTTGACGACAACAAACGAAAGAAATACTACGACCAGGTGCAGCAGATTGTGTGGGAGCAGGAGCCCTTCATCTATCTGATCAACAAGGATGCGCTTTCAGCCGTTTCGCCGGCCGTACAAAATGCCCATCCGACGATTCTGAGGCCACAGGTCTATTGGAATATCGACGAGCTTTCGCTTAATCAGCAGGTAGCGCGAAATCGGTAAATACAGATGGAATCACAGGCCCTACTCTCGCTTCGCATTTCGGTGCACTATGCGCAACGCCGCGATGTGCTGCGGGATCTTGCGCTTGAGATTCGTGAAGGCGAAATTCTCGGACTCGTCGGGCAGAGTGGTTGTGGGAAGAGCACCTTGTCACTGGCCGTCCTGAAATTGTTGCATCTCAAGCGCGGGCAGGCTGAGGGACATGTCTATCTAAAAGGGCGCGACCTGATGCAGTTTCCGGAGCGCGATATGCGCGCGTTGCGGGGTAAGGAAATCGGACTAGTGCTGCAGAGCCCGATGTCCGCGCTGAATCCGGCGCTCCGGATCGGCAAGCAACTTGAAGAGGCATGGCGAGCTCATCGCACGGGCAGTAGGGACGAATGCATGACTTGCCTTTTGCAGACGCTAACCGAAGTAAGTCTGCCTGCAGAAAAGGCTTTTCTTCGTCGTTATCCTTCGCAACTCAGCGTGGGGCAGGCGCAGCGCGTCTTGATTGCGATGGCGGTGCTGCACCGGCCGGCGCTGCTGATTGCAGATGAGCCGACCAGCGCGCTCGACATCATTACGCAAGCGGAGATACTGCAGCTTTTTTCGACATTGAGTCGCAAGTTCGGCATGAGCATTCTTTACATTTCGCATGAGCTGCTGGCGGTCTCTACGATTTGCGATCGAATTGCAGTAATGGACCAGGGCCAGATACTCGAATGCCGAAAGACAGCCGATATTTTCGCCAACCCGACTCACGCATACACGCAAGCTCTGATTCGCGCATTGCCAGTGGCGCCGGACTTTGCAGCCAAGCACGCTACCGCGCGCTAGATTTCTTTTACATTGTGCTCCAGGATCGTGTGAGATACGCCGCTGCTGATTGGCAAAATTTGTCAGGTCCCTCCCTCGTGCCTTTACGGCACGAGGTCGGGATGATTAGTTTGTGTTGTTGATGTTGTGGTTAGGACGCGCTTGCGGCTTTAGCTTGCAGTTTCGGCCCACCCGCTTCCGACATCTGCCTGAAGTACGTGCTGAATGAGCGATAGGTCAGCAGCGTGACCGGCAGAACGAACAGCGGAATCTGCCAACCCACTGCATGATCGGCCAGCTTTACCAGCGCGGTGAGCCCGGCTGCGACCATGTAGTAGGGGAAGGTCAGTTGCACGATCTGCATCCATGTCGTCCAGACCTTCTTCTGTTCGCTGAAGCCGATGATGGCAGCGACTGGAATGGTGTTGGCCAGCAGGATTATGGCGGCACTAGCGCTGACTTGCAGGGCAGCGCTGTGGTAGCCGAACCGCGAGACCAACCACGTCAGTTGCGTACTTACCATAAGCACAGCGACATTGAAGACGATCTGTACTGGGTTGCGCTGTTTGCCCTTCGTCCAGAAGCACTGGACGAAGGTTGAGACGGCTGCTACCGCGACGGCCTCGAGCACGCTGAGCTCGAGCACCGCGATCAGGATGAACGGCAGGTTCACCGACATCGAGCTGGTCATTCGCGGCAACGATACTCTGAACCTTGCCGCGAATGCTGCGACCAGCAGGTAGGCAGCGAACTCCCAGTAGTTATGCACCGCATTTCGGCCTAGGACATCTTTTACCAGGACCGCAATGCTCAGGGCCGCGAAGCCATCAACCAATATGGCGGCTTTTGCGGGAAGAGACTTCATGATTTAGTTCTCCCCGTCCTGGCCGTCGCTATAGGCCGACGTCGCTATTCCGCTTCCCCAGATTACGCTGTCACCCCAGATAACGCTGAATCCCTGGTTGGAGTTATCGCCCCAGACCACGGAATCACCCCAGATCACCGAGTTGCCCCAGATGACCGAGTTCGCGCTGATGACAGAACCACCCCACACTACCGAGGCGCCCCAGATCACCGAGTTGCCCCAGATGACGGACTTCGCAACCACCGAAGAAGTCGTATTCTGGATAGAAATCGTTCGGGTATTGGGGTTGTAAGAAACCGTCGGCGACAGTGCCGCACCGTTGGCCACGTCGCTGCTCGACAAAGCCGAATCGACGTCGAGGTAGCCAGCGCCATAGGTGAACATGTCGTACTGGTTGTTGTAAAGGTTGTTGAAGATATCGAAAGAAGAGCAGTACGTGCCAAAGCTCTTCCATGCGGTCTTCATCAATCGCGCCTTTACGGTATCCGGCGAGAGCGTCGAGTCCTGCTGCATCATCAGCGCAACTGCTCCGCTGACGATGGGCGTGGCCATGCTGGTGCCGCTCAGGCGGAAGTATTTCGTCTTGCAATTCGACAGCAGAGGACACGCATCTGGGCCAACTTCAAGCGAGTGGTCCTGAGTATCCAGCGTGCTTCCGCCGACAAGAAGAGAAACGACGCGATTGCCGGGAGCGACGATGTCGGGTTTCACAATGTGATCAACCAGAGTCGGCCCTTTCGAGCTGTAGCTGGCGATCGCATCGTCCGCGCGGCTGTTGCTGTTGAAGGTTCGAGTCGCGCCGACAGTGATCACGCTTGGATCGTTGCCCGGAGCCGCGATCGTCGCAAAGCCTTTGGTGTGCAGCGAATTGTCGCGACCGCTGTTTCCGGCAGCCACAACAACTACAATTCCGGCCTGCCACGCCTGTTCAACTGCCTGGTCCAGTGGATCGAGCGTGTAGCTCTCATACACCGGACGGCCAAGCGAGATGTTGATGACTTTGATGTTGTACTGGTCCTTCAGCGCGATCGCTTGCTGGATTGCCGCGATTACGGCGCTGTCGGTTCCGCAACCGTTTTGATCCAGAACGCGCAAGTTGATGATGTTCGCGTTCGGAGCAATGCCCTTAAACTGTGCGGAATATCCAGACCCGGATCCCGAACTGGCCCCGTTGCCGGCAAGAATTCCGGCGACGTGCGTACCGTGTCCGTAAGCGTCAGCGGTCGATGTGTTACCAGTCACGAAACTCTGGCTGTACACGATTCGCGAAGCACCCGAAGCATTGTGCAGGTCCGGATGGTCGCTTACGCCGCTATCGATCACGGCAATACCAACGCCGGTCCCGTCGAAGGCGTATTGCTGGGCCGCAGCCGTGGCCATAACAGCAGCGTTGTACGGTTCGTAAGCAACGCTGGTCAATTGCACGGGACGGTCCGGAGTTACGTAAAGGACATCCGGATCGTTTTCGAGCTGCTGAACCATTGAGGCTGGAATGTGAAAGGCAGCGGCACGAATGCCGTGCAGCCTTCTCTTAACCAGTGCGCCGCGAGACGCCATTCTCGAATAGTGTTTCGTGTTGGGCGTCACACGATATTGCACAATGACGTCCACCATGTTGTTCTTGCCTTGCTTGTAATTCAGGTCTTTCGAGAACATCCCGTGCGCCGGTCTGCCGTTTTTGAAGCCAGCAGATCCAGCGGCAAAGCTCGCAGGCGCGCATGCCAGGACGAACAGAAGTGCGACTGCAACGAACCCGGTCCCGGCGACGAATTTCGAGCTAAAGTTTCTTGTTTTCATGGCGGTGCTCAATTCCCTTAGGAACCCCACACTGCTGAAGCAATTGGCGAAACAATCTTCAAAATCGTTGATTGATGAGCGGCGAGGCTTACGCCGTAGGCCGCGGCTAATACCAGAACCACGTTCAACATCCATTTCAGAAACCGCATAGTCATGGTTCATCTCCCGGTTTAAATAAAAGCAGGATGGTAGCCAAATGACCGGCCTCTAAGTACTTGAAAACAAAAGATAATTAAAGGTGCGAAATTGCGCGTTGAGGACAGATTGTCCTCGCGAAAAGGGACAACTCAAGGTAAGTTGTGGAAAGTAAAGAGGTTGGCGCATTCTTTGGCCATCGGCCAATTTGGCCGCTCGGGTCGGTTCGGCGGGGTACAATTCTGGTCGAGTTCAGGGGCTATAGTTCCAAAATGCGGGTCGATTCCCATCAGCATTTCTGGCGGTATACGCCTGAAGAGTACGGCTGGATCGACGATTCGATGGCGGTACTTAGGCGAGATTTCTTGCCGAAAGACCTGGAAGCCGAGCTCAAGGACGGCGGTTTTGACGCGACCATCGCCGTCCAGGCGCAGCATTCTTTAGAAGAGACCCGTTGGCTGTTAGAGCTAGCCGATGCGAATCCCTGGATTGCGGGAGTCGTGGGTTGGGTTGATCTGCGATCACCGAATGTCAGGGCGCAACTAGAAAAGCTGACCGGGAACAGGAAGCTGGTGGGAATTCGACACGTGGTACAAGCCGAACCCGATGACCGATTTTTGCTGCGCCCGGAATTCCTGCGGGGAATAGGTCTGTTGCAGGAATTTGGGTTAACTTACGACATCCTTATATATACGCGTCATCTGCCGGTCGCAGCCGAGTTCGCTTCGCGATTTCCGGAGCAGCGCTTTGTGCTGGATCATCTTGCCAAACCGCCGATCAAGGCGCGAGAGTTGCAGGCGTGGGAGAAAGGAATCAGGACACTGGCGAAGTTCCCGAATATGTTCGCGAAACTCTCAGGGCTTGTCACGGAAGCGGATTGGCAAGCTTGGAAACCCGAGGACATCAGACCGTGTCTGGACGTTGCGTTTGATGCCTTTGGCTCCGAGCGCCTGATGGTGGGGTCTGATTGGCCAGTTTGTCTTGTGGCAGGCTTCTATTCGAGAGTCATGAATGTCGTGATGGAGTATCTCGAGGATTTTTCCAGTGATGAGCGCGATGCAGTCCTGGGCGGGACTGCGGAAAGATTTTGGAAATTGAGCTCGAGGAAGAGCTTACCCACACGGACCGTAGCGTCGTGAGTGCCCTGAGCAAATACCGATATATTGCGGCGCTTCTTATGGTGTCGTTATTCAGTTTGGGAAGAATCTGCGCGCAGGAAAAAGACCGGCAATTCGCAAATTTGGAGATCGCGGGAGTTGTCGTTGATTCGTCGGGCGCACCGTTGGCGAACGCCGCGGTCGCGCTTAAGGGCAGCGAGAAGGTTTTCGTCGAGCGAGCCAGAACCGACAACCAGGGCAAATTCACACTGCGGGGACTAGAAGCTGGTTCGTACTCGTTGAATATCGAGAAGGTTGGATTTGCTCCGGCGACAAAATCCGTTGTTGTGCCGTCGGAAGATCTGAAGATATCTCTGGCGCCACTGAATTCGAACTCCGCGCCTACGCCTGCTCAGGAAATGCAATTCAGCGACACACCGAATTTCACCGTCGCGGGAGTTAAGGACTGGACGGCGGCTGGGGGACACGGTTCCGATGCAAATATCAAGACAAGCGAAGCACTAGCAAAGCAGACGCGCGATCTCTCGGAACCAGGCGCGGAGCCTGTGCCCGCAGTGAACAAAGAAGAATTGCTGAAGAAGCGCGAGGAGCTTCGGAAACAACTGGCGAAAAGCGAGCGGGGAGATCTCCACCGAAAGCTCGGGAATTTAGATGAACAGTTGAATGATGCTTTGAGCGCGGAGCACGAATACGAGCGTGCTGTCCAACTTGACCCGAGTGAAGAAAACTATTTCGCCTGGGGTGCTGAGCTGCTTTTGCATCATGCGGTGCAGCCGGCGATGGAGGTTTTCTCAAGGGGAGCTGCCGCGTATCCTCACTCAGAAAGAATGATGGCGGGCCTTGGCGCCGCGCTGTATGCGAATGGTCTGTTTGAGCAGGCGGCTGAGCGGCTGTGTGCTGCCTCTGACTTGAAGCCACTGGATAGCGCGCCATATCTGTTCCTGGGAAAGATGCTGCAGGCTGCTCCACGGACATTCCCTTGCGCAGAAGAGAAGCTTTCTCGATTCCTGTATGCTCAGCCTGAAAACGCGGCGGCCAACTATTACTACGCGTTAGCGATTTGGAAACGGTCGGAGAGCGCGGAGAGAGGAGCGATCGCTGGGCAAGTCGAGGAGCTATTGAGAAAATCTGTCAGCGCCGATTCGAAATTTGCGGAGGCTTATCTGCAGCTCGGGATCGTGTATTCAACAAACGCGCAGACAGAGAAGGCAATCAGCGCTCTTGAAAACGCTGTCGCTGCCAATCCGAATCTCGCAGACGCACATCTCCGGCTCGCACAGGAGTGCAAAAAGTCTGGCGACAGTTCCAAGGCACGCATTGAGTTTCAGAAATATGAAGACCTGAGCAAGACTGAGTCGGCTGAACTGAACCAACAGCGGCGCGCGATTCAGCAGTTCGTGGTGGTTTTCAAGGACCAGAGTGCGCGGCCGTAATATTCGCGTGCTAAACTCGTAAGGTGTTGTAGGCGCGTAGCTCAGTTGGTTAGAGCGCTACCTTGACACGGTAGAGGTCTGGGGTTCGAGTCCCCACGTGCCTACCAAGCTTTCATGCCCGCGCTCTACATCCTCAAGAGCGAGCAAAGCGGCAAGTTCTCATCGTGCTGCCTTGAATCGTTCAGTCTCGCTCGGCCGAGCACAAGCTGCCTCGGCCAATTCTGGCTTGACAATCATCCAGCAGGGACGCCTATAATCCCAGCGGTGCGGCGTAAACGTTTGCGCTGCTGGTCTTGCCAAGGTGCATGTGAGCCAAGCTCAAGTTGTTTCCTGCACTCCGATCCCTTTTGAACAAGAGAAGAAGGACTTGGTTCTTCGCGAACTCGACCATATTCTTTCAAGTCCGTTCTTTCGAAATGCGGGCCGGAGCAAGCAGTTCCTTCAGTACGTCGTTCAGCACCGGATGGAACATCCCGAGCCTTTGAAGGAGCGGACCATCGGGGTGGAGCTTTTCGAGCGTCCGCACGATTACGCCACGGGAGACGATCCTGTGGTTCGAGTACAGGCGGGCGAGGTGCGACGCAGACTCGAACAGTATTACCGGACCGCCGTTAACGAGCCACCGATCCGGATTGATATTCCTGTCGGTTCATATTCTCCGGTTTTCACAGAAGGTCATCCGCAAGCGGAGCGCCGGGCGCTTAGGTTTCCTGCGACTGCGCAAGCGCATGCAATTCAAGAGACGAGTAAGTTCCGCAAAAGGTACGCTGCTGTTTTTGCCTGCGCCATCCTCCTAGTGGTGGCCGCTGCTATTACGCTGGGTTTTCGTTTCGGTTCGCAGCGAACGGCGGCGGCTGACGAGTTCTGGCGGCCCATCTTTTCGACTCCTCAGCCTATGCTTGTCTGCCTGGGGAAAGCCACGGTATATCGGCCAACGGAGGCCTTGTATGCGCACTATTCGAGACTGCATCCCGGCAGTTTTGATACGGCAATCGAAAAGTTTGATAAGCTCCTCCCTCTCGATGCGAAAGATAAGGTTGCATGGGGAGAGATGAGAGAAGACCCGGCGTTTGGTGTCGCACGCGGTGATACCTACGCGGCGGTCACGCTTTCCGCCTTTCTAGGCAAGATCGGCAAACTTGATCAGGTGCGAATCGGCTCTGACTACTCCTTCAGCGATTTGAAGAATTCTCCTTCGGTGATCGTCGGTGCGTTCAACAACCGCTGGACCCTCCAGATCACATCCAACCTGCACTTCGCTTTTGTTGAGCAAAGTGGGCGCAATATGATTCGCGAGCAGGGTGGGAGCGGTCGCGTCTGGGAAGAGCGCTACAAGAACAACGACAATTTGCAGCCTGTCGAAGATTCCGCCATCGTGGCCCGGCTGCTTGACTCGGCTACGGGGCAATTTACCATCGTGGTTGCGGGAATTGGTGAATTGGGTACACAAGCGGCCAGCGAATTGGTGACGCGTCCTGAGTTACTGGAGCAATCTGTTCGAAATCTTCCCAGAGGATGGCAAAAGAAAAATCTGGAAGTCGTGTTGCAAACGACGGTGACCGACTCGGTTCCGGGCCCGCCTCGCGTTGTGGCAACCTACTCCTGGTAAAAGAATTCGTATCAGGCGCATTCACTTCCCGCTAAAGTTCTGCACCATCCTTATTAGTAGGCGAGGCGACGGGTCGGCCTCCGCCTGTCATTGGCATCGCTTTCGATTTGAAATCCCATGCATCCGGGTTGACCACCAGTACACACCGGCGCAAACAAATGGCTACACTCTTCCAATTTCTGAAACGGTGACGGTTCTTACTGTAAAACACTGTTCAATACTCATTAGAAAATACTAGGCGAGCTAGAGTTACGAAGTCGCGTTGTCTACAGACTGTAAACAGCTTCGAGGAGGAAAGATGCGGCGACTTCTTGGAATTCTCACTCTCATTGCGATGCTTTCGCTGGCGCTTCCAGGGGCCTATGCGCAGTCGATTTTCGCGGATTTATCTGGAACGGTGACGGACACCAGCGGTGCCGTGGTTCCAGGTGCCAAGGTCACGGTTCAAAATGCTGCCTCTAAGGTGGCGCGCAGAGTGACTTCCGACAAGAACGGATTCTTCTCGTTAAGCCAATTGCCTGCAGGAACATACAACGTTATCGCCGAGGCGCAAGGATTCCAGAAATGGGTTGGAAACGGAATCGTTCTGAACGCTTCCGACAATAAGACCGTGCAGATCGGGATGAGGGTCGGTGCGGCAACAGAGACGGTAGAAGTCAGCGCTGAAGCTGGCGAAGTCGCGATAACCGATACGGGCGAGAAATCTGACCTCATCTCCTCGAAAGAATTGAACGAGCTTTCGCTGGTTGGACGCAATGCGACCGAATTTCTGAAGATCCTGCCTGGTGCATCACTCGCCGCCAACGGCGCTGTAAATAAGCTTGCTTACACGGGCGAGGTTGTCGGTATCAACGGCTTCGCAGTGAACAATAATGCAGGCGGATTGGCTGGTGTTTCCGTCAACGGTCAATCTGGGCAAAACGTTGCAATCACGCAGGACGGACAAAACGTGTTCGATCCGGGCGCAGCCGGCGCGGCAACGCCAGTCAATCCCAATCCAGACATGATTTCGGAAGTCAAAGTCTTGACTTCGAATTTTAATGCGGAGAATGCGCAGGGCCCAGTCGTGGTTAACACGGTCACGAAGTCTGGCGGCGCGAATTTCCATGGAGACGTGCATTTTTACGCTCGCAATGCGGCATTAAACTCGGAAGATGCCTTCAATAAGGCTATCGAGGGAACTCCGAAGAGCGGCTTTGCGCCGGGACAGTTAAAGGGACCGAGTTCCTACTACTACCCTGGATTTTCAATCGGCGGTCCTGTGCTGATTCCGGGAACGAACTTTAATAAGGCGCGGAAGAAAGTCTTCTTTTTTGAGTCCTACGAGAACTACCACCAGGACATTGATGGCGGTATTGATCGTTCATTTGTGCCCACAGATGCAATGCTGAACGGTGACTTCAGCGCGCTGAACACGTTCGGCTCGCAAGTAGGCCGTTTCGCGATGGGATCAGTACCTGTGGCGCCGTCTGGTAACAATTTCCTCGGTTGGAACACCCGCGCCGCCGCTGGATGCACGATCAACGGCGGCGTAATGTCAGCGCAGTGTATTGATCCGAATGCACTGCTATTGATGAAGAATTATTTGCCTGCGCCGACTACGCCGAACGGTGTGCCGGACGCGAACGGCTACAACTACACGGCCATCGTCACAGAGAAGCAAAATTCGTATCAAAACGTCGCGCGTGGCGATGTCGATATCACCGAAAACACCAAAGCTTATGTGACCTGGAGCCGCCAGCGTGAGACCGCAAATATGCCGCTCGGCTTGTGGAACAACTCGGGAGACTGGGTGGTTCCGGCACCGAGCGCCACGATTGGGAACAACGCTTCAGATTTCACGACCGTGAGCTTGCTGCATGTGTTTTCGCCGACGCTCACGGCGGAAGCGAGATTCGGATACACGAAAGTCAATTTTCCTTCTACTCCAGCGGACAAGTCGAAACTGCTCCGGAAAGATCTCAACTATCCGCTTACAGGAGTTTTCAACAACCCCGATACTCCGGCCATTTTGAGCTGGGGTCAGAGTATTCCGAATCTGGGAGACATCGGCCACGACTATCACCCGACAATGATTGCGGTGAAAGGAATACCGAGCGCGTCTGGAGACGTGACCAAGGTCTTCCGAACTCACCAGATGAAGTATGGCTTTTACTACGAGAAGGTCTACAACAAGCAGGACAACTGGGGTCAGTTCATGGGCGTGCTCACATACGATCCATGGAACACGGTCAGCGGCAACAACTACGCCGATATGCTGATGGGCATCGGCAACGACGGATATTTCGAACAGGCACTACCGCCACCGACGAACCTGGCGCAGAACATCGCTGCGTTCTACGCGCAGGACAATTGGAAGGTAACACGCCGGATCAGCGTTCAGTACGGTATGAGATTTGAGCACTATGCGAAACCGTACGCAGATAACCCCTGGGGCATCGCCATATTTAATCCGGCTCTATATGATGCGAACACAGTAAATTCAGGAATTAGCTGGCACAGTCTTGATCACAGCATCCCATTGTCGGGGACGAAAAGTCGGCTGTTCTACTACTCGCCACGAGTAGGCGCGGCGATCGACATCTTCGGCACTGGCAAAACAGTTGTGCGCGGCGGGTGGGGCAAATATCGCGCATACGACTCAATTCAAAGCAACTCCTACACTGGTCCAGGGCAGACTTCCCAGGGCTCGGTCGGATGGAGCTGCGGATTCAACTCGACAGATTGCCCAACATGGGAAGCGATCGACACGCATGCTTCTGGCAACTGCACGGCAGCGAGCAATTGTGCGCCGGCGATCGTCTTCGGCCAGGAGCCCGTATTCACCAACGGCAGCTTCAGCACGATGGATCCGCGCAACGACGAACAGCCGCTGATTACCAGCTACAGCTTGAGCATCGATCAGGAACTTCCTGCCAGGTTCAAGTTGGAGACTTCGTACGTTGGCAACCACACCGACTTCATGCAGGGCACTGTGAATATCAACGCCGTTCCGCTGGGGGCATTGTTCAATGTGTCATGCAGTCCGACGGATACCTCATGTCAACAGTCGGTGCGTCCGTTCTCCAACTATCAGAACATCACCCAAAGCGTCACCGCAGGAAAGGCTCAATACGACTCGTTGCAAGCCAGTTTGAGCAGGAATGTTGGATTTGTAACGCTTCAGGCGAACTACACCTTCTCTAAGGCACTTGGGGATGGCGTCGCC
>DAIPJJ010000097.1:0-15675 GCA_036770325.1 Terriglobales bacterium
AAGCCGGTTGGCATCGTAACGAAAATGCGGAAGCGCGTCTTGCGCGGCGAGCTGCAGGAGGGCATGCGCGCGCTCTCGCACCGCATGCGGCGTCAGCAAATAATCGACGGCGCGAATGCCGTCCCAAATTTCCCAACGTGCGAGATTAGTCCCGGCAAGATAGGCCAGATTTCCTAAGATCGCGTGCTCCGCGCAAATGAGGTTGTAACGGCTCTTATGATTCTTGGCGTCCCAGAATTGCGAGCGCTCGCCTTGGCCAACAGGGTCCCATGCGATGACTACGTATCCGCGCTGCACAAGCCGTTGGCACAGCGCCTGGTAATAGGCCTTTCCGTTCGGAGAATGCCCGGCAGGAACCAGAACGCCGGGATGCTTCCGTCCATTATCCGGCACATACACGAGCGCCGAAACATACACCTGTGGCAGGCTCTCGAAAACCACCTTGTCAATATGAAAGCCTCGCATGGGAATGTGGCCAGTGATTTGCGGATTGAGCGGCGTCTTAACGGTCGGCAGCCCGCCCAGCATTGCAAGAAGATGCTCGCGGAGTTCGTGCTGCAGGCGCAATAGATCTTGCTCGGTGTGCACGCCGGCCCAGCGCTTCCGTCGCAATTCATCCTGCTGCCAGGCAAGTTCAGTTTGATATCGCAGGTATGGCGTGATTGTGGGTCCCTCTTTTGAGATTGGCGGGAGAACCCTGAATGCATCGGCGGGAGGATTTTCGGCAGCATCAAGTATGTTGGCAGTCACGCATAACGCGACGATGCAAGCTGTTCGAAGTAGAACTCTCAAATCAGGGCCTCTGATTAAGCGATTCGGCGGGACCTTGATCCCGCCGCTCGCTGATTCTTGACAGTAAAGAAACCAAACGCGGCTCAATGCACAGTCACAGTTGCCGTTGCAGTGGTACGTCCAAACTGATTTGTGGAATACAGAGTATATGTTGTCGTGGCGGTCGGATTGATCACAATGCTCGTGCCTCGCACCGGCCCGGCTGTGGGATCGATGATGTTGTACTCGCCGTTTGAAACGGTCCAGCTCAACGTAACGGGCTGTCCCGCAGAGATGCTGGTTGGATTTGCGGTGAAACTGCTGATCGTCGGCGAAGGACCGGTGGGAACATTCGCCGGCGTGTAGATGGTACCGGTTTGCACGACCTCGAAGTTCGAAGCGGTGATCTGCTTGAGCAGATTGAGATCGGTATTGTTCCAGCGGTTGTCGGGAGCGCCACTTACGAAGATTGCGCTACCGTTGTCGGCCAGAATCAATCCATACTTTTTCATTGCGGTCAGGATCACCTGGTCGTCCGCCGGATAACCCGAAATATCGAAGCTGGCTTTCAACCGCAGCCGCAGGCCCATCGGCGGTGCATTGGGATCGGTGTTCGTTGAAGCCCAGTGGGTGGCAGGAAGAACGAATGCCTTTTGGCTGCTGGGTACCGTAAATCGAAGCGCGTGGTTGATCGCCCCTGCTGCCACCTCGTCATACCGTACAAGGCCGACGAACACAGGCAATCCAGCGGCATCGGCTGAAGTCCAGGTATAAGGGCGCTGATCGTTGATGGTCATGTCCCAAATGGCAACGGAATCCGCGCTCCACTTTCCACTCTTGACTGCCGCATTGAAGAGTTCATACAACCAGCAGCCGTCTTTTTCGAGGACGAGCACATGACGATCGCCGTTGCCTGGTTTGGGATAGCCCTCGATCAGGGCGTTCGAAGGAATCGGGTCCGGTCCTGGGTCGCTTTCGTCGAAGAATGCTCCGAGGGTAACTGGCACTTTCGCCTGAGTTCCTGACACAACTTGATACGGGATTCCGATGGTCTGGTTGTGAAAGGTGCCCGAGCCAAAGTCTGGATGCAACGTGACGGTTGATCCAATGAAGTTGATGTAGTTCGCCGAGTTTGGGTCAACCGGCGCGGCGGATATGTCGGTGTTCCAAAGGTTGGATGAAGGGAATGGGACAAAACCGTTCAAGCTTGTCAATTGCCCGACAGACATGCCGGCACAGGTCCCAGCTTGAGCAGAGCCAACTCCCGACAACATCAACAAAACAGCAACTGCGATAAACGACGAGCGATTGGGATGAAGTTTCATATCTCTCCTTCACAGAGCTGCAGAGCAGCGGTTTTGAGTTGATCTTGGTTCCTGCGCTCCCATGTCGGAGCACAGGGACAGAGAGACGACATGGCACCACCCAAACGTGAAGAAGTTTGCGAATGAGACCTTCGATATGAAATTGAGTTGCATACTCTCCACTTACATCTGCTTAGTTACTTTTCCACAAGCTTGTACAGACCAAAGCGTTCTGGGACGTGAAAGGTGTTGCTCATTGGCGCATGCCAGGTGACTTCATGATGCCGGGATTCAGGCCCTTCACTGCGAAACAAGTTTGCACGCAGAACGTTTCCGGCAGCCGCCGGGTTGGTATCGACCGCGGAGTACGGGATTTTCATTGCTCCGTACCAGACGTGCGCCTTCTTATCGATCCGCGCCGAAACTTTGAATCCTGAGTTCCAGACCCAGCCGTCTTCGTGATGAGGCTTATTGAGATCGATGTCGAGATCAATCCATTCGCCTTGTGGCGAGAGTTCAAATTCCTTGTATCGCTTTATGTTCTGGAAATCAGAGCCGAGAAATACTTCGGCTACGTCCCAGTTCCAGAGCTGATTGGTTTCGACCGAAGTGTTCGGATCGGGCTTCAGGTTGAGTTCCCGATATGGACAAATGAATAGGAAGTAAAGATATTTGTCCGTCCAGCGTGTGCGCACTTCTGTCCGGTACTTCGGGACCGGATTTCCGTGGACGTCAAGTTGCAGAAAAACCGGACGCGCGCCCTGCCAGAATTGAGATCGCGGATTGGTGTTAAGGGCAATATCTTTCGACGCCCGGACGCTCTCAATCGGTTGATCGGTAGCGAATGCTGCGCCGGAAAACGCGAGCACGAGCGCCAGGCACTTAAGCAAGCCATTCATCCAAATGCTCCTCGACAAAAGCAGTGTCTTGCAGTTCCGGGTACGCTTGGCAAACGCGATCTATTTCCTCGCTCTGCCCCGGAGAAAGTTCTTCGTTCGGATCCAGGCACCATCGTCCCTGCAGCAGTCCCTGGCGGCGCAGGATTTCATTGATGCCTGGAATGCAGCCGTGGAAACTGTGTGCCGGATCGAAGATGGCGGCGTTTGCGTCGGTTAACTGGTGCGCCAGCGTGAAAAGATCAGAAGGAATTTGCTTCGAGGACTGCTTAACGCGCTCCAGATGACAGACGGCAGTCCTGGTCCACACCGCCCATTGCCCGAGCAGCCCGCCGGAGAAGCGCACAGATTCGCCGCCGAAATTGAACTCGGACAAGAGATCAAGAATGATGTGATCGTCATTGCCGGTATAAAGTGCGATCTCACTCGCGCGCCCGGAATCGGCGAGGGCCCTTGCAACGTCAATCGTCTGATATCGGTTAAACGGGGCGACCTTGATCGCAACGAGATTTTCAATCTCAGTCAACTGCCGCCAGAACTCATACGGCAGAGGACAACCGCCGACGCTTGGTTGCAAGTAAAAGCCCATGACCGGAATGATCGAAGCGATGGCACGCGCGTGGCTGATCAGATTCGAAATCGGCTCATCGCGCAAAGCCGCGAGGCTCAGGAGCGCGACATCGTAGCCGAGCAAGGCAGCCAATTCGGCCTCCTTCTGCGCCTGCGGTAGTTTGCCGCAGACTCCGGCAATCTTGACTACATCACGGCCGCGCGTTTCTTGCATCGCAAGTTCGAGCACTGGCTGCAGCAATCCGATCTTCGGATGGCGAATCGTGAACTGAGTTGTGTGCACACCGACAGCGATCCCCCCGGCTCCGGCTGCGAGATAGTAGCGGGTAAGAGCGCGTTGATGGCGTTCGTCCAGCTTGCGTTCGGCAGTGAGCGCGAGCGGGTGCGCGGGAATCACCAGGCCGGAAAGCAACTTTTCTCGAACGTTCATTAAAACTTCCCGTCCCGGCTGGAAAAATGTGTCGGCTTGTTCAGCATCGTTCGGCGATTGCCAACCCAGTCGGCGATCCAGTCGATCATTTCGGAAACCTGAACTGAGGGGCATCCGAAAAGTTGATGCGACTTGGCGGCGTTACTGAGCAGAGCAGTATCACTCTCCTGAAAATCAAACGTCGGCTGGATGCCGAATTTGTTGCCGAACTCTTGGGCAATCTTGCGCACGGAAAGAAGTTCGGGGCCGGTTACGTTCAGAACAAACGGTGGCGACGCGCAATGAGCGAAAGATCGCAGGCAGATAGAATTCGCGTCACCCTGCCAGATGACATTCACGAAGCCCATGCGCAGATCGATTGGACGCCGCTCGAATACCGCCTGAGCAATGTCGACGAGCACTCCGTAACGCAGTTCGACGGCGTAGTTCAAGCGTAAGATGGCGACCTTCGTACCCCGGTGGCTTGAACCGTATTCGAACATTCGCTCGCGCCCGAGCGCCGATTGCGCGTACTCTCCTTGTGGATTGACCGGCGTCGATTCGGTCGCGCCACCGTCACTCACTTTCTGCAGCGGATAAACATTGCCCGTCGAGAAAGCAACGATGCGGGAGTTGCGGAATCGCTCGGCCACTAGTCCCGGAAGAAACGTGTTCATCGCCCAGGTCAAATGCGCGGAGCCGGTGGTGCCGAATTTGCGCGCAGCCATGAAGATGACATTGGGAACATCGGGTAGCTTTGCGAGGGCGCCGGGCTCGAGCAGATCTAGAGAAATAATCTCGATTCCTTGTTTTTCGAGCTGCTGTCGCAAGGTGTCATCGCTGAAGCGCGAGACTGCGATGATTCGTTTTCTAGCTTTTGCCTGGTCGGCCGCACGACGCGCGAGAAGCGCGAGGCTTGGGCCCATTTTGCCGCCGGCGCCAAGAATGAGCAGATCGCCTTTGAGCTCCGCCATGGCCTTTTCATCGGCGACTGTGGGACGCGACAGACGCTCCTCTAACTCTTCAACTGTGGCAATCGTGGTCATCATCCAAGCTCGAAACCTGCAATTGCATAGATCATGCGTTCGTTTCCGCGCAGAGGTTTGCCGCGCGCCATGCGCGTGAGATAGCGCTGCGGGGAAAAGCCAAACTCTTCGGCCAGAGTGACAGCATTCTTGTTTTCCGGCAGAAGATCCCAGGACCAGCTTGCATCCTGCGTTTCGCTGAGAGCTTCAGCGATCAAGCTGCGGGCAGCTTCCGAATCAGAAGCTACGCAGGGGCCCAGGTAGGCCGTCACGCGGCCCGGCCTGGTGAACAGAAAACCCGTGGAAGCCTGATAAGCGGCGCCCCGCCCGGACAATGTCTTCAATAGTGGGCCGCGGTCTGCAGCGAATGCCTCGCGATCGAGATCAAGCAGACTGCTTTTCAATCCCGAGTCCGTTGCTGAGGAAATTGTGCTTGCATCGCCCGGACGAGACCATCTTTCGATTGGCTGCTCTGCATGAAATCCGAATCTTTCATACAAAGGTTTGCCCTGCTCGGTTGCGTCCAATTTCAGGGTCTTGATCTGCAATGAATCTACGTATTCCAGAGCGTATGCGAGTAACCGGCGCGCGAAACCACGTCCTCGATATTCAGTTTTCGTCAGTACCATGCCGATCCACGCAAGCTGCTTCTCGTAGCGTACGACCGTTGTTGTTGCCACGAGCTTACCGTCAACCTCAATTCCGAAACATCCCTGCGGTGAGATATCGAGCAGCATGCGCCAGTCTTCGAGTGTCTGGTTCCATCCGGCGGCGGCGGAAAGTTGGAAAGCGTCAACAAGGTCTGACGTCCTTATGAGCCGGAGTTTGTCCGTCGCGATTTGTGTCTTAACGGTCATTGTTGTCGAAACCATTCCGCAAACTGCGGGATAGCGATTTCCGGTTCAGCCAGTTCCGGCAGCCATTTCTTCTCCCACTCAAACGAGCAGAAGCCGTCATAATTCAATCTTCGAAGCTCCGCTACGATTTCTCGCAGCGGGAATTTGCCTTCTCCTGCTAGCACCGGATGCCATTTCCCGTCGACGCAATTGAGGTCGCGGAGATGTACGTGTCGAAGAGCCTCGCCGAACTTTTTAGCCGCGGGCACCGGATCTTCGCCGCCATCAGTGAAAGCATTTGCAGGATCCCAGACAACACCTAGATTCGACCCTCCTGCATCGCGGAGGATTCGCAGCGTTTCTGCGGAGGAAGCAAAGTCTCCGTGGCTTTCGAGCCAAACGCCTACTCCCGAGAGTTCAACTTCTTCGGCCAAATGTCGAATCCCTTCTGCGATCCAATCCCGAGTCTCCTCCCGAGTGGCGCCCGGCTGTATTTTGTCGCCGAAAACGCGAATTCCCGGTGAGCCGAGCTGCGCGGCGAGTTCCGTCATCCGCTTACCTTCGTCAATCCACTGCTGCCTCTCTCTTCCACTACGGAAGTGAAAACGACAACTCGTGCCGATGCATGCGACGGTCAAGCCGCTGTCCTGCAAAAGAGATTTAGTCGCAATCAACCCCGGTCCCTTGAACGCGGCGAGTTTCCAAAGCGAGTCTTCTCCTTCCAAAAATCGCAGTTCCAATTCGTCATAGCCGCAACGCACGGCAATTTCGACGACCTCTGGCAGCGTCCAATTGGGGCAGGCGAGAGTTGAAAAGCAAATCTTCATCGTCCGATTCAGGTCATTCGTTGCAACATGGCTTTCGTTACTCGATTTCTCACCGGCTTGCCGCGAAAGAAATTTTCGAGATCGTTGATCACGACTTCGGCCATCTTCTCGCGAACATCGCGGCCACCTCCGGCGATGTGTGGCGTTACGATTGCCCTAGCCGCCCTCCTGAGCGGATGACCGACCGGCAAAGGCTCTGCTGGATCGGTAACATCTAACGCACAACGCAGCCGGCCGTTTTTGACTTCTTTAGTCAGTGCGCCTAGGTCGACGAGTCCCCCGCGTGCGATGTTGATCAATGTCGCTCCGTCCGGCAATAAGGCCACCGCTCTGCGGTCGAGGAGACCGCGCGTCTTATCCGTGAGTGCGGCAGTCAGGACCAGCAGATGCGCACGGCGCAACAGCGGTCGAAGCTCGGTGAAGACAACCGGATAGTCTCGCGTCAACGCACGAGGCGCAAAGGGATCGTAGACAATCCAGCGGAGATCGAAGCCGCGCATGAGATCGACGAGTGCCCTGCCCACCCGGCCGAAACCAATCATGGCCACTTCCCTTCCAGCCAGGCCTTCGGGCGTACCGTGAACGTGAACGTCCGAGTAGATTCGATTTGAGTGCTTGCGCAATCCTTCGCGATAGTGATCCACATCGCGGGCACAATATGTGAGGAAAGCGGCGCCAAGTTCCGCGGTGGCACGCGCCATGGGATCGGCTGCGTTGGTTATTGTTAACCTTCCAAAAAGTTCTGCCGCGAATTTTCGTTTCACTTCCCCGCCGCAGTGCGCAATGATTCGCAGCTTGGGTGCAATACGCGGCAGGTCTCGATCGAGATTCGGGCTGTCCCAGGTTGTAATCAAGCCGTCAGCGGCGGCAAGTTCGCGTTTGAATTCGGGGCTCAGCCGGGCAGATTCTATTAGCTTCCACGAAAAGGACCGGCTCAGCCTGGCCCGGTGACCGGGTGGAAAGAAGGAAGCGAATAAATCCTGCCCAGCCGAAACCAGAACACGAGGACGCATCGGGCGAACAGTTTACCATCGCTGACCAGCGATTACTTACTTTTTCTTTTTATTTTGCTTCCAATAAACCAGAAAAGACAGTATAAGAAAGCGAATGAATAGCGCGAACGCGGTCGACTACTCCGTGATCGGCATTTACAGCCTGCTGATGGTCGTAGTCGGTCTTTATGTAATGCGCTTCAACCGCAGCGCAGTCGAGTATTTTCGAGGCGGAAGCCGGATTCCCTGGTTGGTCGCCGGACTGAGTTGCTTCATGTCCGGATTCAGCGCCTGGACTTTCACTGGCGCAGCGGGGGTTGCATATCAGGCAGGGATCGCGGCAATCGGACTCTATCTCGGGAACGCGGCGAGCTTCCTGTTAGGCTATTTCGTTTTTGCCGCGCGATGGCGTCGTACCCGCATCACCACCGTGATGGAATATCTTTCTGATCGGTTCAACCCTGCAACGCACCAGACTTTTTCCTGGGTAACGATTTTCTTTCAACTCTTCACCAGCGCCAGCACACTATATGGGCTCAGCCTTTTCATTTCGTCGGCTTGCGGACTGCCCGTGACATGGACAATCATCGGCGCGGGCGCATTGATCGTTTTTTACTGCGTGATCGGCGGACTCTGGGCCGTGGTGATGACCGACTTCCTGCAGGCGTCGATCCTGCTGCCGTTTTGCCTGGTGCTGGTATTTGCCTCTCTCGCCAGGGTGGGCGGGCTTTCGGGATTGGTGCACTCGCTACCGCCGCAGATGAAAACTCTCCACCTCACCGGCGAGTTCGGTTGGATTTACATAGTGTCGTGGACCATCATGGTTTCATTCGGGTACAACACCAGCGCGATGGCGCAGCGGTATTTCAGCGTTGACGATGAACGCTCTTCGCGCAAGGTAGCTTTGTTGTGCGCTGGGTTATTTTTCGCAGGGGCATTCCTCTGGTTTCTTCCGCCCATGGCAATGCGGGTTGTTTATCCGAATCTCAGCGCGATTTGGCCGCACGTGGCCAACGCTGCCGAGGCGTCCTATGCAACTGCGAGCCTGACGTTGTTGCCTCACGGTCTGATCGGCGTGATGCTGGCTGCGATGTTCAGCGCCACTATGGCGAATCTTTCCGCTCAGTTCAACCTGAAGTCGGCGATTCTCTCAAAGGATGTCTACCAAACTCTCTTCCGCAAGAATGCCGGAGAGCGCGAGCTTCTGGTTGTGGGCTGGATTACGACATTCCTGATTGGCGCGACAACGACTGTACTGGCCGCAGGCATGGCAGCAAGCGGGAAGAGTGTTTTCGACATCATGCTCACCTTTAATACTCTGATTTCGCTCGCCTATGGGCCGCCCGCACTGCTCGGGCTTGTAATCCGTCGAACGCCGCCGTGGTCTGGGATGGCGTCGTTCATTACGGGATTGGTGCTCGGCATCCTGGGGGCCTTTGTTTTCGACTGGTCGCTGATTCAACAAGTCGCGATCATCATTCCGGCATCGTTTGGAGTTTTCTTCCTGAGTGGATTGCTAGATAAAGGAGACAGTCCGGGGCGGGCGCGCTTGTTCAGAAATCTGAATACACCTGTGGATGTGGCGCGCGAGTTGAAAGATTCTCCGGACTACACGGCGCCCGTGTTCCGCTTCCTAAGCACAACGGTTGCCTGCATCGGACTATTGAGCCTGATTCTTTTGTTTACCGCTCCACCGAATCAGCGAGCGACAATCGTCTGGTTCACTGCCCTGACGATTACGATCAGCGCCGGACTCTGGTTCGTGCGGCGATCTCCGGCCGCGCCAAAGCCGGCTGGGGCATCTTCGGCGGTCTTTACAACGACTTCCCAGGATTGACGAAGGACTACGGGGTCTTCGCCTCCATGGCAAGACGAGTCAGGTGATAGGTCAACATCTGGTCAGGGTATAGGAACGCATTGCGGAACTCGGTTTCCGCCCGCTGCGTATCGCCTAATTCAAGGTCAAGAATGCCAGTGTTGTACGACCACCAGCCGGTATGTGAGCTGGTTTCGCTGGTGCTGCGGGTGCGCTGGAGAATGGATTCCAGTTTTTCTTTCGCAGCCGACTGCTCGTAGCCTGGCAGTTCGCGCGAGGCGCGATTCGCCCAGACGGCGTCTTCTAAACTTGTTCCTTCAGTTGCACGGCGGAAACTTGCTTCCGCTTTTTCAGGTTGATTACAGGTCTTGTGTAAAATTCCCAGCAGATAGTTGGTGCGTGCAGATTGCAGCAACGGTTCGAGGCCATCATGCGTAAACGTCAAATCCGGAACCGGTGACGCTAAATGGTCGGCGGCGGACTCTGCATCGGAGCATTTGCCCGCTTTCGCAAGCGACAAGGCGCGCTGCAATTGCACTTCAATCCAAACCTGGCGGACGTTGGTGCCGCCCTCTTCGCGCTCGAAAAATCGATTGCGAAAGAGACCATTGGCGGCGTCGTAGTCACCAGCTTCTGCTAAGTTCAAGATAAGTTCGTAAGTAAGCGCCGAGGGCATTTTCGCCTGATCGGGATAACGCTTGAGCGCAGCAACGCGCTCCTGGGCAGGACGATCGAGAATGCTCAGGGCCTGATCGATTCCCGTGTAAAGCTCAACGTTGGCAGGATCAACAGTCATGCCTTCCTGGAAAATTTCGAGCGCCTGCTGGGGATCGTTTTTTACGTGCAGGAGGGCGCGACCCATGCTGGCATCCAGAACCGGAATCTTTGGATTGACCTTTCGCGCCAACGCCCACTCGGAAAGCGCTTCATCTGTAATTCCACGAGAAAAGTAAAGCGTGCCAAGCAGGTAATGTGCGGTTGCATCGTTTGGATTGGCATGCAAGGCAGATTTCAGCACTGCGAGTTCTGTTGCCCTGCTCGGGAAAACATATGCGGTCGAAAGTTTCGACGCTTCGCTGAAATCATCGGAAGCAGACTGGCCAAGCTTCTCGCGACAGTATCCGCGGAAGTAGGCGACCATTGGATGTTGATTGGGCGGAAGCGTTCCAGGTTCGGTTTGGTCCGGAACGGCGGGGGGATATTTGCGAGATAAAACCTCTAGCGCCGGCGAATACAGACCTAATCGCATGTACTCGGAGGCGACGTTTAGAACGCGCTGCGCATCGTCCACGAGGTGAAGCAGGTCGGGCTTTCCCAATTGCTCAAGTAAGAAATAATTCTCGGGAAATCGCAGAGACCACCGCTGGGCGATTCGCTGCGATTCTTCGTTCTTATGATTTGCGGCAAGTACTGCACTCAGCTCCTCGGCGACACGCATGTCATCGGGAGCGGAACGCGCCGCATCTCTTAAATAGGACTCGGCCTCGCTCGGTTTGCCTTCTCCACCCGAAAGTTCTGCGAGGCGTAGAGCACCGGCAGAGCGAAATTCCGGCGAGCGATAAGCAGCTTCGAAAGCGCTTCGCGCATTGCGAGCATCTCCGAGCCCGCCGAGAGCGACTCCGAGATAGTAGGAAATTTCCGGATCAGAAGTGTCGCGCGCGTGAACGATTTCAAGATTTTCCTTCGCTTCGCTGTACCGAAGAAGGGTGGCAGAAAGACGTCCCGCTGCTTTGTGCAAGGCAAAGCTATCAGGAAATTTCTGCAGGGCTTCCTCGTAATGCTGCAAAGCCTGCAAAAGCCGGCCGTTGAGTTCGTCGTCATTTCCTAAGGCAACCCAATCGTCTTCTGTTCGCGCACTCGCATCGGGAAAGCGATATGAAGGCTGCGGTCCGACGTGAATTTCGTCCAGCGGTGTCCAGTCATACTGGCCTTCTGTGTGGCGCAAAAGGACGGAGTTCTTCGAATCCCGCAATTCCAACGTGTACTTCTGGCTTGCATCGGCATTTGGAATTTCGTGCGACCAGGTATGCGCGGGAATCAGGTCAGCCTTCGTTTGGAACACGCTCCGCTCGCCCGCAAGAATCGCGATCGTAGCACCGGTTACCGGCTGGTTCACATTCAGCCCAGCAATGAGTGTGCTGTCGTGCCGACTCAAGTGCACGACGCCAGCAAGGTTGGCGCGTGAGATTCCGCCGATCTCGCGCACTGGCATCCAGTATTCGGAAAAAGCAATAGTCTGGCGAGGCTCGAGAAACGCATACGTTTCCTGATTGCGAAACAACCCGGCCTGCACTTCAACATATCCGCTGTCGTTGTCTGAAAGCGCTTTGCGCCAGTCGAGTCCGTCGGCGTCAACGCCCCAAGACCAGATTTTCTTCGCGGGAAGTTGCGCGTAATCTGCGTAGTGAACTACCCCGGTGTTGGTGTGAGGATGCCAGACTCCCATGAATGGTTCGCGGCTGCCATGAACAAATAAAGAAACCGGCCCCTTGGTGTGATTCTTGATGATGCTCAGGTCAGTCCCGTCAGCCTCGATGGGCCATGGCTGAACCTCGCGAAAGCCATGGCTGGCTGCGAAGCGCATGGGATATTCGATGTGTGAATCGTCCCAGACCTGAACTCCGGCGTTGTTCCACCAGTAGAAGCGATGTCTTGCATCGCTACGATTGTTGAGCGTCACGCGCTCTTCAAGGACGGTGGAGTGCGGACGAAGAGCTAGCTCCACCGTCCACTGCATTCCATAAACCCGATCAACGCTTCCCACTTGCACGGATGCGCTGCCGTCACTGTTTTGATGGAATGCAAAATCGACCGGCGACATCGTGACCCAGTTGTGTGAGACCGGAAAATTAAACTCGATACCGAACGCGGCCCACGCGCCGCGATAGGAAACATCTGCCTTCTTGATAGAAGGATTCGCATAGAACATCGGCTGGCCGCTGATCTTGTCGATGCAGGTATAAAGATGTCCGCCGATGTCGGGCAGCACGGAACACTTCAGGTATTCGTTCTCCAGAAACAGCGCGCGCCAGGGGTGATTGACTCGTTTATTGGTGAGATTGTGACGCAGCGTGTACGGATAGTTGAAGCGATTATTCGCGTATTGATCGAACGGAGGATTGGGGTCAGGCGCACCTTCTTCGTAAGTTGGAAGCGTCAGAGTGCCCTGCCAAACCCGCACCTGACCCAGCGACACACACGACAACAGCAGCAGGCTTGCGGCGAAAAGCGCGACTTGCCTCATACCGTGATTTGAAGGATCCGAGCTGCGTTCTGGTTATAAACCTTATGCAGGATGGACTCCGGCAAATTGACTCCGTAGATCCGCCACCTTCCCTGCGGAGGAACCTTCGCCGGTGCGTAGTCGAAATACTCGTCGTCGGTTTCGAGGAAGCGGAAATAGATTTCGTACAGCTTGTCGTTGAACACCTGTTGCGGAAATTCGTCGCCGTGCGGGGTGGCATCGGTCCCGAAAAGAATCCGGTCCTGGTAGCGGTCGAAGAACTTGCGCGAGGTGCGCGGCTGCCGGCCTAGTTCGCCGATACGTGCGGCAATGTCGACCGCCATATTGGGAAAGCGGTCGAGATTCTCGGACACGTTCGCCAGATCTTCAGAGAAGTTACCGACATGCAAGACCACAAACTGCGTTTTTGGATGTCGCGCTATCACCCGGTTTCGCGCCTCCAGTAACTCTGCATTGCTCGGGAAATCGTGGTCATAGAACGACCAATCGGGATGGTTGTTCAGCTCTTCGTAGCGTTCGTTGTATCGATCAGTCGGAGTAAAGAACGCAATCGGATCAGAAATGTGAATCGCGACCGGCATATTCAACTGTCCACAGGCGTCCCACATGGGATCGAATCGCGGATCGTCAATCTTCACGAGCTTTCCCGAAGTGATGTTCTCGCGCAGATAGAGACCCAGGGTTTTTAAAATTTTCAAGCCCCGAGCGCCATCGCGATGCGCCTGAGCAATAGCATCAGCCTGAATGCGTGGGTAGTTCGGCTCCAAGAACCTCGGATAACTCGGCTCCGTCATGGTGTAGAACCTGCCGGGGAATTTTTTGTCGTATTTATTGACCGCGTCCACGAGGCCGCTGCCAAAGCCACCTGTCAAGTTCACCATGGCGCGAAGGTTCTTCCGATCCATCACGGCGAGCAATTCATCCGGCGTTCCCAAATACTTTCTTTCCGCAGCCAGCTCAACGCCGTTTTCGGATTTTGCCGAAACCGAAATATGCGTATGAAAATCGACAGCGGGAAATCGCGCCTTGGCGACGTGTGTCTCGGCAACGTGCAGCATGCTCTTGGGCTCGTAGTCCTCAAGAGCGAGACGCCCTTTGTTGGGGGCATCGCTCTTCTCCTGTGCGGCAAGCCCACGCCCAGAACCGGCGCTCACCGATGCAGATGCCCCAACCGTTAAACCCAAAGCACGAAGCCATTGCCGACGACTAATCACTTTTCGCTCCTTGAGGGACTTTGCTTGCTTTTCATAGTCCCTGGTAGATGAAGTTCGAAACTTTGCACTACTCGGTTGATGACGCCGCTCTCCGAAGGCGAATCCGGGCGCAAGCCTTCATGCAGACAGCGGAAAAAGCCGAGCAATTGCCCCACCATGACATCAACTACCGCCGCCCAATCATCGCCCAGATCGTTCAGCCCGGGGGAGTTGAGAATAACGTCCTGCTCGCGAACAACATCCTCGGGCACGTCTTCGCCCAAAATCAGCTTGAACGATCCTAACTTTTTCTGATCAAGTTCGCGTAACAAGTCGCATTCATACGCTCTGGCTGTGTGGTTCGAAGAGAGGAAACAAACGACTATCGTGTTAGCGTCCACGTAACTCATCGGGCCATGCCGAAGACCGAGATAGGTTTCAGGCATGGCACTGATTTTTCCGGCAGTCATCTCCAGCATTTTGAGGGCGGCTTCGCGGGCGGCGCCAAATCGAGAACCAGTGCCGAGAAACACCGCACGCTTGAAGTTGGATCTGGCCGCACGGCTGATAGTGTCGAAATGTTCCCCTAACAAGTGAATCGCCGTTGCGCTCAACTGGCGGGACTTCTCCTGGTAGAGTTCAAGCGAATCCAGAAACCCCAGAGACAGAGCTGCGACGACGATATTTGTGAAGCTGCTGGTCATTACCAGGCTGCGATCGTTAGTTGCATCATCGAGAGCGATTACCTGCACGCCGGAATGACCGCGAAATTTTGTCGCCAGCTTTCCATTCTTGTTGCACGTCAGGACTAGATGTCGAAAGCCGGGATCCATCTCCAGGAGCAAAGACAGGGCGCCAACGCTCTCCGGACTATCGCCTGAGCGGGCCAGTGAGACTACCAACCCCGGACGCTCTGGAGGAAGTGACTGGATTCCATTTGTCAAAAGCACGCCGCCGCCTACCGCAATCGCACTTACGCCCAGGCGGCTCTGCAGGAGAAAACGCACACAATCGCCGGCATATTCGGAACTTCCCGAGCCTGTCAGATTCAGGTTGCAAATTCCGGCCAGCAAGGGCGCAAGCGTCGAGGCCAGATGAACCATCTGTTCCGAAGTTTTTATCCAGGTAGAGGGCTGCTGCAGAATTTCGCGCAACGTGTGAAAGTATCCCCGTTGCTTTTGTTGATCCGCAGGCGTTAGCAACAGCTTCGCAGCTTCGGGCTGCCGATCGCAAAGCTGCTGGAGCCAGTCAGAAGATCCCACAGTTGTACTGAACGTCACTACTTCCTCTCTGAGCGAAGACTGATGTCTGTCAAATACCCGAGCCTCTCACTCACCAAGCTTGCGGCCAGGCTGCAGTTCTGGCGTTGCAATGTCCAACGGCTCGTCTTTCCCCTCTAGTGAACCGTGCCACAGGCTTCCCCCGAAAGTTGAAACGTAGATCTTGCTTCGATCAACCGGATCAGGAATGACCCGATAAGCCCATTTAAAGTTGAATCCGGGAATACGTCCCCAATGCTCGCCGCGATCTTTCGACTGCCACGCCGATGATTCGAATCCCGCAGCATAGAGGGTATTCGCGTCATTGGGGTCGATCGTGACGTCATAAACGTGGCGGTCGCCATCCAAAATCTGTTTCCAGCTTTTGCCCGCATCCGTCGAAAGGTAAATCCCGCCGCCATCGCCGTGGACGCCCGAAGCACGTGCCCATGCCGCGAGATACAGGCGCTCGGGCGAAGTGGGATCCACGGTGAGCGCGTTCGGGCCATTCACACCCTCGGGCAGGGGCACAG